>NZ_JAPCJC010000007.1:0-182974 GCF_027707805.1 Aeromonas sp. QDB20 | reverse complement strand
TAGATGCGGCACATCATGGTGTTGCGATCGAGGGGCGGCTCAATCGAGCTTGATAAACCACTTGTCCCGTTCGTCGATACAGTCCGGCTCACCCATCTCGAACTCACGACAGATCAGGGGGCGTACCTCATGGATGCGGCACATCATGGTGTTGCGATCGAGGGGCGGCTCAATCGAGCTTGATAAACCACTTGTCCCGTTCGTCGATACAGTCGGGCTCGCCCATTTCAAATTCACGGCATATCAGGGGACGGACTTCGTAGATGCGGCACATCATGGTGTTGCGATCGAGCGCCGCGCACCAGCCATCTTCCAGCCGGTGCATCACCGGCACTTCACCTTCCCGCTCTTCCACATAGCGATCCGGCACGCCGGTATCGGTAAACAGCATCACTTCGAGGCGGCAGCAGCAGGCCTCGCAGTTCTGGCAGCTCACATCTGGGGTCGTCATGGCACCTGCCTTGTTCTCATGGGCACGGATAAATATGAAACAGGCGCCGCTGGGGCGCCTGTGGTCTGAACCTTAGCCCAGTTTGCGGGCACGGTAGCTGCGACCCTTGATCTTGCCTTCCTGCAGTCGCTTGAGCGCCGCCTTGGCTACGCCCTGCTTGACTGCCACGTAGGAGTACTGCTCGGCGATCTGGATCTTGCCAACATCGGCCCCGGCAATGCCGCCTTCGCCGGTCAGGGCGCCCAAGATGTCACCGGCGCGCACCTTGCTCTTGCGGCCCGCATCGATGGAGAGGGTCACCATCTGCGGGGCTATGGGTTTGATGGCGCGGCTGATGGCATCGAGATCCCCCAGCGGCAGCGGGGCCTGCTGGTACTCCTCGATGATGTTGACGCGCTGGGCCTCGTTCGGCTGATAGAGGCTCAGGGCCAGGCCCTGCTGGCCGGCGCGGCCGGTCCGACCGATGCGGTGCACGTGCACCTCGGGGTCGTAGGTGAGCTCGTAGTTGATGACGGCGCCCAGCTCCTTGATATCCAGCCCGCGGGCCGCCACGTCGGTGGCCACCAGTATGGTGGCGCTGCCGTTGGCGAAGCGCACCAGCACCTGATCCCGCTCGCGCTGCTCCAGATCGCCGTTCAGCGCCAGGGCCGAGAAGCCCTTGGCGGCCAGGTGATCGGCCACGTCGTTGCAGGCCCGCTTGGTGTTGCAGAACACCACGCAGGAGCCCGGCTGATAGTGGCTGAGCAGCCAGCCGAGGGCCTCGAGGCGCTGACCGGTCGGCACTTCATACAGCTTCTGCTCGATGGCGCTCTCCTCGTGCAGGGACTCCACGCTCACCTCCACCGGGTTGCGCTGCACGCCACGGCTCATCTGGGCGATCCCCTCCGGATAGGTGGCGGAGAAGAGCAGGGTCTGGCGATCCCGCGGGGCGTGGCTGATGACCCGGTTGATGTCTTCGCCAAAGCCCATGTCCAGCATGCGATCCGCTTCGTCCAGCACCAGCGTCTTGAGGCTGTCGAGCGCCAGGGTGCCCTGCTCCAGGTGCTTGAGGATCCGGCCCGGGGTGCCGACGGCGATGTGGGCACCGAAGCTCAGGGTGGCCGATTGCGGTGCGGTCGGGGTGCCGCCGCACAGGGTCACCAGCTTGACGTTGGGTAGGGTACGGGCGAGACGACGGATCTCGGTGGCAACCTGATCCGCCAGCTCGCGAGTCGGGCAGAGCACCAGCGCCTGTACCTCGAGCCGGTTGACGTCAAGGCGGGAGAGCAGGCCGAGGCCGAAGGCCGCAGTCTTGCCGCTGCCGGTTTTTGCCTTGGCGATCAAGTCTTTGCCGTCGAGTACCAGGGGCAGGCTCTGGGCCTGGATCGGGGTCATCTGCAGATAACCCAGGCTGGCGAGGTTCTCGAGCAGGGCGGGGGAGAGGTTCAGGCTGCTAAATTCGTTGTTCACAAAAGGACTCTATATGGGAGAAAACGGGCTGCGCCGGGCGCAAGGGCGCGCATTGTACCAGAATCCGCCGTTGGATGTGCTGCAAATTTGAGCGACTGCTTCTGTTCGTGACTGTCAGCCCGGTGGCAAGGGGCCGGCTCACCGACTGCCCCCTGGCAATCCGGAGCAGCGGTTCGCGGTCGCGGAAATATGTATTTGGCACCGTCTACATTCATCGCAAATAAGATAAACGTTTTTCACTCCACCTTGATTAAATAAATTTGTCGTAAATTTGTTCTGACCACTTCTGCGCGGCCTTGCGAGTATTAAGTGAATGTAATTAAGCTGTGAAAACAGGAGTTTACAAATACATGATTTATTTTTAAGTGATTGTTTATATTGTGTTTTGTTATTTATTGAACAATGATTGGATGCTTGTGTGAGCGTTTAATTAATTTAAAAACGTTTGTATTATCCAACATGCATATTTTTACCGCAGATTGTGATGGCTATCTGAATTTTTAAATATGCAAATGTCTATGATGGCGCCGGTCAAAAATTACAATTCACTCAGGTGCTACAGGTATGGAATACGTTCACTTTGTGCTCGGACTCGTCATGGTCCTCGCTCTGGCGTTGCTGGCAAACCGCCGCAACTGGAAACTGATCAAGCCGCGCTATATCGGCCAACTGCTGGTGGTCGAACTGGCGCTGGCCTGGTTCATGCTGAACTCCGAAGTGGGTCTGGCGGTAGTGGGTGGCTTTGCCGCCGGCTTCACCAAGCTGATGGAGTTTGCCAAGCAGGGGACCGACTTCGTGTTCGGCGGCCTGGTCAATGAAGGGGCCTTCTCCTTCTTCCTGATGGTGCTGATGCCCATCGTCTTCATCTCCGTGCTGATCGGCATCCTGCAGTACATCCGTCTGCTGCCGCTGGTGATCCGCGGCATCGGTACCGTGCTGGCCAAGATCAACGGCATGGGCAAGCTGGAATCCTTCAACGCCATCAGCTCCATGATCGTCGGCCAGTCCGAGAACTTCATCGCGCTCAAGAACATACTGCCGCACCTGAACGAGAAGCAGATGTACACCCTGGCCGCCACCGCCATGTCCACCGTCTCCATGTCCATCGTCGGTGCCTACATGCAGCTGATCGAGCCGCGCTACGTGGTGGCCGCCCTGGTGCTCAACATGTTCAGCACCTTCGTCGTGCTGTCGCTCATCAACCCCTATGAGCCGGACAATACCGTGACCGACGCCAAGGCGCTGTCCGAGGGTGACGAGCACCACACCCCGAAGAAAGAGAACTTCTTCGAGATGCTGGGCGAGTACATCATGGCCGGTTTCACCGTGGCGGTGATCGTGGGTGCCATGCTGGTGGGCTTCATCGCCCTGATCGCCCTCATCAACTACCTGTTCGAGATGGCGTTCGGCGTCAACTTCCAGCATGTCATGGGTTACATCTTCTACCCCATCGCCTGGATCCTGGGCATCCCGGGCAGTGAAGCGCTGCAGGCCGGTTCCATCATGGCGACCAAGCTGGTGACCAACGAATTCGTGGCCATGATGGATCTGGGCAAGATCGCGGCCCAGCTCTCTCCGCGCACCGTCGGCATCCTCTCCATCTTCATGGTGTCGTTCGCCAACTTCAGCTCCATCGGCATCATCGCCGGTGCGGTGAAGGCGCTGAACGAAGAGAAAGGCAACATGGTCTCCCGCTTCGGTCTGAAGCTGGTGTACGGTTCTACCCTGGTGAGCCTGCTCTCCGCCGTGATCGCCGGTGTGATGCTGTAAGTCATCCACCCGCTCTACCACGACAAACCCCTGCCTCGGCAGGGGTTTGTTTTTTGGCGGCCGACTACCTAGCCGGGCCAGTGGGCCCAGTAACCGGCGGCCAGCAGGGTAAGGGTGCAAAAGCCGGTCTCGAGGGCGCCGCCGCTTCTGAGCGGCCAGCCCGGCAGCCGGTAGCGGCGCTTGCTGGGCCAGAAGAGCGGGATGCCGGCCGGGGTGAGCCAGTCCCCCAGCAGGTGGCTGAGGTAGCCGATGATGAGGGCATCTTTGACCCCGACCGGCAGGGTATCGGGCGGCAACTGCTGGTTGAGCCCCCAGATGGCGACCGCCACCGCCAGCAGGCTGTGGGTGAAGCCGCGATGACCGAACAGGCGAGAGAGGGGTTTCGAGATCCAGGGCAGCCGCTGCCCCAATACCGACTTGGGGTGGTCGAGGTCCGGCAGCAGGGCGCTGGCCAGGGCGGCGGGCACGGTCTGCCACAGGCTGGCGTCGGCCAGGGCCGGCGTCAGCTGGAGTTTGTGGGCGATCAGGGTGCAGGTAACGGAAAACAGCAGGTGCCCTTGGGCGGTCATGATGGCTACGACATGGGAAAATGGCGGCGCATCTTACCAGTGTCGCGGGCCATTGCAGCAAAAAACCGGGGCCCGGCGGGCGACCCGGTCATTAACTGCGCGGATCTTCCACCTTGGTGTCGGCGGGCACCCGTTTTTTGCCCAGCACCATGGCGCGCACCAGGTCGCTGCGGGTGAGGCGATCGGTCAGGATCACCACGGCCGCATGGACACCGACGGCGGCCATCAGGGTGTTGGCGAGGATGCCGTGCAGCTCCTCCAGCCAGTCCTCGCCCCAGAAGGCATCCCAGGTGGTGAGCCAGCCGGTGACCACGGTGCCGACCAGAGACAGCAGCAGCAGCCAGATCATCAGGGCGCCGACCGGGTTGTGGCCGAGGTAGTAGGGGTGATGCCCGCTGGCCAGCTGGCGCAGGTAGTAGCGCACCCGGGCCGGGGTCGGCCACCACTGGCCAAAGCGGGCGTAATGAGGGCCGATCAGTCCCCACAGCAGGCGGATGATGAGCAGGATGCCCACCGCGTAGCCGGCATATTTGTGGAGCTTGCTGCCCTCTTCCAGGATGAAGAAGTTGAGCAGGCAGAGGGTGACAGTAGCCCAGTGAAACACCCGGATGAGGGGATCCCAGACTTTCACTTCAGAGGTAGGGGTCATGGCAAGGCTCCAAGGCTGGGGCCGGCGCATTGCCGGCCCAACGCGGCGTTATTCGTCGATCTCTTCTTTCACTTTCTTCAGATCGGTCGGGTCGAAGTAGATCTCGACCTTGCGCTTCTCCTTGTCCCAACCGTAAATCTCGTAGCAGTTGGTCTCGGTGACCTTGAACTTCTTGATGTCATAGCCCATCGCCTTGATCTGCTGCTGGGCGTCGGCTTCGCTCATCCACTTGCTCTTGTCGGCCTGGGTGCATTGGGGATCGGCCAGGGCTGCGCTGCTCAACAGAGGGATCAGTAACAACAGGGGGGTCAGTTTCATTGCTTGCTCCTTGCGGGTGGTTGGGTCAACAGCCACAAGGTTAGTTCAGCTCCCTTAAGAAAGAATTAAGCGCAGAAGGGGATGACGGGTCTCCCCGGCAGGGCGCCGGGGAGCGGGCTCAGCTCAGCTTGCCCCTGACCAGCCACTTGTCCAGCGCGTTGGCGAAGCGCTGCTTGTCGGCCGCGTTGAGGGGGGCCGGGCCACCGGTCTGGACCCCGGCCGAGCGCAGCTCCTCCATGAAGTTGCGCATGCCGAGCCGCGCCTTGATGGTCTCGCGGGTGTAGATCTCGCCGCGGGGATTGAGCGCCTCGCCGCCGGCATCGATCACCAGGGCGGCGAGGGGGATGTCGCCGGTGATCACCAGATCGCCGGGTTTGACCTGCTGGGCGATGACATGATCTGCCACATCGAAGCCCTTTTCCACCTGCTGGGTCTTGATGAAGGGGGAGGGAGGCACCCGCAGCCCCTGATTGGCCACTAGCGTGGTCACCACCTGGGCGCGGTGGGCGGCGCGATAGAGGATCTCCTTGACCGGAATGGGGCAGGCATCGGCATCAACCCAGATGGGCATGGCTTCCTGTGTCTGAAACGAGTGGCGCATCTTAGCACGGCCGGGGGCGGCCGGCTGCCCCGGGGCTGAGTCGGGTCCGGCTTTGGTGTAAGCTGGGCCGATGAACATGAGCGAGAAGGACGAGCAGATGGATCGGGTGCCCAGTGACGTGATTTATGGCCTGACCCTGGATGGCAGGGGGGGCATGCAGCCGCTGGCGGTAGGCAGCGAGATTCCGGCAGCGCAGCCAGGCTGGCTGCATCTGGACTATGGCAACCCGGAGGCGGCGCGCTGGCTGTTGCAGACGCCACTGTTGGGTGATGCGGCACGCGAATCCCTGCTCGGCCAGAGCAATCGCCCCAAGCTGGTGCGGATGGGCGAGACGGTGCTGCTGATCCTGCGCGGCATCAACCACAACAAGGATCACAGGCCCGAAGAGATGGTGGCGCTGCGGATCTTCATCACGCCGGATCTCATCATCAGCAGCCGGCGGCGGCCGCTGCTGTCGGAAAAAGATGTCTTCGAGCAGCTGAAGCAGGGGGGCGGTGCGGACACCCCGGCCGATTGGCTGGTGGAGATCTGCGACGCCCTGACCGATCGGGCCGGGGAGTTCGTCGAGGAGCTGCACGACCAGATCCTGGATCTGGAAGAGCAGGTGCTGATGCGCGACCTGCCTGCCAACGGCCGGCTGGCGCTGATCCGCAAACAGCTCATCATGATCCGCCGCTACCTCTCGCCGCAGCGGGATCTGGTGGCGCGCCTCGCCAACGAGAAGATCAGCTGGCTGGACGAGGACGACCGGCGGCGCCTGCTCGACATCGCCGACCGGCTGCGGCGCTGGCTCGACGATCTGGATGCCGGCGTGGCGCGCACCGCCGTGCTGGCGGACGAGATCAACAACCTGATGGCGGAGGCGACCAACCGCCGCGCCTATCAGATGTCGGTGATGGCGCTGCTGTTTCTGCCCGCCAGCTTCCTGACCGGCCTGTTCGGCATCAACCTGGGGGGCATTCCCGGGGCCGAGAGCCCGACCGCCTTCTGGATCTTCTGTGGATCCCTGGTGGCGCTGGCCGCCGGGCTGGCGGTCTGGCTCAAACACAGACGCTGGTGGTAAGGAGCCGACATGACCACATGGGAATCTTTTGGCGTGACTCTGCTGCTGTTGCTGGGCCACACCCTCATTCGCGGCCTCATTCACAAGAGCCTGATGGCCCTCGGCCAGAGCCGGCAGGTGAGCGAGAACCGGGTGCTCTACGTGGAGCACGTGTTCCACTTCCTGCTCGGTTGCGCCACCCTGCTGATCCTGGCCGGGGTGTGGGGGCTCGACTTCTCGCGGCTGGTGGTGCTGGCCTCCTCCTTCTTCGCTGTGCTGGGGGTCGCCATGGTGGCGCAGTGGTCGATCCTCTCCAACATCACCGCCAGCATCACCATCTTCTTCGCCTTCCCCTACCGGATTGGTGATCGGATCCGGATCCTCGACAAGGATGACTCGGTCACCGGCGTCATCACCGAGATCGGCCTCTTCTATGTGCGGGTGCGCGATGACAACGGCGATCTGGTCACCTATCCCGCCAACCTGATCCTGCAAAAGCCGGTCAGACGGCTGGAGGGAAAGGGGGCTGACCCCCTGCAACCGGAATGAGAAAAGGCTCCCGTGGGAGCCTTTTTTGCGCCTGCCAGCCCCTCAGCGTTCGAAGAAGCGGTAGAGGTGCTCGATCTGGATCGGGCAGTCCGCCACCAGATGCACGTGCTGGCGGGCCTCTTCGACCGAGCCGAAGCTGAGGGGGCAACCCAGGGTGTCGGTCATCTCGTACAGTTTGCCGTCCTGTCCCCTGAACTCAACGATCCAGCCGGGCAGGATGGCATCCTGCAGGATCTCGGCTTCCTTGAAGGCTTGTTGCTGGTAGAGCAGACGAAGTTCATTGACTGTCATGACATCCTCCCGTGACGCTTGATGCCACTTCAAGTCTAGTGGTTGCGGCCGCCATCAGGCGGCTCATTTGGCCGTCTTGAGGTGTTCCCAGGCCCAGCGCAGGCGGATGAAGGTGTCGGCATCGCCCCCCCGATCCGGATGGTGTTGCAGTGCCAGCTCCCGCCAGCGGCGGCGAATGGCGTCAGGCCCCGCCCCGGCCGGCAGGGCGAACAGGGTCAGTGCCTCGGCCCTGTGTTCATCCCGTGCGTAGGCCCGCCAGAAGCTGCCGAGCAGGGCCTCCACCTCCTCCCGGTCGGTCTGCCAGAACACCTGCCAGTCGAGGTAGTAGCTGCGCAGCGCCTCGCCCCGGGCGAGGGCGCTTGCCGTGTTGCGAGGAGCGAGCGGTTCGATCCGGATATCCAGGGTGCTGATCAGCAGCCACCACCCTTCATCGTGGAGCTCGGCCTGCAGCTGATAAAGGGCGTTCATGATGAGGAAGTTGAGCCGAAACAGCTGCTGCTCGTCCCCCGGCAGAGGCGGGATGAACTCCTGGCGGCGCAGCTCGGCCAGCAGCTCGTGCACCTTGTAGCTGCCGCTGGCCTGCCTGAGCAGTGCCAGCAGCGGGGCGAGCAGCGGGTTGGCGGTCGGCTCGGCAGAATTCACTGGCCGGCCCCCTCTTTGGGGGGCTGCAGGGCGATCAGCAGCTCCCCGGCCAGCGGCTCGACGGGGCCGGTGACGATGCGGGTCCGCCCCTTGCCATCCAGCACGAACAGCGGGATGGCGCCCGGGTTGGCCTCCTGATACTGGGCCCAGTCGAACGCCTCGCTCAGGCGGGTCGCCTTGATCTGGCCGCCCCGGCTCAGCAGGCCGCTCAACCGGGCGTAGTTGATGTCTGGGCCGAACAGGTTCTGACGGGCGCGGAAGGTGGCGCTCTCCCGGTTGGCCTTGCCGTGCTGTTCGCTGGAGCGCAACGAGTAGACCTTCTCCTCGCCGTAGAGGTGGGCGAAGTGCAGCACGCCGAGGGCGTTGTTGTGGCGGTTGGGGGAGAGCGCCAGCACGGTACTGATGCTGGTGAGCGGCAGGTGCAGCTCGGCGTGTTCGGATTGCGGGTTGCCGAAGTAGCAGGGCAGGTTGCTCATCCGCGCCTGACGGCAGAACTCCCAGGCCGGATCGCAGAGCTGAACCGGCACCCCCTGATCTGCCAGCGCTCGGCCGATGGCCCGCGCCACCGAGTTGGCTCCGATGATGAGCCAGGTGTTGGGGGCGCTCTGGCGCATCTTGAGCAGCCCGGCCAGCGGTGCCGAAGTGAGGCTCTGCAGCACCACGGTGGAGATGATCACCGCAAACACCAGGGGGACCAGCTTGTCCGCATCGGCAATGCCGGCTTCATGCAGGCTGATGGCGAAGGAGGCGCTGACCGCCGCCGCCACTATGCCGCGCGGCGCGATCCAGCCGAGCAGGGCACGGGCCCGCCAGGAGAGATCGGATCCCCAGGTGGAGACCAGGATGCAGAGCGGACGCGCCACGAACTGCACCACGCACAGCAGCGCCAGCACCATGGGGCCGAGCTGCCAGAGCTGGGCCAGATCGAGGCGGGCCGCCAGCAGGATGAACAGGGAGGAGATGAGGATGACGGCGAGATCCTCCTTGAAGGCCAGCACCTCCTCCAGATCCAGCCCCTCCTGATTGGCGAGCCAGATGCCGAACACGGTCACCGCCAGCAGGCCGGATTCGTGGCTGAGCCAGTTGGAGAGGCTGAAGGTGACCAGCACCAGCGCCAATACGCCGAACTTGTGCAGGCTGACCGGCAGCCAGTCCTTGCGGATCAGCAGGGTGGTGAGCCAGCCGGCACCGACCCCGATGAGCGAGCCCACCCCCACCGTCTTGGCCAGCGCCAGCAGGGTGTGACCGACCAGATCCCCCTGGCTGCCGAGGCGCACCGCCTCGAACACCAGCACCGCAAACAGGGCGCCGATGGGATCGATGACGATCCCCTCCCAGCGCAGGATGCGGTCCACCTCCCGGGTCGGGCGGATCACGTTGAGCATGGGGGCGACCACGGTGGGGCCGGTCACCACCAGCACGGCGCCGAGCACCATGGCGACCCGCCAGTCCAGCCCCAGCAGGAAGTAACCGGCGCTGCCGATGACGGCGAAGCTCACCAGCATGCCGGTGGAGCAGAGGTTGCGCACCACCTTGCCGATCCCCTTGAGCTCGGCCAGGTGCAGGGTCAGTGCCCCCTCGAACAGGATGATGGCGACCGACAGGGAGACCAACGGAAACAGCAGGTCGCCGAGCAGGGCATCGGGGTCGAGCAGACCGCCGACCGGCCCCAGCAATAGGCCGGTGAGCAGCAGAAACAGGATGGCGGGTACCCGCAGCGACCAGGCGAGCCACTGGGCCAGCACTGAGACCAGGGCGATCCCGGCCAGGGAGAGAGCGATCATGCAGACCTCGGTTGGGGCAATGGACCTGGAGGAAGTGTAGTGGGGAAGATGGTCAGATTGACACCAGCCGGCGGCGGGAGCAAGGGGAGAAGCGGGTCGCGCGACAGCGGGCGTCACGGTTGCGGGGAAGGCGAGGCAAGGGCCGCTGGCTGCGGCCACCAGCCGGATTAGATGGGGCTCTCTTTGTGGAGTTCGGTGACGCAGTCGGCCACCGCCAGCACCAGCGCCGAGCGCACCACCTGATCGAGCCGGTTCAGCTGCATCTGGTAGAAGGGCCAGTCCTCCTCGTTGGCGGGGGCCTCCTGCGGCATCATGCCGCCCTGGCTGACGCCGTGCAGACGCGCCAGCAGATCGCGGATCGGCTTGTCGCTGAAGCGGTAATCCTTGGGGTCGCGTACCAGAACGTCGCGGATCTTCAGGTAAGCCTCGAGATCCTGATAGCGCTCAAGGGAAATGAGGCCGAGGGCGAAGATGAGCTTGAGGCGTACCTCCAGCTGGCCGAGGGGGCCGCTCTGGTTGAGCAAAGGTTCGATGGCGTACTTGACGGCATACTCCTCCTGACGGAACGCGCGTCGCATCAGGGAGTCGACCGCCTCTTCCAGGATGGTCACGACTTCGAGAAAGAAGCCGCGGGGGCCATCCTGCTCGTTCAGTCGTTCCAGTACTTCATCTTCCTGGTGTGTGGTCATAAGTGCATTGGGTCCAGCTGACTGGGAGAGAGTGAGCCTCTCTCCCGGTTTTTATCGTATGAGGCGCTTTGGTGGCCGGCCTGCGCGGGCCGGCACGGTGGCGCCTCATCAGGTCACTTCAAATTGCCATAACGGGTGACGATGGCGCTGACGATGTCGCTGTCGGCGGCCAGGCCGGTGATGCGAGCCAGGGCCTGGGCCGGGCCCAGCTCCGCCAGCAGCTGTTGCAGCTCCACCGCCTGCGGGTCGTCGGCGTTGCGATAGTGCAGGGCCGCGGCGATCCCCTCCTGCAGGTGATCGTTTGGCAGGCCGTACTCCAGGGTGCCGAGCAGCGGCTTCACCAGCCGATCCCCCGCCGCCAGCTTGCGCAGCGGCTGACGGCCGACCCGGTCAATCTCGTCCACCAGATAGGGGTTGGCGAAGCGGGCCAGGATCTTCTCGATGTAGGCGGCGTGCAGGCGCGGGTCGAAACCGTAGCGTTGCACCAGCACGGCGCCGCTCTCCTCCATGGCGCGGCGTACCTTGCTGCGGATCAGCGGATCCTCGATCGCCTCGCGGATGGTGCGATAGCCCCTCAGCTTGCCGAGGTAGGCGGTGACGATGTGGCCGGTGTTGAGGGTGAACAGCTTGCGCTCGACGAAGGCCATCAGGTTGTCGGTGGGCTCCATGCCCGCCACCTGCGGCAGCTCCCCCTTGAACTGGGTCTGGTCGACGATCCACTCGCTGAAGCTCTCCACCGTCACTTCCAGCGGATCATCGTTGGCCGCCGCGGGCGGAACGATGCGGTCCACCGCCGAGTCGACGAAACCGATGCAGGCGTCGAGGGTGGCATGATACGCGACCGGCAGGTACTTGAGTACCTCCTGCTTGAGGTGGCTGGTGCCGCGCACCATGTTCTCGCAGGCGATGACGTTGAGCGGTGTCAGGTTGCCGGCATCGAAGCGGGCCTGCAGCCCCTGGGCCAGGGTGCTGGCAATCTTGTCCAGAATGTTGGGGCCGACCGCGGTGGTGACCAGATCGGCGGTGATGATGCGGGCGATCACCTCGTGGCCGGCGGAGCTCACCGCCGCCACGTTGCGCACCACGTCCAGCTTCTGATCCGCTCCCACCACGTGCACCTTGTACTCCTGGCGGTGGTTGAGCTGGTCGATCAGGGTCTCGTTGACGTCGGCGAAGGTGACCTGGTGGCTGGCGTCAGCCAGCAGTTTTCCGATGAAGCCGCGACCGATATTGCCGGCACCAAAATGCAATGTTTTCATGATATTAACCTCTTGAACCAAAGACGATGAAGGACGATCAGGCAGCCTGCTCGGCACCCAGCAGATCCAGGAACTCCTGGGGATCCTGAGTGCTGGCCAGCCGGTCGATGAGGCCGGGTTCGTCCAGTGCATTGGTCAGGCGGGTTATCACCTGCATGTGTTCGTCGTTGCGGGCGGCGATGCCGATCACCAGCCGCGCCACTTCATCGGCCGCCTCGCCGAAGGCGACCCCGGCCGGGTATTGGCAGATGACGATACCGGTGCGCTTCACAAACTCCTTGGCGGCAATGGTGCCGTGCGGCACGGCGATGGATTCGCCGAGGTAGGTGGAGACCAGCTTTTCGCGCTCCAGCATGGCGTTGACGTAGTCGGGCGCCACGTAGCCCCGCTCCGCCAGCAGCTTGCCGGCAGCCCGGATGGCGGCCTCCTTGTTGTCGGCCTTGAGCCCCAGGTGCACGTCATGACGGCTCAGGGTAAAGACCTCGGTCGCTTGCGGCTCGTAGCTGTCGTCGTTGGCAGCCACCAGCAGCTGCGGGTTGGCGACGTCATCGTTGGCGGCCTGGGTCAGGCTCTGTACCAGCTCCTGATAGAGACCGCTGTCGAGGAAGTTGGTGAGTGAGATGTGGTGGGCGTGCGGCGCGTGGCGACGGGCCCGCTCGGTCAGATCCTTGTGGGTGATGACCCAGTCCACCTGATCGTCGAGCTGATCGATGGCGCGGTTGGTGACGCTGATGTCGAGGCCGGCAGCCTGCACCCGCTTGCGCAGCAGGCCGGCGCCCATGGCACTGGATCCCATGCCCGCATCGCAGGCGACGACGATGTTGCGTACCGCCATCAGTTCACCGCCCGGCTTCTTGGCCGCTGCGGTCTCGGGCTTGGCACCCTTCATGGCTTTCATCTTGCGAGTGGCTTCACCGAGGGCATCGGCCTCGTCGGCTTCCGGCTGCTGGGCACGGACGAACACGGCGGCGACCAGGAAGGAGACCAGGGTGGCGCTGATGATGGAGAGGGCGACCCCGATCAGGGAGGCTTTCGGCGTCATCAACAGCACGGCGAAGATGGAACCCGGTGAGGCGGGGGAGACCAGACCTGCGTTGAACAGGGTCAGGGTGAACACCCCGGTCATGCCGCCGGCGATCACCGCCAGGATCAGGCGCGGGTTCATCAGCACATACGGGAAGTAGATCTCGTGGATGCCGCCGAAGAAGTGAATGATGGAGGCACCGGCAGCGGACTGCTTGGCGGCGCCGCGACCGAACACCATGTAGGCCAGCAGCACGCCCATGCCCGGGCCCGGGTTCGCTTCGATCAGGAAGAAGATGGAGCGGCCGTGCTCGGTGGCCTGCTGGATCCCCAGCGGCGAGAAGATGCCGTGGTTGATGGCGTTGTTGAGGAACAGGATCTTGGCCGGCTCGACGAAGATGGAGGTGAGCGGCAGCAGGTTGTTGTCCACCAGGAAGCCGACGCCACCGGCCAGTACGCCGGAGAGCACCTTGACGAAGGGGCCGATCACGAAGAAGGCGAGGATCGCCAGCAGCATGCCGATGAGGCCGGCGGAGAAGTTGTTGACCAGCATCTCGAAGCCGCTCTTGACGCGACCTTCCATCGCCTTGTCGAAACGCTTGATGGCCCAGCCACCGAGCGGGCCGACCATCATGGCGCCCATGAACATGGGAATGTCGGTCCCCACGATGACGCCCATGGTGGTGATGGCACCGACCACGCCGCCGCGCTCACCGCCCATCAGCTTGCCGCCGGTATAGCCAATCAGCAGCGGCAGCAGGTAGGTGATCATGGGGCCGACCAGCTTGGCCAAGGTTTCGCTCGGCAGCCAGCCGGTGGGGATGAAGAGGGCGGTAATAAAGCCCCAGGCGATGAAGGCGCCTATGTTGGGCATGACCATATTGGACAGGAAGCGTCCAAAATTCTGTATCTTGACTTTGGTATCCGGTGATAACATGTCGGGACCCCGTTTTAAGCCTGTTTGATTAAAAGTGGTAGTCGGGCTGGCCGGTTTTGCCGAACCGCCATCCCTGTCGTCTAAGCAACTTCAATCTACCAGCTTGTGATCAAATTAGGCTGAAAACGGGGTGTCTTGTGACACAGCTCTCAAATACCCCGACATCCCCCCTCCCTTCATAGTGATGTGGATCACATCAACTCTCTGTATTTCGGCTACATTTCGATCTTTACTGCCGACAGCATCGTTTTTATGTGATGCAAGTCACTCTTTGTTGTTTGCGCAAACCCGGTGTCAATGTGATCTGTTTCTCATTTCCATTATTTGTATTCAATTGGAGCAATTCGCCTGACCTGAAAAGTGAGGGTGTTGACGATGGATTACTTGAATCAGCACTCAAATAACCAATGGGTCAATTATTTTGTAACCTACTTTCAGTTTTTCATGCTCTCCTTCAGCCGCAGAGGCGGCGCATCAGCCACTCCAGCGGGCCTCGCTCGAAGCGCTGACTCCAGAGATTGGCAAACAGCAGCGCCGCCAGGGCGAAGAGGGTGGCGGCCAGCACCACCTCGGGCAGATCCTGCCCCTGCAGCCAGCCAATGGCCTCCAGCATCCCCATGCCGAGCATGATGTGGGCCAGATAGAGGGTCAGGGTCTGCCGGCCGACCGGCAGCCACACTCGCCACCAGCGGGCCTCTGGCAGGGTACGGCTCAGCCAGAGGCTGAGGGCGATCAGGGTGCTGGCCGCGCCCATGCCGAACAGCAGGTAGAGCGGCGCCGGGGGAATGGGCTGGGTCGCCAGCAGTGGCGCCAGCTCTGGGTTCGGCAAGAGGGTTGGCAACCAGAGTGACAGCCCCCTGGTCAGCACCATGGCACTCACACCACCGGCCAGCAGCCAGCGCTGGGTGACCGGATTGGCCAGAGACTGGCGGCTCAGCCAGAGGCCGTAGAGCAGAAAGCCCAGCCAGGGCACCACAGGGTGCCAGCCGTTGAACAGCAGATTGCGGATGAAGCCGGCCAGGGTCCAGAACTCGGGATAGCTGAAGCTGTGCCACTGCCAGCCCCGATCGTAATCGAGCAGGAACAGCAGGCCGACGAAGCTTGCCGCCAGCAGCGGGATCAGGGCCAGCAGCCAGGGGGAGGGAAGCCGGAGACAGCAGGCCCCCAGCAGAAAGTAGACGGCGTAGTAGTGGATGATGTCGGCCGGAAACACCAGGTAGTTGAGCAGCCCCACGATCAGCAGAAACAGGGCCCGCCTGGCGGTGTGGGTCATGGCCGCCGACCACGCCAGCTTGCGGGTCGACAGCCCCAGCCCGATGCCGGCCAGCACCACGAAGCTGGCGGCGGAGCGACCCTCCAGTGCATCCAGCAGGGGCTTGAGCCAGGCCGGCTCCCCCGCCAGTACCCCCATGGCGATGCGAAAATTCACCAGCACCATGCCGAGCAGGGCCATGGCGCGGGCCAGATCCAGTCCTTCCAGTCGATTGTACGGGACGGTCATGGGAGCGACTCCTTTGGTGATCAGCGGGTCAGCTGGCCGGGCCCAACAGCTGGTCCAGCAGGGACGGCAACCTTTGCTCCACCGGCGCCTGCTCTGGATGCAGAGCCAGGGCGTGGCGCAGGGCTTGCCCCTCCAGCGCGTCCAGCAGCAGCTGGGCCGTGAGGTCCGGCTGCAGGTGGGTTGCCAGCTCCCCTGCCTGCTGGCCACGGCGCACCGTCGCCGCCAGGGCATCGCACAGCTGGCGCTGGTTGCTGGCGAAGGTGGCCGCCATCTCGGGATGGCGGGTCAGCTCGGCCAGGATCTCGGTGCCGAGCAGCAGGTTCTCCGGGGTCAGCGACCAGGCGAGGTAGCCGGCGGCGAAGCGGGCCAGCGCCGCCCGGGCCGGCCCCTGAACCAGCTCATCCAGCAAGGGTTGCAGCTCGGCCGCCTCCAGCGAGGCGATGTGGGCGATCAGCTCCTCCTTGCGGGCGAAGTGGTTGTAGAGGTTGCCGAGGCTCACCCCGGCGGCGGCGGCGATGTCGCGCATGCCGGTCTGGTGGAAGCCCCGCTCGATGAAGCAGCCGAGCGCCGCCTGGATGATCTGCTCGCGGCGCTGCTCCAGCCGCAGGTTGTTGGTGGTCATGGGGATGCCTCTTGTCTGAAAATTCACCATGAGCGAACGTTCGTTCATTTGTGGATTCACTCTATGCCCCTGGCGAGCCACTGGCAAGCTCGGGACGTACAAAAAGTGATCTGCTGACCAGGCGGGCGGCATGACCCAATAAAAAAGCCCGCAGGGTGCGGGCTTTTGCAAGGAGGGGAGGCCTGGCCTGGCTTATTCGGCCTTGGGGGCCTCGTCGGCAGGCGCGGCATCGGCTTCGCTCACCGGGGCGACCGGCGCCGGGCCCGGCACCAGCTCCACCGCCGGCTTGGCGATGAGGGAGCGGGTCTCTTCCACCGCTTCGGTCAGCTTCACCTCGATGATCTGGCCGAGCTCGTAGACCACCTCGGTCTTGTCCAGATAGACGCGGCCGTTGTCCCAGTTGCACTCCAGCCGCTCCTTGTTGTCCAGGATATGGCGGGCGGGCATGAACACCACGGCACCGTTCTCCTGCAGGCGCAGCTTGAGGCCGGCACGCATCACGTCGATGATCTCGGCGTTGAACACCTTGTCGGTACCCGCATCGGCCTTCAGGTAGCGGACATAGAGCCAGTCGCCGATGTCGCGCTCCACCATGCGGTGCAGGCGACGGCAGGCGGTCAGGTGCTCGGTCAGCTCCAGGCTCGGGCGCTCACCCGGGGTCTTGCCGGCGATGACGGCCTTGAGCAGGCGATGGTTGACCATGTCGCCGTACTTGCGGATCGGTGAGGTCCAGGTGGCGTAGGCATCCAGCCCCAGGCCGTAGTGGGCACCCGGTTCGGCGGACATCAGCGCATAGCTCTGGAAGCGGCGGATCTTGCCGTCCAGCCAGCGGGTGTCCAGGCTGTCGATCCAGCGGCGCAGGGCGCAGAAGCCGGACAGACTGGCGATATCGATCTTCTCGAACGGGGCCTCGGCGCTTTTCAGCAGGTCGATGGCACCGTCGAGGGACTCTTCATCAAAGCCGGTGTGGACATTGAAGATGCCGTAGCCGACGCTCTTGCCCAGCACGCGGCCGGCGCAGATGTTGGCGGCGATCATCGACTCTTCCACCATGCGGTTGGCGATGCGGCGCGGCTCGACGTGGATGGCCAGCACAGCGCCGTTCTCGCCCAGCTCGAAGTCGTAGTCGGGGCGGTCCGGGAACACCAGGGCGTGCTCGGTGCGCCACTTGATGCGCGCCTCGGTCATCGCCTTCATCAGCGGCAGCTGGGCCAGCACGCCTGCGTCGATATCCAGCGTTTTGCCGTGTTCGGCCCAATCGGAGACGTCGTCATAGTTGAGGCGGGCGTGGGAGCAGATGCGGGCGGCGAAGAACTCGGTCTCCTCCAGCAGCAGGCCATCCTCGGCGATCAGCAGGCGGGCGCACAGGGTGTTGCGCTCCTCGCCCTCTTTCAGGGAGCAGAGTTCGTCGGAGAGGGTGCGCGGGATCATCGGCACGTTGCGGCCCGGCATGTAGACGGTGAAGGCGCGCTGGGCGGCCTCCTTGTCCAGCTCGCTCCCTTCGGCCACATAGGCGGTCGGGTCGGCGATGGCGACCAGCAGCTCCCAGCCGTTGTCCAGCTTGCGGATGGCCAGGGCATCGTCCATGTCCTTGGTCTTGGCGCCGTCGATGGTGAAGAAGGGGGTCGCGGTCAGATCGGTGCGGGGCAGCTCTTCCTCTTCGATCACCTTCCACTCCGGCAGATCCGCCGGCTCGACCTGGGCCAGGTTGTGGCGCGCCAGCACCACCCACCAGGGCACGTTGTGATCTTCCTGGGCGGCGATCTTCTGGGTGATCTCGGCGGAGAAGTTGCCGTCCACCAGGGCGTGACGCTTGAGGGTGGCGACCACCCAGTCCCCTTCCTTGAACTCTTTTTCGTCCAGACCCTTCTTGACGCGGGCCTTGATGGCATCCTTGATCAGCGGATGATCGGCCACCACGTTGAGGCGGTCGCGGAACATCTTGACCCGGGCCACGAAGCGGGTGACGGACTGCTCCAGCAGTTCATCCGGCTCGGCCACTTCCTTCTCTTTCTCGGTGCGGATCAGGGCGGTCACCCGGTCACCGTGCATCACCTTTTTCATGTAGGGAGGCGGCACGAAATAGCTGGTCTTCTCATCGACCTCCAGAAAGCCGAAGCCCCGATCGGAGGCGCGGATCACACCCTCTTTCTTGGGGATGTTTTCGCGGATTTGTTGCTTGAGCTGGGCCAGCAGCGGATTGTCTTGGAACATAAATGGGGAACCTGAGTGGAGACCTGGTGGTTAATCGCCCAGCACTATACGTTTTTACCCCTCCAAAGCCAAGGTGAATGGCCCTGTCAGGGGCGTTGCAGCGCTCGGCGACCCTGCTCGATCAGGCGCTGGGATATCTGTTTGTGCAGCCCGCGCTCCAGCACCCAGCGGTGCCAGTAGAGTCGCTCTATCAGGTGCTGTTCCGGGTTGAGATCGAGCAATGACCCCTCCGCCAGCTGGCGACGGATCTGCAGTTCCGGGATGAGGCAGCAGGCCAGCCCCTGCTCGGCCATGGCGACGAAGGCCTCGGAGGAGCGGACCGTGTGGCAGGGGTAGCCGCCGGGCTCCAGCCCGAAGTGGCGGGCCATGTAGCTGACATGCATGTCGTCGCGCTGATCGAAGGCCACCGCCGG
Organism: Aeromonas sp. QDB20; assembly: GCF_027707805.1. NCBI lineage: Bacteria > Pseudomonadati > Pseudomonadota > Gammaproteobacteria > Aeromonadales > Aeromonadaceae > Aeromonas > Aeromonas sp. QDB20. Next base: position 164,201 of record NZ_JAPCJC010000007.1, on the reverse strand, counting down.
CGCCTTGGCCAGCGCCGCCAGGGTCAGCCCCTGCGGGAAGTGGCGCTCGACGAAGGCGGGGCTGGCGGTGAGCAGGTAGCGCATCTCGCCGAGCTCGTCGACGCAGCAGCCCGCCAGTGGCTGGCCGTGCAGGCTGACGGCACCGAACGCCTGCCCCTCGCGCACCCGATCCAGGGTGCGGCTCTCGTCATCCACCAGCAGGTTGAGCTCGATGGGGTGCTGTTCCAGCAGCGGCGCCAGGGCGGGCAGAAACCAGGTGGCCAGACTGTCGGCATTGACGGCAATGCTGACCCGGATCGGCGCCTGGGGCTCGGCGGGAGAGAGCTCGCCGGCCAGCTCCAGTTCCAGCTGGCGTACCTGGCGGTAGTGGGCCAGCAGCTTCTGACCGAGCGCGGTGGCCTGCAGCGGCTGGCCGCGAATGATCAGCGGCTCGGCAAACTGCTGCTCCAGCTGCTTGATGCGCTGGGAGATGGCGGACTGGGTGATGTGCAGGCGCTGGGCGGCGCGCTCGAAGTTCTGCTCCTGCATCACCGCATCCAGCGCCAGCAGCAGCTTGTAGTCCAACGCCTTCATCAGCATTCCTTATCAGCAGGGAGATTGAGAAGGGATGCTACTCAAGTGGTGGCGAGAGAACAACCTGAGAGCGCTGAAAATGTCGGCAGCGCAGGCGAGACAAGGGTTGTGGGGTCAAAGCGGGTTTGTCACTGTGAGATGTGACAGTGGTGGTCAAAAGGTATTCAGGAGATACTCTTTTGCGTCCGTTTTTGCATGGGGTGGAAACGGGCTATAGCGAGAACTTTTAATCCCGGGTCTTACCCCGGGATTTTTTTGCGTCACCCTTATTCGGTGACCAGCTCGCGGGCTTCGTCATAGGCCCCCTGCAGGGGCTGACCGACGGCACGGGCGAAACGCTCGTCCAGATGGAAGCGGATCCCCACCCCGCGCACGGCGCCCAGATCCACCGCCTGGCGGTGACCGAGCCGCTCGATGGGCAGGCCGAGGCGGCGGAAGATGCGTTCCACCGGCAGGCTGACCACGGCGACCAGCTCACGGATCCCCTTCGCCCTGGCGAAGGCATAGACCTCGCGGAAGATGACGCAGGTCAGCTCGCTGACCCCGTTGCCCAGGCGCGGTGCCCGTTCGGCATCGATGGCGAGGCGGGTCAGTTCCCACACGTCGTTGCTGCGCGGCGGGGCTTCGCCGGCGAGGGCGGTGGGGAAGATGCTGGGCAGCATGTAATCCTGGGCACAACTGAGCAGACGGATGCAGCCGCACAGGCCTGAGTCGTCTTCAATCAGAACCCAATGGGTGTCAGGGGTATCGAAACTGTCCTGCTCCAGACCACGGTGAGATTCCACATCCCAGCCGAGGCGATCGGAGAAGACGCGATTGCGAAAGCGATAAAGCTCGTTTTCTACCTCCCATCTGGGGTGTTCTTTTAATTTTCCTTTGAAAACAAGCATTCAGATGTCTCCATTTCAGTGTTCGGCGCTATAATCGAGGCCCTGGCCAGGGGGGCTAGCCTATGAAACAAGACCAACTGCTTGAGTACCTCGAACATTTCACTTCGGTAACGGACGGGGATCGTCTGGCCGAGTTGATCGGTCGGTTCACGCTCGGTATGGGTTACGACTACTACCGGTTTGCGCTGATCATCCCCATGTCGATGCAAAGACCCAAGGTGGTGCTGTTCAATCAGTGCCCCGACTCCTGGGTGCAGGCCTATACGGCAAACCATATGCTGGCCTGTGATCCCATCATTCAATTGGCCCGCAAGCAGACCTTGCCCATTTACTGGAACCGGCTGGATGAGCGAGCACGTTTTCTGCAAGAGGGCAGTCTGGACGTGATGGGGTTGGCGGCGGAGTTCGGGCTGCGCAACGGCATCTCGTTTCCGTTGCACGGGGCGGCGGGGGAAAACGGCATACTGTCGTTCATCACCGCCGAGCGGGCATCGAGCGATCTGCTGCTGGAGTCCTCGCCCGTCCTCTCCTGGATGTCCAACTACATCTTCGAGGCGGCGATCCGGATTGTGCGGGTCAGTCTGCGGGACGATGACCCTCAGGAGGCCCTGACTGACCGGGAGACCGAATGCCTGTTCTGGGCCAGTGAAGGGAAAACGTCGAGTGAAATCGCCTGCATCCTGGGGATCACGGAGCGAACCGTGAACTACCACCTCAATCAGGTCACCCGTAAAACGGGGTCGATGAATCGCTACCAGGCCATCGCCAAGGGGGTGAGCAGTGGCATCTTGCTGCCCAATCTCGAGCAGGTCATGGTCACCAACTTCCCCAAGCTGATGCAATAAAACCCGATGATTCTCGGGGCAGAGTGACTGGCTAACAATTGTCAGATCCTGCAATTGACAGCCATGAACGGGTCTAGCCCCTTCTACCTCGAAGGGGTTGGGTCGAGCCCTCTGTCATTAGCAAAACAAATTGCTCAGCAGATTAATGAATTTCTCTAAACGTCTGGCCGCCCCTTATAGTGCCGTCCAATCACTCTGCTGGACGGTTCATCCATGTTTGCAACCACCCTGCAAGGCTTCACCCTCGGCCTTGCCATGATCATCCCCATCGGTGCCCAGAATGCCTTCGTGCTGAGCCGGGGCATCCACCGCAACCACCATCTGCTGACGGCGACCCTCTGTTGCCTGTGCGATCTCGTGCTGATCGGCATCGGGGTGTTTGGCGGGGCCAACCTGCTGGCGGCCAGCCCGATCGGCCTGGCCCTGCTGACTTGGGGCGGCGTGCTGTTTCTCGGCTGGTTCGGTATCCGTTCCCTGCGCAGTGCCTGGCGCGGGCAGGGGGCAGCACTTGCTGACTCGCCCCAGCTGATGGGAGTCAAGAGCGTGCTGGCCATGACCCTCGGGGTGACCCTGCTCAACCCCCACGTCTACCTGGACACCCTGATGCTGCTCGGCTCCTTCGGCAGCCAGTTTGCCGAAGAGTTGCGGCCCGCCTTCGCGGCGGGGGCCATGCTGGCCTCGCTGGTCTGGTTCTACAGCCTGGCGTTCGGGGCGGCCGCCCTCTCGCCCTGGCTCGCGCGCGGCAGGGTACAGCAAGCTATTGATACTATTGTTGGTTTCATCATGCTGGGGTTGGCGTTGCAGCTGGCGAGCGGGGCTTTGCTGGCGTCATAAGGCTATTTTTGTGCCGCACCTCATAAAAATTCACCCCGGCTTCATCCGCTGACATATTCGTCTGTTAAATTCCCGTCGCTGGTAAAGCGACACTCTAATAAAAGGGACAAGACAGTGAATAAATCCATGAAGCTGGGTGCTATTGCAGCCATCGTGCTGTTGTCTGCCTGTAGCAATGAAAACGACAGCAAGGCGCAACCGGGCGAGGTTGCCCTGCGTCTGATCCAGACCTCCGATATCCACTCCAACGTGCTGGGGTATGACTACTACCAGAACAAGGAGGATCGTAAGTTCGGCCTCTCCCGCACCGCGTTGCTGATCCGCGCGGCCCGTGCCGAAAACCCCAACAACCTGCTGCTCGACAACGGCGACCTGATCCAGGGCACGCCGCTGGCTGACTACATCTTCGAGCAGTCCGGTGCCGGCTACCTCGACAAGCAGGCCCACCCGGTGTTCAAGGCGATGAACGAGCTCGGCTACGACGCCGGCAACCTGGGCAACCACGAGTTCAACTACGGGCTGGATTACCTCACCAAGACCCTGCAGGGAGCCAAGTTCCCCTATGTGAACGCCAACGTGTTCGAGGCGGGCGCCTTCAAGCGCGATGCCAAGGGGCAGATTGACTGGAGTGGCAACAAGTTCACCCCCTACCTGCTGCTGGAGCGCAAGGTGAAGGATGACAAGGGTCAGCTGCAGACCGTCAAGGTCGGCATCCTGGGGCTGACCCCGCCGCAGGTGCTGCAGTGGGACAAGCGTCATCTGGAAGGCAAGGTGGTGGTGGCCGACATGGTCGAGACCGCCAACCACTATGTGCCCGAGCTGCGCGCCAAGGGCGCCGACGTGGTCGTCGTTGTTGCCCACACCGGCATCAACGCCAGCAGCTACGAGGCCATGATGGAGAACTCCGCCTGGCACCTGGCCAAGGTGAAGGGGGTGGATGCCCTGATGCTGGGCCACGCCCACAAGAACTTCCCGGGTGATTTCCCGGATCTGCCGGAGGTGGACAATAAGGCCGGCACCCTGAGCGGCATTCCGACCGTGATGCCGGGTTACTGGGGCAACCACCTCGGCATCATCGACCTCAAGCTGGAGCAGGTGGACGGCAAGTGGCAGGTGAAACAGAGCCAGGCCAGCCTGCGCAAGATCGACTCCAGCGAGGGTAGTGCGGTGGATCAGCGGGTGGTGGACCTGGTACAGGCCGACCACGACGCCACCAACCAGTGGCTGGACGAGCCGCTCGGCAAGATCACCTCCTCCATCCACAGCTTCTTCGCCCTGGTGCAGGATGATCCCTCGGTACAGCTGGTGAGCGATGCCCAGCGCCGCTACGCCGAGCAGCTGCAAAAAGATGGTCTGCTCAAGGAGTCCTACCCCATCCTGTCGGTGGCGGCGCCGTTCCGTGGCGGTCGCAACGGCATCAACGACTTCACCTACGTGGCCCAGGGCGACATCTCCCTGCGCAACGTCTCCGACCTCTACATCTATCCGAACACCCTGCAGGTGGTCGAGGTGAACGGGGCCACCGTCAAGGAGTGGCTGGAGATGAGTGCCGGCCAGTTCAACCAGATCGACACCGGCAAGACCGAGGTGCAGTGGCTGGTGAACGAGAAGTTCCCCACCTACAACTTCGACGTGATCGACGGGGTCAACTACGAGGTGGATATCACCCAGCCGGCCCGTTACAACAAGGAAGGGGCCAAGGTCAGCGACGGCCAGCGCATCAGCAGCCTCACCTTCAACGGCCAGCCCATCGATCCGGCCCAGAAGTTCTACGTGGTGACCAACAACTACCGCGCCAGCGGCGGCGGCCACTTCCCGGGCATCGACGGCAGCAACATCGTCCATGAAGATCCCTTCGAGACGCGCGAGATCATCGCCCAGTACCTGAAGGCCCAGTCTGCCGACAACCCGGCCGGCTTCAGCCCGGCGGCCAACAACAACTGGCACATGAAGGCTCTGCCGGCCAACGTGGACGTGCGGCTCTACTCCTCGCCCCGCGAGGAGGCCAAACAGCTGGCCGGTGCGGATCTGGAGTACAAGTCCACCCTGCCGATGGATGACGCCCAGCACCCTGGCTACGCCATCTTCCGGCTGATCCGTCAGTAATTCCCGGCCGACATGGCAATAAAAAAAGCCCTCGCATTGCGAGGGCTTTTTCATGGGCGGAGGGTTCCGAGGGCTTAGTTGACCACGGCCACGTTGATGGTGCCGTTGCCCTGGGTCATGCGTACCCGGGCGCCCGGTACGAAGGTGGGGCTGGCCTTTTGCACCACCACGATGGATTCGCCGTTCTCTTTCTTGATCTCGAGCTCGACGCCATCCACCTGGTTGAGCTTGTCACCGGCTGCCTTGCCCGCCGCTGCACCCGCGATGGCGCCACCGGCCGCAGCGATGTCGCTGCCGCGCCCGCCGCCGATGGTGCTGCCGAGCAGGCCGCCGACCACGGCGCCGCCTATGGTGCCGATCAGCGAGTTCTCATCGGCCTGGATCTTGACCGGGCGGGTGGAGAGGATGGTGCCGTAGCTGACGGTCTGTACCTGCTTGGCGCGATCCTTGGTGTAGACGTCGCCGGAGTAGACGTCGCTGTTGGCACAGCCGCTGAGGGTGGTGGCGGTGGTGGTGGCCAACAGGGCGATGAGGGTAATGCGTTTCAACATGATGGGCCTCCTGGGCTGGCATCTAATCTGGTTTGTTCGGTCAGTGATTCAACTCTACGCCAACCGGATTGAGCATGAAACCAGCAAAGTGTAACCAATTATAAGGCCCGGGCCCGGCAAACCCCGTCACCGCCGGCTCAGCCGAGCCGTTTCTCCAGCAGCAGGCGATCCTCGCCCTGGCCGAAATAGTCGCGCTCCTCGGCCAGTTGCTGATAACCGAGTCGAAAGTAGAGGCGCTGGGCCGGATTGGCCGGATCCACCGTCAGTCTGACCCGCTCGATCCCCAGCTTTTCCAGTGACTGCTCCACCTGCAGCATCATGCGTTCGGCCAGACCGAAGCCGCGCGCCTCCGGCAGCACCGCCAGCGACAGCAGCCAGCCCTGCGACCGATCCTGTCCCAGCCCACCCAGGGCATAGCCCAGCAGCCTGCCGTCCAGTTCGGCCACCAGCAGCAGTTCGGGCCACAGATCCATGGCCTGGCGGAAGAAGAAGCCGGGATAGACATCCTCCCCGAACACATTGACGTCGATCTGCCAGATGGCGTGCATGTCGGTGTGAGTGGCGGTGCGCAGCAGGGGCGGGGTGTGGTGCATCAAGACTCCTTCGGTCAATATTGGCGAAAGGTGATGCCCTGGGTCTGTACCTTGCGGTCGCTGCCGCCTCGCCATTGGGCAGGGCGCGCCAGCTCGCGGACATCCAGAGCGGTATAGGCGATATCGTGGTGAAACAGGCTCTCGGCGAGCGACTGGCGCAGTGCGAGCAGGCGCTGATCGTCGAGTTGCCAGCCACTGGCAAGCTCGGGCGCGCTCTCGTGGCGGTAGAGCGCGAAGTAGTAATGGAGCCAGCGGGGCGGCAGTTTATGGATCCTGGCCTGGGTCAGCAACTGCCCCGCACTGTATTGCTCGCGGGCACCATACTCTTTGGCCAGGATAGCCGACATCGCCAGATAGCGACGCAGGGCCCGACGCTCACGAAAACGGGTAAACCAGCCCATCTTATCTCCACTTCTCCACTGTCAGATGCAGACCGCAAGAGGCGGTCTGGACGGGGTGGAGTTTACCGGCTGATTCCTGAATCCAGCATGAGTGATCAGGGGGGAAGCGGGCGGCTGTGGGGGCGTCTGGGGGCCTTGCGGCGGCTGTCCAGCAGGTGGCGCAGGGCCAGCCAGGGGTGATGCCACAGCATGCGCGGGCCGCTCCACTTCATCACCAGCTGGATCTGCTTGCGCATGGCCGGGGCATAGCAGTGGATGTGGCAGTTGGCACAGGTGGGCTTGTGGCCGTGACCATAGCGGCAGCGGCGCAGCCGCTGGTGGGCGAACTCCTGCAACTGCTGGCAGTGCCGGCAGGCGGGATCCTGATGATGGTGGTCGCAGTAGAGGCGGATCATGGCGCTGACCGTCTGCTGCTCACGCTTGAGCCTGGGATGCACGGGCGCCTTGTCGGCACGGGCCGGGCGTGCGGGGTGGGTGTGATGGGTCGTCATGCAAGGCATTGTCCGGACCTGGGGCGACGGGGTCTTGATACAGGTCAAACCGGCGGGCAAAAAAACAGGGCCCGTGGGCCCTGTTTCATCAGACAACTTCGATTGTCTGCGCTTAGATGAGGCTGGTTGCCTGCTCCAGCCAGGCGAGATCCTCGCCCTCAAGCAGCGGGCTCAGGCGGCGGTAGACCTCGGCGTGGTACTCGTTGATCCAGCGGAACTCGGCCGGGCTCAGCAGGCTGCGATCGATGAGGCGGGTATCGAACGGTACATAGGTCAGCCGCTCGAAGCCCAGCATCGGCAGCTCGCCGATCTGCTCCTGTTCGGTAACCACCACCAGGTTCTCGCAGCGGATGCCGAAGGCATCTTCCCGGTAGTAGCCAGGTTCGTTGGAGAGCACCATGCCCGGCTGCAGGGCCACCAGGCTGCCCTTGGGGGCGATGCGCTGCGGGCCTTCGTGCACGCTCAGGAAATGGCCGACGCCGTGGCCGGTGCCGTGGTCGTAGTTGTAACCGGCCTGCCACAGCGGCATGCGGGCCAGAACGTCGAGCTGGATGCCGGCGGTGCCGCGCGGGAAGCGGGCCTGATCCAGCGCGATGTGACCCTGCAACACCCGGGTGAACATCGCCTTGTGCTCGTCGGTCAGCTCACCCACCTTGATGGTGCGCGTGATGTCGGTGGTGCCGCCGTCCAGATACTGGGCGCCGGAGTCCACCAGATAGATGCTGTCCTGGCCGAAGGTACGCGGGGTGCCGTTGGTGTGGCGGTAGTGGCACATGGCGGCGTTGGGGCCGAGCGCCGAGATGGTGTCGAAGCTCGGCTCCACATAGTGATCCTGCTCGCGGCGGAAGGCTTCCAGCTGGTCGGCCAGGGTGCCTTCATCCACGCCGTCGAATTCGCCGCTGGCGATCAGCCGATCCAGCCAGGCCAGGAAGCGGGTGACGGCGACACCGTCGCGCAGATGGGCGGCGCGCATGCCGGCCAGCTCCACTTCGTTCTTGCACGCCTTCGGCAGCATGGTCGGATCCTGACCGGCTACCAGGATGGCGCCCGCCTCTTCCATGACCAGCTGGGTCCAGGCGTTGGCGGTGTTGGGATCGGCCAGCACCTTCTGCTGATCCTCGCCGATGCGTTTGAGCACGTCACCCAGCTTGTCGATGGGGTAGACGGAGACATCTTGCCCCACGTGCTGGCTGAAGGCGAAGCAGTCGATCTTGTCGGTGTCGACGAAGAAATCCATGGTGGCGTTGGCGTAGAGCACCGCAAAGCCCAACACCACCGGCAGCCGCTCCACGTCGCGACCACGCAGGTTGAGCAGCCAGTTGATGGGCTCGGCCTGAGTCAGCAGCACCGCATCCAGCCCGCGCTTGCGCAGATCGCTGGCCAGCAGCTCGCGCTTGGCCTGGCTGGACTGGCCCGCCAGCGCCTCGCTGTAGAGGATGGCCGGATTCTTGGTGGGAGCGGGGCGATCGCTCCAGTGCAGATCGATGGGGTTCTGATCAACACGCACCAGCTCGATGCCGCGCTCGGTCAGGATCTCTTTGGCGTGTCGATACCAGGCCAGGCTGTGCAGGCGGGCATCGAAGCCGACCCGTGAACCGGCAGGCAGCTGCTCGGCCAGCCACTGCACGTGGGGATCTTCGTTCAGATGGAGAAACTCGAAGAGCTCGGCCGGTGCCTGCATGCGGGCCTGCACCGTGTAACGACCGTCGATGAACAGGGCCGCCCGCTGCGCCAGTATGATGGCGAGGCCGGCGGAGCCGTTGAAACCCGTGATCCAGTCCAGTCGCTCGGCGTAGGCGGGAATGTACTCCCCCAGGTGCTCGTCGTCATGGGGGACGATGAAGGCGTCCAGCTCCATCATGGCCAGTTCGGCCCTGACCTGGGCGACGCGGGTTTCAATAATCTCGAAATGATTCATGTCGTTAATGCCAGATTGTAGTGATGTGAGTGTTCAGTGGTTGTGGCCGCTGTCCAGGATCCGCTTGATGGATTGGCCAGCCGCCTCGATATGCTGCTTGAGCAGTACCACCGCCTCGTGCTTGCGGCGGGCGCGGCACAGCTCCAGCAGCTGGGCGTGCTCCCGCTCCGCCTTGTCGACGCCATCGCTGGCGAACAGCAGCTCGAAGCGCACATAGCGGTCACAGCTCAGATTGATCTGGGCGATCAGCTCCAGTGCCTGGGGGCGGCCGGCGGCCTGATAGAGGGTGGCGTGAAAACTGTGGTTCAGTTCGGCCCAGTGTTCGATCTGGGTGCCCGACTCGAGGGCCTGGTCGAACTGGGCGAGGATCGCCTGCGCCTTGGCGAAGGTCTCCTCCGTCATCAGGTCGACGGCGTGGAACAGGGTATCGGCTTCCAGCAGGGCTCGCAAATAAAAGAGCTCCTCGATGGCCGCGGCGTCCAGCATGGTGACCACGGCGCCGCGGTGGGCCTCGAACTTCACCAACCCCTGGGCCTCCAGCTGCATCAGGGCCTCCCGCACCGGAATGCGGCTCACCGCCAGCTCCTTGGCGATGGCGTCCTGGCGCAGGGGGGCGCCGGCGGGAAACTCACCGCGCAGGATCCGGCCACGGAGGTTTTCCATCACCATTTGGGTACGGGTCTTGTAGGGTGGGGTCATGATCGGGTCACAGGGGAATCGTTACAAAATTGTATATTGTATAAAGTTGGGCTGAATCTAACGCGCAAGGGCCCACAAGGCAAGGTTTGGCGGGAGTCAAACGCCGCGCTCTGCTCAAAAAAATACCGGTCAGCTGGGCTGACCGGTATGAGATTGGTTGTGAACGGGGTCGCTGTTACAGCTGCGGACCCGCCGCGACCAGACGCTTGCCTTCGTCGTTGTCGGTGAAGCGCTCGAAGTTCTTGATGAAACGCTGGGCCAGATCCTGCGCCTTGGCATCCCACTCGGCCTTGTTGGCGTAAGTGTCGCGCGGGTCGAGGATCGCCGGATTCACGTCGTGCAGGGCGGTCGGCACTTCCAGATTGAAGATCGGCAGCACCTTGGTCTCGGCCTTCTCGATGGATCCATCCAGGATGGCGTCGATGATGGCGCGGGTATCCTTGATGGAGATGCGCTTGCCGGTGCCGTTCCAGCCGGTGTTGACCAGGTAGGCCTCTGCACCGGCCGCTTCCATCCGCTTCACCAGCTCCTGACCGTACTTGGTCGGGTGCAGGGAGAGGAAGGCCGCGCCGAAGCAGGAGGAGAAGGTCGGGGTCGGCTCTGTGATGCCGCGCTCGGTACCGGCCAGCTTGGCGGTGAAGCCAGACAGGAAGTGGTACTTGGTCTGCTCCTTGGTCAGCTTGGAGACAGGGGGCAGCACGCCGAAGGCGTCGGCGGTCAGGAAGATCACCTTGGTGGCGTGACCCGCCTTGGAGACCGGCTTGACGATGTTCTCGATGTGATAGATGGGGTAGGAGACCCGGGTGTTCTCGGTCTTGGAGCCATCGTCGAAGTCGATGGTGCCGTCGGCCGCCACGGTCACGTTTTCCAGCAGCGCATCGCGACGGATGGCGTTGTAGATGTCCGGCTCGGCTTCCTTGGAGAGCTTGATGGTCTTGGCGTAGCAGCCCCCTTCGAAGTTGAACACGCCGTCGTCGTCCCAGCCGTGCTCGTCATCGCCGATCAGCTGACGCTTGGGATCGGTGGAGAGGGTGGTCTTGCCGGTGCCGGAGAGGCCGAAGAAGATGGCCACGTCGCCGTCCTGACCCACGTTGGCGGAGCAGTGCATGGAGGCGATGCCGCGCAGGGGCAGGAAGTAGTTCATCATGGAGAACATCCCCTTCTTCATCTCGCCACCGTACCAGGTGCCGCCGATGAGCTGGATCTTCTCGGTCAGGTTGAAGGCGACGAAGTTCTCGGAGTTGAGACCCTGCTCCTTCCAGTTCGGGTTGGTGCACTTGGCACCGTTCATCACCACGAAGTCCGGTTTGAAGGTTTTCAGCTCTTCATCGCTCGGGCGAATGAACATGTTTTTCACGAAGTGAGCCTGCCAGGCCACCTCGGTGATGATGCGCACGGCCAGGCGGGTGTCCGGGTTGGCACCGCAGAAGCCGTCCACCACGAACAGGCGCTTGCCGGAGAGCTGCTTGGTCACCAGGGATTTCAGATGTGACCACACTTCCGGGCTGATGGCTTTGTTATCGTTTTTACCCTGGTCAGACCACCACACAGTATTCTGGGTAGTGGCGTCTTTGACGATATATTTATCTTTCGGGGAGCGGCCGGTGAAGATGCCGGTATTGACATTGACGGCCCCCAGTTCGGTCACTACGCCGCGCTCGAACCCTTCCAGGTCGGCACGAGTCTCTTCCGCGAACAGCTGGTCGTAGGAAGGGTTGCGCAGGATTTCAGTGGAGTTCTTGATACCGTACTGGTCCAGTCCTAATTGTTGGGCCAGGGTGGGTTCTGCCACGATTGTCATTGTATTCTCCTGGGTTCAGAGGTTGGTAGGGTTCTATCTGGCGTTCATCCTATCACTTAGGTGGTAGAGTTTAGCGATCGCCATCAAACTTTATAAAATAGGGTATTTTTTTGTTATTTAAGTTAAAGGCGGGTTTTGCCCGCCTTCAATTAGTGTAACTTGTTTGCATCATTACCGGGAGCCCCGCTGAACAGGGTTTCGACATCGATCCCGTCAAATTCGTACTGGGCGCCACAATAATCACAGTGCATGCCGATCTTGCCGAGCTCCTGCACCATCTCCATTACCTCTTCCTTCTCGATCTGCAACAGGGCCCCTTCGCAACGCTCGCGGGAGCAGGTGCAGCGAAATTCGACCGCCTGCGGATCGAACACCCGCACCTTGTCCTGGTGGTAGAGACGGTAGAGGATCTCTTCCGCTTCCAGACCGAACAGCTCTTCATCCTTGATGGTGCTGGTGAGCTGGGTCAGGTGCTCGAAGTCGTCGCCGTGATCCTCGCTCTGGGCGGGCAGCTCCTGCAGCAGGATGCCGGCGGCACGCGGCGCGCCTTCGTGGTAGCCGGTGCGGATCCAGAGCTTGGTCGCCAGCTGTTCGGACTGGGTAAAGTACTGCTCCAGGCAGCCGGCCAGGGTGTCGGCGTCCAGCGCTATGATGCCCTGATAGCGTTCACCCTGCTCCGGGGTGATGGTGATGACCAGCTGGCCTTCCCCGATCAGGCTCTGCAACTTGCCGTCGCTCGGCAGTTCACCCTCGTAGCGGGCCACGCCGCGCAACTGCTGGTTGTTGTCGCCGTTGATGACGGCCAGCCGTACCGGGCCGTTGCCCTGCAGCTGCACCGTGATGGAGCCTTCGAACTTGAGGGTGGCGGTCAGCAGGCTGGTGGCGACCAGCAGTTCACCCAGCAGTTTTTGCACCTGTACCGGGTAGTTCTGAGCCTCCACCACGTGGCGGTAGGTGTGGTCCAGCTGGACCAGCTCGCCCCGGACTTCGTACTCTTCGAACAGATAGCGATACAGGAGATCTTGGTTACTCATCATGCATTCCTGGGTTCTTCGGTGGGGTAAATAGATAAAAACATTAATAAACAGGTGGTTAGGAACTTATTCCGCCATCTGTCGTCATAAAAGGGCCATCTTGGCGGGTCAATATTGCTTGACCTTGATCAGCTGGCGCCGCTCCTGCTTGTCGGGACGACGCTCGGGGCTCGGGGCAAACTGGCTGTTGAAGCGGCGTGCCTCGCTGTTTTCCGCCCGTCGTTTCAGGCTGGCCTCGGTCTCTTCATAGAGCTGCTGGGCCAGCGGGGCGGATTTGCGCTGCTCGCTCACCTCGAGCACCCGCACTTCCCGCTCGTCCTGGCCCTGCCAGAAACGAATGAGGGCGCCGACCTCGACATGCTTGCCCGGCTTGCTGCGCTGGCCGTTGTAGTGCACCTTGCCCCCTTCAATCTGGTCGCGGGCCAGGCTGCGGGTCTTGTAAAAACGTGCCGCCCACAACCACTTGTCGAGACGGACCTGGGTTGGGATTTCTGCGGGGTTCGGCATGAATCGACTCCGGAATGGCTGAAAGGGGTGCCTGATTATACCAGAGGCAGGCCCCGGGATAGAAACAGGGGGCCCAAGGGTGTGACGGAATGTCAATTTTCGCAGCTTACTCCCATCCGGTCGGTTGTCTCTGGGTCCATTGCCGTACACAATAGCCAACCGATTTGGATGCCAGAAAATATTGATAAACATGACGCTACCGTTCAGGGATGACTTGTTGAGCTCCCTTCTGGCCCGTTGTAAAACCGTGCCACTCTCCCGTTTCAGCCAGCCTCTGTTCTGGCTTCTGCTGCTGTTGCTGGCCCACCAGTGTGCCGGCCTCACCTGGCGTCTGCTGGATCTCGGCAGCCGCCCCGTCAGTCAGCCCTGGCAGCCGTCGGTGGTAGCCAGTCAGGGCCAGGGTTCAAACCGGCTCGATCTGAGCGGCGTCAGCCGGCTGGCGCTGTTCGGCAAGGCCAAGCAGCAGGCCCAGGCGGCCGATGTTGTCGCAGCCGATGCTCCCAAGACCCAGCTCAACGCCCAGCTCAATGGCGTGCTGGCGAGCTCGGATCCCGCCAAGTCCATCGCCATCATCGCCCACAACGGGCTGCAGAACTCCTATGGCATCGGTGACCTCATCGACGGCACCCAGGCCAAGATCCGCCAGGTATTTGCCGACCGTGTCATCATCGAGCGGGATGGGCGCGACGAGACCCTGATGCTGGACGGCGAGGAGTACGGCAAGCCGCTGCCCCAGCAGGGCAAGCAGGACGACAAGCTCTCCTCGGTGCGCAACGAACTGATGGGCAACCCCGGCAAGATCACCGATTACCTCAATATTTCCCCGGTCCGGGTCGATGGTCGCATGGTCGGCTATCGCCTCAATCCGGGTCGCAATCCGGAACTGTTCAATCAACTCGGGCTGGTCGCCAACGACATGGCGGTCAGCATCAACGGGCTGGATCTGCGGGATAACGCTCAGGCCATGCAGGCGATGCAGCAGGTGGCTGGCGCAACGGAAATGACCGTCACCGTCGAGCGGCAAGGACAGCTCTACGACGTTTATGTCGGCTTGTCAGAATAATGAATTGGAGTAGCACCAAGAATGACAAATAAAGGGAAGGGCTGGCGTCTGGCCACCGTGGCCGCGGCGTTGATGATGGCAGGCTCAGCCTGGGCCACCGAATACTCCGCCAGCTTCAAGAATGCCGACATCGAAGAGTTCATCAACACGGTCGGCAAGAACCTGAACAAGACCATCATCATAGAGCCGTCGGTGCGGGGCAAGATCAACGTCCGCAGCTATGACCTGCTCAACGAAGACCAGTACTACCAGTTCTTCCTGAGCGTGCTCGACGTCTATGGCTTCGCCGTGGTCCCGATGGACAACGGTGTGCTCAAGGTGGTGCGCTCCAAGGATGCCAAGACCTCCGCCATCCCGGTGGTGGACGAGAGCAACCCCGGCAGCGGCGACGAGATGGTGACCCGGGTCGTGCCGGTGCGCAACGTCTCGGTGCGCGAGCTGGCGCCGCTGCTGCGCCAGCTCAACGACAACGCCGGCGGCGGCAACGTGGTCCATTACGATCCCTCCAACGTGCTGTTGATTACCGGCCGCGCCGCCGTGGTCAACCGGCTGGTGGAAGTAGTGCGCCGGGTCGACAAGGCGGGCGACCAGGAAGTGGACATCGTCAAGCTGAAGTACGCCTCCGCCGGTGAAATGGTGCGGCTGGTGACCAACCTCAACAAGGACGGCAACAACCAGGGGGCCAACACCTCCCTGCTGCTGGCCCCCAAGGTGGTGGCCGACGAGCGCACCAACTCCGTGGTGGTGAGCGGCGAGCCCAAGGCGCGCGCCCGCATCATCCAGATGGTGCACCAGCTTGACCGTGACCTGCAGAGCCAGGGCAACACCCGGGTCTTCTATCTGAAATACGGCAAGGCCAAGGATCTGGTGGAAGTGCTCAAGGGCGTCAGCTCCAGCATCGAGGCGGACAAGAAGGGCGGCGCGGCCACCACCACAGGGGGTGGCGGTGCCAGCATCGGCGGTGGCAAGCTGGCCATCTCCGCCGACGAGACCACCAATGCGCTGGTGATCACCGCCCAGCCGGACGTGATGGCAGAGCTGGAGCAGGTGGTCGCCAAGCTCGACATCCGCCGTGCCCAGGTACTGGTGGAGGCGATCATCGTCGAGATCGCCGATGGCGACGGCCTCAACCTCGGGGTGCAGTGGGCCAACACCAATGGCGGCGGCACCCAGTTCACCAATACCGGTTTGCCAATTGGTTCGGTGGCCATCGCCGCCAAGGATTACAAGGATAACGGGACCACCACTGGCCTGGCCTCGCTGGCCAAAGAGTTCAACGGTATGGCGGCCGGTTTCTATCACGGCAACTGGGCCGCGCTGGTGACGGCCCTGTCGACCAACTCCAAGAGCGATATTCTCTCCACCCCGAGTATCGTCACCATGGACAACAAGGAAGCCTCCTTCAACGTCGGCCAGGAAGTGCCGGTGCAGAGCGGCTCCCAGAGCTCCACCACCAGCGATCAGGTGTTCAACACCATCGAACGCAAGACGGTGGGCACCAAGCTGGTGGTAACGCCGCAGATCAACGAGGGGGATTCCGTGCTGCTCAACATCGAGCAGGAGGTCTCCAGCGTAGCGAACAAACCAGCCGAGGGGACTGCAACACTTGGCCCGACCTTCGATACCCGCACCATCAAGAATGCTGTGCTGGTGAAGAGCGGCGAGACAGTAGTGCTGGGCGGCTTGATGGATGAGAAAACCAGCGAAACCGTCTCTAAGGTGCCGCTGCTCGGCGATATCCCGGTGCTGGGCTATCTGTTCCGTTCGACCAATAACAGCACCTCCAAGCGCAACCTGATGGTCTTTATCCGGCCCACCATTTTGCGGGATGCCAACATCTACACAGGTGTTTCCAGCAACAAGTACACCCAGTTCCGCTCCGAGCAGCAGGAGGCGGCGGCGCAGGAGGGCTACCTCACCTCGCCCAAGCGCCAGGTGCTGCCCGAGTACAGCCAGGGTGTGACAACATCGCCCGAGGCACAAAAGCAGATTGAACAGATGAAGCAGCACCAGCAGACGACAATCGACTCGGTGCAGCCATTCGTGGGTAACAAGTAATGGCGGCATACCAGCTGGATGGCGTCGACATGCCGGCAGCCCTGCCCGAGCTGCCGTTTGCCTTCGCCCGCAACTTCGGCGTGATCCTGACCGAGCGGCAGGGGGCCCCGGTGCTGCTCTGCCGCCAGGGCGTGACGCCGCAAACCCTGCTGGAAGTGCGGCGGGTGGCGGGCTGCGCCTTCACGGTGGAGCAGATGGACGGCGAGGCCTTCGAAGAGCTGCTGATGGCCCACTACCAGCGCGACTCCTCCGAGGCGCGCCAGCTGATGGAGGATCTCGGCAACGAGATGGACTTCTTCGCGCTGGCCGAAGAGCTGCCCCAGAGTGAAGACCTGCTGGATGCCGACGACGATGCCCCCATCATCCGCCTCATCAACGCCATGCTGAGCGAGGCGATAAAAGAAGAGGCGTCCGACATCCACATCGAGACCTTCGAGCGGGCCCTGGTGATCCGGTTTCGCATCGATGGGGTGCTGCGGGAGATCCTGCGGCCCCATCGCAAGCTCGCCTCCTTGCTGGTGTCGCGCATCAAGGTCATGTCGCGGATGGACATCGCCGAGAAGCGGGTGCCGCAGGATGGCCGCATCTCACTGCGCATCGGCGGCCGGGCGGTGGACGTGCGGGTCTCCACCATGCCGTCCAGCTACGGCGAGCGGGTGGTGCTGCGTCTCTTGGACAAAAACAACGTGCGGCTCGAGCTCAAGCAGCTCGGCATGACGCTGGCCAACCGCAACATCATCAGCGAACTCATTCGCAAGCCCCACGGCATCATTCTGGTGACGGGCCCGACCGGTTCGGGCAAGTCGACCACCCTCTACGCGGCCCTCTCCGAGATCAATTCGCGGGATCGCAACATCCTGACCGTCGAAGACCCCATCGAATATGACCTCGAAGGGGTGGGCCAGACCCAGGTCAACAGCAAGGTGGACATGACCTTCGCCCGCGGCCTGCGCGCCATTTTGCGCCAAGATCCGGACGTGGTGATGGTGGGGGAAATTCGTGACCTCGAGACCGCCCAGATCGCGGTGCAGGCGTCGCTGACCGGCCACCTGGTGATGTCGACCCTGCACACCAACACCGCCATCGGCGCCATCACCCGGATGCGAGACATGGGTATCGAGCCCTTCCTGCTCTCCTCCTCACTGCTGGCGGTACTGGCCCAGCGGCTGGTGCGCACCCTCTGCCCCGATTGCCGCGCGCCGCGCCCCATCACCGAGCAGGAGCGTCTGGCCATGGGCATCGAGCTGGCGCCGGATCAGCAGGTGTGGCGGCCAGTGGGCTGCGAGCAGTGCAACCACACCGGCTATCGCGGCCGGACCGGTATCCACGAGCTGGTGGTGATCGACGAAGCGGTGCGCGAGGCGATCCACAGCGCCAGCGGCGAGCTGGCCATCGAGCGGTTGATCCGGGGTCACACTCCCAGCATCCGCCGCGACGGCATCGACAAGGTACTCAAGGGGCAGACCAGCCTCGAAGAGGTGCTGCGCGTGACCCGGGAAGACTGAGATGGCAGCATTCGAATACAAGGCCCTCGACGGCAAGGGACGCAACAAGAGCGGCGTGCTGGAGGGGGATTCCGCCCGCCAGGTACGCCAGCTGTTGCGCGAGCAGGGGCTGACCCCGCTCGAGGTGAACGAGACCACCGAGAAGGCCAAGCGCGAGGCGAACCGCTTCGTGTTGTTCCGCCGTGGTGCCAGCACCGCCGAGCTGGCGATGATCACCCGCCAGCTGGCCACCCTGGTGGGGGCCGGCCTCACCATCGAAGAGGCGCTCAAGGCCGTCGCCGAGCAGTGCGAGAAGGCTCACCTGCGCAGCATGGTGGCCACGGTGCGCAGCAAGGTGGTGGAGGGCTATTCGCTGGCCGATTCGCTGGCGGCCTTTCCCCATGTGTTCGATCAGCTGTTCCGCTCCATGGTGGCGGCCGGCGAGAAGTCCGGTCACCTGGAGAAGGTGCTCAACCGCCTCGCCGACTACACCGAGCAGCGTCAGCACATGCGCACCAAGCTGCTGCAGGCGATGATCTACCCCATCGTATTGACCTGCGTCGCCATCGGCGTCATCTCCATCCTGCTCACCGCCGTGGTGCCCAAGGTGGTGGCCCAGTTTGAACACATGGGCCAGCAACTGCCGGCCACTACCCGCTTCCTCATCGGTACCAGCGAGCTGATGCAGCACTACGGCCTCTGGTTCCTGTTGCTGCTGCTGGTGGGTGGCTTTGTCTGGCGCTGGTGGCTGACCGACGACAAGCGTCGCCGTCACTGGCACCAGCTGATCCTGCGCCTGCCGGTGATCGGTCGGGTCAGCCGTGGGCTCAACACCGCCCGCTTCGCCCGTACCCTGAGCATCCTCAACGCCAGCGCTGTGCCGCTGCTGGAGGGGATGAAGATCTCCGGCGAAGTGCTCTCCAACGACTTTGCCCGCATGCGCATCGGGGAGGCCACCGAGCGGGTTCGGGAGGGGACCAGCCTGCGCAAGTCGCTGGATGAAACCAAAATTTTTCCGCCCATGATGCTGCACATGATCGCCTCCGGTGAGCAGAGCGGCGAGCTCGACAACATGCTGGAGCGGGCGGCAGACAACCAGGATCGGGAGTTCGAAACCCAGGTGAACATCGCCCTCGGGGTGTTCGAACCTATGCTGGTGGTCTCCATGGCCGGGGTGGTGCTGTTTATTGTGATGTCGATCCTGCAGCCGATCCTGGAGCTCAACAACATGGTGAATCTGTAGGTTCGGGCGCCCGAAAGCCCTTCGCTATTCGAACCTGCAAATTCAATCGAACGATCGTGGTTTAACAGTTAATCGTTGATGGTTCATGCCATCTCATTTCGTGAGGGAGTAAGTCATGCAAAAGCGTCGTCAATCGGGTTTTACCCTGCTGGAAGTGATGGTGGTCATCGTGATCCTGGGGATCCTGGCCAGCCTGGTGGTGCCCAACCTGATGGGCAATAAGGAGAAGGCCGACCAGCAGAAAGCGGTCTCCGACATAGTGGCGCTGGAAAACGCCCTCGACATGTACAAGCTGGACAACAACCGCTACCCGACCACCGAGCAGGGGCTGGACGCGCTGGTCAACAAACCGACCGCCGCACCTGAGCCGCGCAGCTACCGCGAAGGGGGCTACATCAAGCGCCTGCCGCAGGATCCCTGGGGCAACCCGTACCAGATGCTGAGTCCGGGCCAGTTCGGCAAGATCGACATCTTCTCCATGGGGCTGGATGGCGAAGCCGGTACCGATGACGACATCGGCAACTGGAACCTGAAGGATTTCCAATAAGTGATCCCGCCGCGTCGCGCTCACCGAGTCATGCCGGGGCTGCCTGAATGAAGGTGGCCTCTTCTGCCCGTCGCCAGGCCGGTTTTACCCTGCTGGAAGTGTTGCTGGTCGCCATGTTGATGGGACTGGTGGCCACTGCCGTGACCCTCAGCATGGGCGGCGCCAGGGGGGATAGAGAGCTCGACAAGCAGGCGCGCCGCTTCATGGCCGTGCTGCAGCAGGCGCAGGAGTACTCGGTGATGGATGGCCGGCTGGTGGGCCTGCGTGTTGAGGACAACAGCTGGCAGTTCATGCAGCGCTCGGCCAAGGATCGCAAGTGGCAGGTAATGAGCGGCGACAAGCTGCTGGATCGGGTCGAGTTGCCCGACAACATGCGGCTGGCCATCGAGCTCGAGGGCTTCAGCTGGCGGACCGAATCCGACGAGAAGTACGAGAAGGGGCGCGACGAGAAGGAGCGCACGCCGCAGGTGTTCATCTTTCCCGGTGGCGAGCTGACCCCCTTCGTGCTGACCCTGACCCAGCAGGACGACGATCTGCGCTATGTGCGCACGGTCAAGGCGGACGAGTTTGGCCGCTTGCGTCTGCTGCAGGATGAGGAGGAAGAGGAATGAACGCCCGCGGCATGACCCTGCTGGAAGTCATGGTGGCGCTGGCGGTGTTCGCCATCGCCGGGCTGGCGGTGATGAAGACCGCCAGCGAGCACCTCTCCGGCCTCAACTATCTGGAACAGAAGACCCTGGCGACCTGGGTGGTGGAGAACCAGCTGGTGCAGCAGAAGCTCGAAGCCAAGTGGCCCGGTGACAGCTGGGTGGAAGGGGACGAGCAGATGGCGGGCCAGACCTGGTACTGGCGCTATCGCGGCGTCGCTACCGCCGACAGCAACTTCAAGGCGCTGGACATGGAAGTGCGTACCGCGCCCAAGGCAGACAGCCCGGTGGCCACGATCCGGACCTATATCAGCCGATGAACCTGCATCAAGGTGTCTCCATAAGCCGGAGCCGGCATCAGCCGATGAACATTCACCAACGAGTCTCCATGAGCCGGCGTCAGGCGGGGTTTACCCTGCTGGAGATGCTGGTGGCCATCGCCATCTTTGCCGGCCTGAGCCTGGGCGCCTATCAGGTGCTGCAAGGGGTGCTCACCAGCGACGAGGTGGCCAAGCGCAAGGAAGCTCGTCTCTCCGAGCTGCAACTGGCCTTCTCCGTGCTGGAGCGGGACATCACCCAGATGGTGCCGCGCAGCGGCCGCATCGACGGTGAGAACAACAAGGTGCTGCTGGCGGCCTCCCGTTTCGGCCAGCAGAGCGATGACTGGGGCATGGCCTTCATGCGCGGCGGCTGGCTCAACCCGGACGGCATGCTGCCGCGCTCCGGCTTGCAGCGGGTCGGCTGGCGCCTCAAGGATCACAAGCTGGAGCGGCTGAGCTACCTCTACCCGGATCCGGTGATTGGCACCGAGCCGCGCATCCAGCCGATGCTGGAGCGGGTGACGGCGCTGCGGCTCTACTTCTACGACAAGGGTGCCTGGAAAGAGGAGTGGACCCAGCGCAACGTGCTGCCCTACGGGCTGGCGGTGGAGCTGGATCTGGAAGACTACGGTACCATCCGTCGCCAGTTCCTGATCGGCGCTGGCGGCCAGCGAGCGGACAATGGCAATTAAGCGCGGCCGCACCACACCGGGCCGCCAAGGGGGCATGGCCTTGCTGGTGGTGCTGCTCATCCTGTCGGTGATGGTGATCATCGCCAGCAACATGAGTGGCCGCCTGCAGCTGGAGCTGCGCCGTACCGCCAATCTCACCGCCGGCAAGCAGGCCTGGTGGTATGCCATGTCGGCGGAGGCGCTGGTGAGCAAGGTGCTGGCCCAGGATTTCAAGGACGACCCCAACGTGGTCAGCCTGGGGCAGAACTGGGCGCGCCAGGATGCGGTCTTCCCGGTGGATGACGGCAAGCTCACCGGCCGGGTGCGTGATCTGCAATCCTGCTTCAACCTCAACAGCCTGAGCGTGCCGTTGAAGGACGGGATCAGCGGCGACGATCTGGAGAAGCAGCCCTATCCGGTCAAGGTGTTCAAGGCGCTGCTCAAGCAGCTCGAGGTGGAAGATTATGAAGCGGTGCAGCTGACCGATGCCATCCGCGACTGGACCGACAAGGATACCGTGCTGGTGTCGAGCTACGGCGCCGAGGATGCCTATTACGAAGGGCTCACCCCCCCTTATCTGACCGCCAACCAGTGGATGCTCGGCACCGACGAGCTGCGGGCGGTGCGCGGGGTGAGCGCCAAACTTTATGCCCGACTGGCGCCTTATGTGTGCGCCCTGCCCAACGACAAGCTGGTGGTGAACGTCAACACCATCCGGCCGGAGCAGTCGGCCCTGCTGGTGGCGCTCTATCTGGACAAGGTGGGACTGGACGATGCCAAGCGGGTGCTGACCAGCCGCCCCCAGAAGGGATGGAAGAACAAGAAGGAGATGACGGACCAGATGCCGCTGCAGGTGAGCTCCATTCCGGGGCTGGATGCGGCGCTGGACGTCAAGAGCAGCTACTTCGAGGCCAAGCTGATTGCCGAGGTGGGCGACACCCGCGCCCGGCTGGAGAGCGTCTTCGTGCGCGGCAAGGACAACAAGCTGGTGATGCTGCGCCGTCTGAACGGCGGCGCCGAATAACAAGGGAGGCGGGCGACGGCCGTTGGCCGGCCCGCGCCATCCCCCGATTGGACTGCAGCCCATGGCTGCGCGCCCGCCCATCCCGAGGGATGCGAGCGGGCATGGCAGGAGAGACATTAGTGAGCGAGAGTCTGGTCATCCGTCTGGGGACCAATGCGCAGCAGCCGGTCGAGTGGCTGGTGTGGTCGGGCGGGGAAGAGGAGGTGATCGCCTCCGGTACCCTGGCCTCGGCCCATGCCCTTGGCGAGCTGCAGGAGCGGGCCGGTGGCCGCCCGGCGGTGGTGCTGGTGCCCGGCAGCGATCTTATCTTCCGGCGGGTGAGCCTGCCGGGCAAATACAGCCGCCAGAGTGCGGCCGCCTTGCCCTATCTGCTGGAGGAGCAAATCGCCTCCGACGTGGATGAGCTGCACCTGGTGGTGCTGGGTCATCAGGGTCACGAGGTGGACCTGATGGCGGTCGACAAGGAGAAGATGCAGACCTGGCTCGGCTGGCTGGAGCAGGCCGGTCTCAAGAGCCGGCAACTGCTGCCGGACGTGCTGGCGCTGCCGCAGGCGGTCGACGGCTGGTCGGCGCTGCAGCTGGGCAAGGAGTGGCTGCTGCGCCAGGGCCCCTGTCAGGGCATCGTCGCCGACGAGCCGCTGCTGGCCATGCTGCTGGCGGCGGAGCCGGCGCCGGTGACCATTCACAGCCATACCCCGCCGCCGGCCATTGCAGCGGCCAGCTGGCAGGCGGCCGATCCCGAGCTGCCCATGCTGCTGCTGGCCCGGGGCGCGCTCGCCAGTCAGGCCAACCTGCTGCAGGGGCCATACCGGCCGCAGACCGAATACTCCCGCTACTGGCAGCAGTGGCGCAAGGTGGCGGTGGTGGCCGGGGCGCTGCTGGTGGTGGCGTTCGCCCAGCGTGGCGTGCAGCTCTATCAGCTGGCGGAGCAGGACAAGGCGCTCAAGGCGGAGATCCGGCAGGTTTATACCCGGATCTTCCCGGGGGAGAGCCGCATCGTCAACGTGCGCAGCCAGATGACCCAGCATCTCCAGCAGCTGGGGCAGACGCCCCAGGACGGGGTGTTGATGGTGCTGACCGAGCTGGCCCCTACCTTCGCCGAAGTACCTGGCCTCAAGCCCGAGGTGCTGCGTTTCGACGCGGCTCGCGGCGAGCTCAGGCTGCAGGTGACGGCCCCCGGTTTTGCCGAGATCGAGCGTTTTCGCGAGCTGGCCGGCAAGCGCTTCGAGGTGCAGCAGGGGGAGGTGCGCAGCACCGAAGGCAAGGTCGAAGGGGCACTGGTGCTGAAGGGTAAATCATCATGATGGACAAACTACAAGGCTGGTGGCGGAGCATCAGCGCCCGCGAGCAGCGGCTGGTGGCGGTGGGCGGCAGCGTACTGTTGATCGGCTTCTGCTACTGGGTCATCTGGCAGCCCATCGGCAATCGCATCGACGAGCGTGAGCGGCAGGTATTGAGCCAGCAGCAGACTCTCGCCTGGCTGAAAGAGAAGGGTGAAGAGGTGCTGGCGCTGCAGGGTGGCCAGGGCCGCCAGCTCGATACCAGCGGCACCCTGGAAGGGGTGGTCAACCGCACCGCCTTCAACCAGAAGATCAAGATTGCCCGGCTGCAGCCCCAGGGCCAGGAGCTGCAGGTATGGATCGACACGGTGGCGTTCGATGATCTGTTGATCTGGCTGGCGACCCTGGCGGATCGCCATGGCGTGCAGGTGCAGGTGATCGAGCTGGCCAGCGAGAATCTGGCGCCCGGTCTGGTCAAGGTACGCCGCTTGCAGCTGAGCCGTCCCCAATGAAACAACGCGTCCCGAGCGGCCCCGCGCCTGAACGGGCGTTTGCAGTCGAGTCGTTTTCTATGAAGCAAAGAGTGCTGATTGCCGTGCTGTTTCTGGCGGCCTATCTGGTTTTCCTGCTGGCCAAGCTGCCGGCCTCTCTGGTGGTGCGCTACCTGCCGCTGCCGCCCCTGGTGCAGCTGGAAGGGGTGAGCGGCACCCTCTGGAACGGCCAGGTTGCCCGCCTGCAATACGCCAGCGAGTCGTTGACCCAGCTGCGCTGGGAGCTCAACGGCTGGTCGCTGCTGCGCTTTGCCCCTGAAGTCTCCCTGCGCTTTGGCGAGCGCAGCGGCCTCAACGGGCAGGGGGTGGTCGGCTGGAGCGGCGCCGCCTTTGGCCGCGACATCACCCTCAACGTGCCGGCCCCCTGGCTGCTGGCGCGGGTGCCGATGCAGCTGCCCGTGCCGGTGACCGTGGCTGGCCAGTTGCAGCTCAAGCTCGATCAGTTTGCCCAGGGAAACCCCTGGTGCGACAACCTCTACGGCAACCTCTACTGGTACGGGGCCGATGCCGATACCCCGGCCGGCAAGCTGGTGCTGGGGGATCCCGAGATCAAGCTGACCTGCATCGACTCCCGGCTGGTAGCCGAGCTCAAGCAGGGCTCGGAGGCGGTACAGGTGCAGGGCAAGCTGGAGCTGCAGGCCAATCGTCAGTACCTGTTCCAGGGCACCCTGAAACCCGGGCCCGAGCTGCCGGAGCAGATGAAGCAGGGGCTGCCCTTCCTCGGCCAGCCCGACGGTCAGGGGCGCTTCCCGCTGCGCTACCAGGGCCGCATCTGACGGCCTTGCCGTCTGAGCTGGCAAGCATCGACACCACCCCGCCTCGGCGGGGTGGTGTCGTTATGGGGCCGCGGCGGCCGGCGCCGTGATGAGGTGATTGAGGAAGAAGCGGAACAGCTCGGCCCGCGAACGCAGGTGCAGCTTGGCGTAGAGGTGCTTGCGATGATTCTTCACCGTGCCGCTGCCGATGCCGAGCGCACCGGCAATGGCCTCGGTATCCAGCCCCTGCAACAGCAATCCCGCCACCTGGCGCTCGCGCCGGGTGAGGCTTGCGCCCCCCACGCTGGCGATAGCCTGCTCCACCGTTGCCTTGAGATCGGCACCACCCGGTAGCGCCGGACTCTGGGCCAACAACGCGGCTTCCTCCCGCCAGTGCTGGCGGCACAGGGAGTGCACCAGCGGAAACAGCGCATCCAGTCGGGCCAGTTCGTCACGACTGAGGGAGCTGCGCTTGTCGAGTCGCCCGAGAAACAGCATCAGGGTGAGGCCGCCGCGCACCGGCAGGATCAGCCCCACCTCCTCCTGCCAGCCGGTGGCCTGATAGAAGTGGTGGCGATACTCGGGATCGAGTCGCCCCCGCGACACCTGCGCCAGGGTCCAGACCCCGGCCCCCAGCCCCCGTTCTAGCGCCTGCATGAAGGGATCCTGGCTGAAGTGGCGGGTGAGGTAGCGATCGAACAGCAGGGCCCGCTGATGATGCAGGTTGTCGTAGAGGTAGACGGGGCGCAGCCCCACCCCGAGCAGCAGGGCGCAGTCGAACGCCACCTGCTGCTGGATAAGGCGCACCAGGGCTGCCGGGAAGCCGCTGCCATGCAGGGCATCGACCAGCTCGGTCATGCTGCGGGTCAGGGCTTCTGTGGCGAGTGGCTGGATCATGGGCGCTGGGTCATGGCAATAAGTTCCGGGTGGCGGGCAGGCTCCCCGCAATAGTCGTGCGATGGTCACACTATGGCCGGATGC
Organism: Aeromonas sp. QDB20; assembly: GCF_027707805.1. Classification (NCBI taxonomy): domain Bacteria; kingdom Pseudomonadati; phylum Pseudomonadota; class Gammaproteobacteria; order Aeromonadales; family Aeromonadaceae; genus Aeromonas; species Aeromonas sp. QDB20. The sequence continues at coordinate 138,334 of NZ_JAPCJC010000007.1, read as the reverse complement.
TAGCACGAGAGTGGCAAAACTGTCCCCTGGGGGACATATTCGGCGCGCGCCGGAGCGGCGAGGATGTGGGCTTTTCCCCCTGCTGTTGGAGTACCCATGATCAACCCCCACCTGCTCGATGAGCTGACCCGACGCGGCCTGGTAGCCCAGAATTCTGACCCGGTGGCGCTGGCCGACCATCTTGCCAGCCCTCGCACCGTCTACTGCGGCTTCGATCCCACCGCCGGCAGCCTGCACATCGGCCATCTGGTACCGCTCCTGATGCTGCGCCGCTTCCAGCTGGCGGGCCATACCCCGGTGGCGCTGGTGGGCGGTGCCACTGGCCTTATCGGCGATCCCAGCTTCAAGGCAACCGAGCGCAGCCTCAACAGCGCCGAGACGGTGCAGGGCTGGGTAGCCAGCCTGTCGGCCCAGATAAAAGCGCTGCTGCCGGCCAGCGACGGGCTGGCGGCGCCGCTGCTGGTCAACAACGCCGACTGGATGGGGCAGATGTCCGCCCTCGATTTTCTGCGGGACATCGGCAAGCACTTCTCGGTCAACGCCATGCTGGCCCGTGAGTCGGTGCGCCAGCGCCTCGCCCGCCCGGATCAGGGCATCTCGTTCACCGAGTTCTCCTACGCCCTGCTGCAATCCCAGGACTTCGCCGTGCTCAACCAGCGTCTCGGCTGCACCCTGCAGATAGGTGGCAACGACCAGTGGGGCAACATCACCAGCGGCATGGATCTCACCCGGCGGCTGCATCAGGCCCAGGTCTATGGCATGACGCTGCCGCTCATCACCAAGGCGGACGGCACCAAGTTCGGCAAGACCGAGGGGGGCGCAATCTGGCTCGATCCGGCGCTCACCTCGCCCTACGCCTTCTACCAGTTCTGGCTCGGCACCGCGGACGAGGATGTCTACCGCTTCCTGCGCTACTACAGCTTTATGGCGCTGGCCGAGATTGAGGCGCTGGAGGCGGAGGATGCGAAGCGGCAGGGGCGCAAACTGGCCCAGCAGGTGCTGGCCGACGAGCTGACCGAGCTGGTGCACGGCAAGGGGGCACTGGCGGCGGCGCGGCGCATCAGCGAGCTCTTGTTCAGCGGTGACGTGGCCCACCTTGGCGAGAGCGATCTGGCCCAGCTGGCCCAGGATGGCCTGCCGAGCAGCCCCATCGAGGGGGAAACGGATCTGGTGACCCTGCTGGTGGAGTGCGGCCTGGCGAATTCCAGGCGCATCGCCCGCGAGCTGCTGGCGGCGGGGGCGGTCAGCCTCAACGGTGCAATCCGCCAGGATGGGCAAGTGACCGACGGCGACTGGTTGTTCGGCCGCTATCTGCTGCTGCGCCGGGGCAAGAAGCAGTACCACCTGGTGATCCGCTCATGAGGGGGTGAGCGCCTCGATGACGTAGTCGAGGAAGTGGCCGACCAGGGCCGACTCGGCCCGGCGCTGGGTGTAGAGGGCATAGAAGCCGGTCCCCTTGGGACGGTAGTCGGGCAGCACCTCGCGCACCACCCCCTCGGCCAGCTCGGCCGCCACCAGGTAGCGCGGCAGGCGGGCGATCCCCAGCCCCTGGCGCATCGCCTGGTGAATCGCCTTCTTGCTGCTGAAGGCCAGCTCGCCCGCCACTTCCAGCGGGATCTCGCGCCCCTGGGCAAGCAGGGTCCAGCGCTCGTGGCGGCTGTACTCCTGGCAGCGGGTGATGAGGGGGTGCTGCTGCAGATCCTGCGGCTCGCTCAAAGGCGGGTGGTGGTCCAGGTAGTCGGCGCTGGCGCAGAGCACCAGATCGTCCACCGCGATGGGGCGCGCCAGATAGGGCTGGCTGCCGAGCTCGGTGCTGCGAAACGCCACGTGCAGGTTGTCGCGCAGCAGGTCGGCCGGGGTATTGCTGAAGTCGGCGATGATCCGCACCTCGGGGTGGTCGGCGCGAAAGCGCAGCAGCACCGGGGTCAGCACCACCTCGCCCCACAGATCCGGCGCCGTGATGCGCAGCTCCCCGCACAGGGCTGAGCGGCGGCGCTGCAGGCCGTCCAGCAGCTGCTCGTGCAGGGCGATCATCTGGTCGGCCTGGCGGTAGGCGAGCTCTCCCGCGTCGGTCAGCTGCACCCGGCGGGTGGTGCGGCTCAGGAGCGTGTTGCCGAGGCTCTGCTCCAGGTGGCGCAGATCCTTGGACGCCTTGCTCGGGGTGATGCCGAGCTGGGCCGCCGCCGCGGCGAAGGATCCGCAGCGGACGATGGCGACCAGCAGGCGCATCAGGTAGAGGGTGTCGAGCTTGTGGTGACTCATGGGGCGGCCTATTGTGTCTTGATGGGAATGAATGCCTTGCTTGTGTGCCTGATTATATCCTGATTGTCCCGGTTTATAGTGGCGGCATTCCATTGCGATCCCGGGAGAGGGCGATGAACAAGACACTTGGCGACAGCTTCCACTTCGAACGGGCCGGATTGCGGCTCAAGAACCGGGCCGTGCTGGCTCCTTTGACCCACAACATGAGCGGCGCCGGCGGCGATCCCGCTCAGGCCGAGCTCGACTGGCTGGCGCGCTGCGCCCGGGGCGGTTTCGGCCTGCTCATCGCCGCCGCTACCCAGGTGCAGCCTGGCGGACGCTGCTGGGCGGGGCAGCCGGCCCTGATGACCGACGCCCAGCAGCAGGCCTTCACGGCCCTGGCCTACAGTGCGCGGCAGGCCGGGGCGCTGGCGGTGGTGCAGCTGCATCACGGCGGGATGCGGGCCCTGCCCGAACTGAACGACGGGGCGCCGGTCGGCCCGTGCGAGCTGGCACCAGGTGGGCGCTACCCGCTCGGGGTCAAGGGGCTGACGGAGGAGGGGATTCTTACGCTCATTGAAGCCTTCGTGCGCGCCGCCGAGCGGGCCCATGCCGCCGGCCTGCACGGGGTCGAGCTGCACGGGGCCCACAACTTCCTGCTCTGCAACTTCCTCAACCCCCTGCACAATCGTCGCACCGACCGCTGGGGCGGCAGCATCGCCAACCGGGCGCGGATCCTGGTGGAGATAGTGCGCGGCATCCGCGCCCGCCTGCCCCGGGAATTTCTGGTCGGGGTGCGCCTCTCCCCCGAAAACTATGCCCATATCCAGGGCATAGAGCTGCCCCATCAGCTGGCGGTGGCGCACCTGCTGGCGGACGAGGGGATCGACTACCTGCACTTCTCCATGGGGGACAGCTTCAAGGCGGTGGCGGGGGATCCTGATGGCGGCGCCCTGCTGGAGGCGGTGCGGGTCGGGTTGGCCGGGCGGGTGCCGCTCATGGTGGCGGGCAAGATCCACGACGCCGCCTCGGCCGAGCTGGCTCTGGCCGGCGGCGCCGAATTGGTAGCGGTGGGCACGGCAGCCATCGGCAATCCGGACTGGATGGAACGGGTGAGCCGCGGCCTGCCCCTGCTGCGCGCTCCCTTCACGGCGGCGCACCTCGCCGAGATCGGCTTCACCCCGAGCGCCCTCGACTACCTGGCCGGCATGGGGGTGCTGGCTCCGCGCGACGCGGCCTGAGGGCTTTAATCAGCGGACTGGCTGCTGAGCTGATATGACAAGACCCTCGCGATGAGGGCCTTGAGCGTATCAGGTGCCGAGCGGCAACAGCTCGGCGTAGTCGCGGATCGCCGGGAAGGCGGTGATGCGCTGCTCGGGCTGCCGGCTGTCCGGGTTCTGGATGGCGAGCTGGTAGCCGATGCCGTAATCGGCGGCGGCGCGCAGGATCCGCTCGCTGTCATCCACGAACAGGGTGCGGGCCGGGTCGAACGCCAGCCGCTCGGCCAGTGCCTGCCAGCAGTGCTGGCTCTCCTTCGACCAGCCCAGCTCGTGGGTGCTCACCATCAGATCGAGGTGCTCGGCGAGGCCGAGGTGCGCATCCTTGACCGACAGGCTGGCAGGGTGGGCATTGGTGAAGAGCACCAGCTGCTTGCCGGCGGCCTTGAGCGCGGCCAGGAAGGGGATGACGTTGGGGCGCCACTGGATCTTCTCCAGGATCTCCTGCTTGAAGGCGCGGATGTCGAGCCCGAGCGTCTCGCTCCAGTAATCCACGCAGTACCAGTCGAGGGTGCCGCTGACGGCCTGGTAGTGCGCCTCGATCTGCACTCTGGCCTCGGCCAGCGGCAGGCCGAGTCGCTCGGCATAGCGCTCGGGGACCAGCTGCTGCCAGAGGTGGTTGTCAAAATGGAGGTCGATCAGGGTGCCATCCATATCGAGCAGGACAGTGTCTATCTGGTGCCAGGGCAGTGGGGTCGGCATGGGGCCTCGGTGGTCGGGTCGAAACGGGCGGGCATTATAACGGATTTTTCCCGCCGCTTTCCCACCCTTGCCCCGTGGTGTTTGAGAGGGGAGTCGTTTACTCTTGAAACACGATTTTTTAACGAGCAGCCAGCCCCGATGAGCGATCCCCGCAAGCGCAACCCCGTGCACCTCAGTGCCGAGACCATGGCCCACGACAAGAGCAAGCCAGAGATCCTCAAGGCCGAGATAGTGGCCGAGAGTCGCTTGTTCAAGGTGGAGTCCCTGCACCTGAAATTCTCCAACGGCGAGGAGCGGGTCTACGAGCGGATGCGTGGCGGCAACCGGGGCGCTGTCATGGTGGTGCCCCTGTTCGATGCCCATACCCTGCTGCTGGTGCGCGAGTACGCGGCGGGTACTCACTCCTACGAGCTGGGCTTTCCCAAGGGACTGATCGACCCGGGCGAGAGCGCCGTCGAGGCGGGCAACCGGGAACTGATGGAGGAGGCGGGCTTCGGGGCCGCCAGCCTGACCCTGCTCAAGCAGGTGTCTCTGGCACCGGGGTACTTCTCCAGCCGGATGGACATCTTGCTGGCGCGGGATCTCTACCCCGAGCAGCGGGTCGGCGACGAGCCCGAACCCCTCGAGGTGATCCCCTGGCCCCTCAACCGCATCGACGACTTGCTGGCGCGCCCCGACTTCACCGAGTCGCGCAGTATCAGCGCCCTGCTGCTGGCCCAGAAGTGGCTGGCGGAGCAGGAGGATTAGCCCGTTCGGGGCTGTTTGGTAATCAGAGACAGAGGGCAGGACTATGCAGGAGTTGTTGGCCTGGATACCGGAGGTCAAGGAGATCGCCCGCGAAGCGGGGCGGATCCTTCACGAGATCTATCGCGGCGGTCAGTTCGAGCGCCAGTTGAAGGAGGATGCGACCCCGGTCACCAGTGCCGATCTTGCTGCCGACGCCTACCTCAAGCGGGCGCTGTCGGCGCTCACTCCCCATGTGCCCGTACTGACGGAAGAGGCGGCCGACATCCCCTTCAGCCAGCGTGCCAACTGGCGCCAGTACTGGCTGGTGGACCCGCTTGACGGCACCGGCGAGTTCATCGCCGGCAGCGGTGACTTCGCCACCCTGATCGCCCTGGTGCAGGACAATGTGCCGGTGCTCGGGGTCATCTATGCCCCCGAGTCGGACCTGCTCTACTGGGCGGTGCGCGGTCACGGCGCCTTCAAGGAGGCGAACGGCGAGGTGCACCCCATCAGCGCCATTCACCATGAGCACGATCAGCCCGACTCCCTGGTGGTGGCCATCAGCCGCCGCCAGAAGCTGGAGAACCTGACCCGTCGCCTCAACCCTGCCATCCATTACGAGCTGATCCCGCTGGGTTCCAGCTCCCTCAAGTCCTGCCTGGTGGCGGAGGGGGTCGCCGACTGCTACGTGCGGCTCGGCCCCACCGGGGAGTGGGATACCGCCGCCGCCCAGTGCATCGTCGAGGCGGCGGGTGGCCGTATCCTCAGCCTGGCGCTGCAGCCGCTGCGTTACAACGAGACGGAATCGCTGGAGAACCCGGACTTCATCGTGATGGGGGATCCTGAGCTCGCCTGGGGCAGGATCCTGGCCCACTGAGCCCTGACGTGAGTACCATATGCAACCATCAGGCGGCTTCAGGGTCGCCTGATTGCTTGGTGCGTTCTGCTGTCTTTTTGCGGAGTCTTCAGTTTCATTCGCTGGTTAATTGGATTGTGGTAGTGGATCGTCTCAATCATGCAGAATTAACTGGTTCATGTTTTCATGTAATTCTGGAAAGATTCATTTCACCAAAATAAAAAATCAAACCTGAATGACAATTTGGTTTTATATTTTTATTTATCAATGTTTTCGGGATTAAGTAAATTGCGCACCCGCCAACTCTCGCCCAATCTCACTGGTAAACCTCGGTTCAGCCAGTGAGATCTGCCACTGTCCATTTTTGAGAATTAAATTCTAAAGGAGCACAATATTTTTAGATTTTAATACTATGTGAAAGTGGTTTACCGATGAGTTTATCTGCAGAAGCCTCCCGGGAGCTGTCCGCCTCCCAATCCACCCCGACTGCCAGCAGCTGGCGCCGTCACGACACCCATTGGGTCATCAGCCTGTTTGGCACCGCTGTCGGTGCCGGCATCCTGTTCCTGCCCATCAACCTGGGACTGGGCGGGATCTGGCCCCTCATGGTGGTCGCCGTACTGGCCGGCCCCATGACCTTCCTGGCCCACCGCGGGCTGGCGCGCTTCGTGCTTTCCTCTTCGCGCCCCCACGCCGACTTCACCGAGGTGGCCCAGGAGCACTTCGGCAAGATGGCCGGCCGCCTCATCTCGGCGCTCTACTTCCTCTCCATCTTCCCGATCCTGCTCATCTACGGGGTCGGGCTGACCAACACGGTGGAGAGCTTCATGATCAATCAGCTCGGCATGGCGACCCCGAACCGGGTGATGCTCTCCGGCATGCTGGTGTTTGCCATGATCGCCGTGATGCTGGCCGGTGAGAAGGCGATGCTGCGCGCCTTTGCCGTCATGGTCTATCCGCTGGCGGCCATCCTGGCGGCGCTCTCCTGCTACCTCATTCCCCAGTGGCAGTGGCCACAGCTGGGCAGCCTGGAGGGCGGCAGCTTCCTCAACACCGTCTGGCTGGCGCTGCCGGTCACCGTGTTCGCCTTCAGCCACGCCGCCGCCATCTCCGGCTTTGCCAACGTGCAGCGCCGGGAGTACGGCGAGCAGGCGGAAGCCAAGAGCAGCCTGATCCTGCGCAACACTACCGTCATGCTGGTGGGCTTCGTGCTGTTCTTCGTCTTCTCCTGCGTGCTGAGCCTCTCGCCGGCCCAGCTGGCCGAGGCCAAGGCCCAGAACGTCTCGGTGCTCTCCTATCTCGCCAACATCACCGACAACCCGGTGATCGTGACCCTGGGGCCGCTCATCGCCTTCATCGCCATCAGCTCCTCCTTCCTCGGTCACTTCCTCGGTGCCCGCGAGAGCCTGAAAAGCCTGATCGCCAAGCCCACCGGCCTGTCGCTGGCGAAGGCGGACAAGCTCGGCATCGCCCTGATGTTCTTCTCCATCTGGGGCGCCGCCATCATCAACCCGGGGATCCTGGGGCTGATGGAGACCCTCTCCGGCCCGGTGATCGCCATGATCCTGTTCATCATGCCGGTGGTGGCCATCTACAAGGTGGAGGCGCTGGCCCGCTTCCGCCAGCGCTGGGCCAACGGCTTCATCCTGCTGACCGGCTCGCTGGCGGTGTCGGCGCTGATCTTCAGCCTGCTGAAGTAACGGCGAGCAACCCGCCGCAAAAGAGAGAGGCGACCCCAGGGTCGCCTCTCTTGTATCCGTCCGATTGTGGCCTCAGCCGAGCTTGGCGCCGTTCTCCACCGCCTGCTCGGGGATGGCGATCACCACGGCGCCATCCGGCCGGTAGAAGCCGGTCAGCAGAAACTCCGACTGGATCGGGCCTATCTGCTTGGGGGGGAAGTTCACCACGGCGACGATCTGGCGGCCCACCAGCTCCTCCGGTCGATAGAGGTCGGTGATCTGGGCGCTGCTCTTGCGCACCCCGAGTTCGGGGCCGAAATCCGCCCACACCTTGTAGGCCGGGCGACGCGCCTCGGGGAAGGGCTCGACCCGCACCAGGGTGCCCACCCTGAGCTCCACCATCTCGAAATCCTGCCAGCTTATGGTCTGCATCTTGGCTCCTCGTTGCCCATACCTTGCATGAGCCTCAGCATGCCTCGAAACCACCTGCGCCGTCTTCGGCAAACGGCCGCCCGGTTACGGCAAGCGGCCGTTTTGTTGGCGCCAGAGGGAAGGGGTTACCCCGGTTTCGGCCAGGAAGCGCTCGCCGAAGGCCCCCTGATTCTGGTAACCGCAGCGGTTGGCCACGTCGCCGATGGGCAGAGCGGTGTGGGCGAGCAGGGTACGCGCCAGCGCCATGCGCCGCGCCCGGATGTAGTGGGAGACGCTCATCCCCACCTGCTGCTGGAAGGCGTGCTTGAACTGGCTCTGGCCGAGGCAGGCGATGGCGGCCAGCCGCTCGTTGCTGAGAGGTTCGGCGAGATGCGCCTCGATATGACGCTGCACCTTGCCGATGCGCGGGGCGAGGCGGGCACGGCCGCGCGAGCCTGCCTGCTGCGCCTCTGCCAGCAGACCCAGCCACACCTGCTCCATGCCGGCCACGTGGCGCCCCTCGGCCACCATGCGGTGCAGGAAGGCGAGGTAGTGGCGCTGGGCCTCGTCCAGCTCGATGAAGGGGCGCTCGCCCAGCTCGCCGGGCAACCAGTGACTCTCCTGCACCAGAAACGAGAGCGCCGGATCGGCGGCGTAGTCGTGCCGCTCACCGGGGGCGATGATGCAGGCAAAACCGGGTGCGAGCCGCCGCCCCTGGCCCTGCACCTCGATCTCGATGGGACCGTCGAGGGGGATCACCAGCTGGGCATGGTCGTGGCTGTGGCTGCAGACGTCGCTCTGGTAGCGACGCAGGCTGAAAGGGGCGGATAGCGATGACGCGGCCAGGGGCCGCGTCATCGAAGGGGGTTTGCTGTCTGGCATCTGCTGCAGATTACTCGGCGTCGAAATCTTCGATCTCTTTGCCCAGCGCTTCCATGATGGCACGCGCCTCGGCAGGGACGCTGTCCGGATGATCCTTGCGCAGATCTTCGTCGCAGGGCAGCGGCTGACCGGTGAAGGCGTGCAGGAAGGCTTCGCAGAGCAGCTCGCTGTTGGTCGCATGACGCAGGTTGTTCACCTGACGGCGGGTGCGCTCATCGGTCAACACCTTCAGCACCTTGAGCGGGATCGAGACGGTAATCTTCTTGACCTGTTCGCTCTTCTTGCCGTGTTCCGCGTAGGGGCTGACGTAGTCGCCGTTCCACTCTGTACCCATGATCCACCTGTTCTCGTTTAGCCGTGAGCGCGGATTTTAACCCTTAAGGAATTTAATGGCAATCCAACAGCAAAGCCATTTAGACGTCTGGAAGTGTTGACGGCCTTTTTAAGCTGGCGTAGTGTGGTTCACCATGAGCCTGCAATGGCGGGATGACGTGTGGCAGCAAGATGCCAGCGTGTGAAGAGACATCAAGGAGAGTGACATGACCCACAAGGCCACCCTGGCAGTGCGCACCGGGATTGAGACAGACCAGCAACACGGTGCCGTGGTGCCGCCCATCTACCTCTCCAGCAACTACACCTTTGCCGACTTTGGCGAGCCCCGTCAATACGATTATGCCCGCTCCGGCAACCCGACCCGCACCAATCTGGCGGACGCGCTGGCGGCGCTGGAAGGGGGCGCCGGCGCCGTGGTGACCGGCACCGGCATGGGGGCCGTCCATCTGGTCACCACCGCCCTGCTCAAGGCGGGGGATCTGCTGATCGCCCCCCACGACTGCTACGGCGGCACCTGGCGCCTGTTTGAGTACCTGGCGGCCAAGGGCCACTACCGGGTGCAGTTCGTCGATCAGGGGGATACGGCGGCACTGGCTGAGGCGCTCTCGCAAAAACCGGCGCTGGTGTGGGTGGAGACCCCCTCCAACCCGCTGCTGCGGGTGGTGGACATCGCCGCCATCGCCGAGGCGTCCCACGCGGCGGGGGCCAAGGTGGCGGTGGACAACACCTTCCTCTCGCCGTTGCTGCAACAGCCGCTGGCGCTGGGGGCCGATCTGGTGGTGCATTCCACCACCAAGTACATCAACGGCCACTCCGACGTGGTGGGCGGGGTGGCGATCGCCAAGGAACCCGAGCTGGCCGACTCCCTAGTGTGGTGGGCCAACTGTCTGGGGCTCACCTCCGGGGCGTTCGACTCCTACCTTACCCTGCGCGGCTTGCGCACCCTGGCTCCCAGGTTGCGCGCCCATCAGGAGAACACCGACCGTATCCTTGCCTTTCTGCAGCAGCAACCGCTGGTCAAACGCATCTATCACCCCAGCCTGCCGAGCCATCCGGGCCACGATATTGCGCGCCGTCAACAGTCCGGTTTCGGCGCCATGCTAAGTTTTGAGCTCGATTGCAGCGAGGCGGGCATTCGCGCCTTCCTGGCGGCCCTCACCCTCTTCTCGGTGGCCGAATCCCTCGGCGGGGTGGAGAGTCTGGTGGCCCATCCGGCCAGCATGACCCACAGGGCCATGACCCCGGCCGCCCAGCAGGCAGCAGGCATCAGCAGCCAGCTGCTGCGTCTGTCGGTCGGTATCGAACACGGTGAGGATCTGGTGGCCGATCTGGCCGCGGCGTTTGCACAAGCACAGCAGGTGGCGAAGTAATGGAACAGCAGCAACAAGGAGAGATCGCGGTGGCAACAGAAGCAGGCTTGAAGCGACGTCACGTCCACAAATTCGGTGGCAGCAGTCTGGCGGATCCGGTCTGTTACCGCCGGGTCGCCAGCATTCTCGAACAACAAGCCGAGCAGCAGGGGGGCGGGCGAGAGCTGGTGGTGGTCTCCGCCGCCGGCAAGACCACCAACCGGCTGATCCAGCTGGTGGAGCTGGCCGAAGCCGGGGATGAAGCCGCCGGCGAGGCCATCTCGGCCCTGCAGGCCTATCAGCAGAGCCTGATCGACGGTCTGCTGGAAGGAGAGCTTCACCTCGAACTGAGCCAGCAGCTGGCCGACGACATGCAGCTCATCGCCAAGACCCTGGAGGGGCAGTTTGACCGCTTCGAGCGCAACGGCCTGCTCGCCTTTGGCGAGGTGTGGTCGGCGCGCCTGCTGGCGGCCCTGCTCACCAGTCGCGGTGACAAGGCAATCTGGCTCGATGCCCGCAGTTTCCTGCGCGCTGAGGATGGCGCCCTGGTCAAGGTGGATACCGCGCTGTCCAGCGAACTGCTCAAGGCGCGGCTGGCGGAACACGCCGGCCGCATCGTGGTGACCGGCTTTATCGCCGCCGACATGGAGGGACGCTCCCTGCTGCTCGGTCGCAACGGCTCCGACTACAGCGCCAGCCTGTTGGCCCTGCTGGCGGACGGCGAATCCACCACCATCTGGAGCGACGTGGCCGGGGTCTACAGCGCCGACCCGCGCCGGGTCAAGGAGGCGCGCCTGCTGGAGCGCCTGAGCCTCGCCGAAGCCAACGAGCTGGCCCGCCTCGGCTCCTCGGTGCTGCACTCGCGCACCCTGCAGCCGGTGGCCGACAGCCGCCAGCGGCTCACCCTGCGCTGCAGTTACAACCCGGACGAGGGCTGCACCCACATCCTGCGCCGTGCCCCGCGCTCCGGCGGCGCCCGCATCGTCTCCTCGGTGGATCAGATCGCCCTCATCGAGCTCAAGGTGCTGCCGCAGACTGACTTTGAGCAGACAGTGGCAACCATCGAGGCTTATCTGGCCCGCCATCGCCTCAACCCGCTCACCCTGCAGCGCCAGCCGGATCGCCGGATCCTGCGTCTCGCCTACACCCTCGAGGTGGCACAGGGGGCGTTCGAGCTGCTGCGCGACTTCCAGCTGCAGGGCAGCTTCACCGCTCTTATCCAGCGCGAAGGCTACAGCCTGGTGGCGCTGGTGGGGGCCGGCGTCACCGACAACGCCGAGCAGTGTCACCGCTTCTACCAGCTGCTGGCGGATCAGCCGCTGGAGTTCGTGCAGGTGGCCAAAGATGGCCTGAGCCTGGTGGCCGTGCTGCGCCAGGTGGTGCTGGAGCCGCTGCTGATCGCCCTGCACAGCGCCCTGTTCAGCCGCCCGAACCGGGTCGGCCTGGTGGTGTTCGGCAAGGGCAACATCGGCGGCCACTGGCTGAACCTCTATGCCCGCGAGAAGGCGCGGCTCGAGCATGAACTGAACCTGGCACTCACCCTCTACGGGGTGTTCAGCTCGGAAGGGGGCCTGCTCGATGAAGAGGGGCTGGATCCCCTCAAGGTGCAGGACAACTTCAATCCCAAGCCGCTGATCTGGCCCGAGCTGCTGGCCCAGCTGGAGCAGCACGGCTTCGATACCCTGATTGCGCTGGACATGACCGCCAGCGAGACGGTGAGCCGCTACTACCCGGACTTTGCCCAGCTCGGCATTCACATCATCGCCGCCAACAAGTTTGCCGGCGCCGCCGACAGCGAGTTCTACCAGCGCATCAAGCAGACCTGCCGTGACCATCAGGTGCAGTGGCGCTACAACGCCACCGTCGGCGCCGGGCTGCCGATCCAGTCCAGCATCCAGATGCTGCGCCAGAGCGGCGACCGCATCCAGGGGGTCTCCGGCATCTTCTCCGGCACCCTCTCCTGGCTGTTCCAGCAGTATGACGGCAGTCGCCCCTTCTCCGAGCTGGTGGACGAGGCGTGGCAACACGGCCTGACCGAGCCGGATCCCCGCGAGGATCTCTCCGGCCAGGATGTGCGCCGCAAGCTGCTCATTCTGGCGCGGGAGGCGGGTTTCGAGCTCGACTCTGCCGACATCGAGCTGGAGAACCTGGTGCCCGTCTCCCTGCGCAAGGTGAGCACGGATCAATTCATGGACAGGCTGAAAGAGCTGGATGACCCGATCCAGACCGCCTTCGAGGGGGCACGCCGGGTCGGCAAGGTGCTGCGTTACGTCGCCCGCTTCGAGCACGACGGCAAGGCGCGAGTCGGGCTGGAGGCGCTGGAGCCGCACCACCCGTTCGCTAACCTGCTGCCGTGCGACAACGTGTTTGCCATCGAGAGCGACAGCTATCGCACCAACCCGCTGGTCATTCAGGGCCCGGGCGCTGGCCGGGAAGTGACGGCCGCCGCCATCCAGTACGATCTCTGGCAGATCTGTGCCAGCCTGTAACAGCGGACAAGCCGTTCAGTCAAAGAGGCGCCAGTGGCGCCTCTTTTTATTGTTTAGCGGCAGGTTTTTAGGTCTACGGGCTGATTTCCCTATCCCGTAAGCGGCCTGTTTTTAGCTTCTTCAACAGGTTGCTGGCAGGAGTCAGGTAATAACCGGACTTGCACAGGTAGCATGATCGGGCATTGCTTCCGCACAGACTGGTCAAGAGCGGGCACGGTATTGGCTCCCCCTCTTATTCGCTGAGGCGAGTACGCTTGTCCAGGTCGCGAGACAGGATGTCGAGCGAGTGGCGCCGGGCCATGGACGGCCCGTCGGCGTGTGCCGTCGGACATGCGGTGAGCGAAGGTACCCGACGTAGTCGGGCGAAAAAGCGGGGGAGAAGACCTTTGGTGACTTTGGGTCTTTCCAAAGTCACTCGTCCCAGCCCGAAGGGCGGGCGAAACCCCTTCAAGACCAGCAGGCTTGCATCCACCATCCTCTAAAGCTGTAAAGCGGGCGATTGCCCCTGATAGTTAATCGACCCTGCGATTCCATGGCAACGCCTAACGACCAAGGATTCTCCGGCAACATCGCTCCAGCGGGCCTTGTAGATATGACAAAGGGCGCCGAGGCGCCCTTTGTCATGGAGGGGAGCTTGATAGCCACGACTATCAACCCGTGTTGCGCATACCGGCGGCAATACCGGCGATGGTGACCATCAGCGCCTGATCCAGCTCGGGATGCAGGGTCTCCGGGTGGTTGCGCGAGCGGCCCAGCAGCTCGACCTGCAGCACGTTGAGCGGGTCTGTGTAGGGGTTGCGCAGCTTGATGGACTCCTTGATCCAGGGCTGGTCGTCGAGCAAGTCGCCCTGCGGGCGCAGCTCCAGCACCACCTGGATGGAGTCGGCAAGCTCCTGACGCAGCTGTTTGCCCAGATCCCACAGCTCTTTGGGCACCAGCCGGGTGTCGTAGTACTCGGCCAGCCAGACGTCAGCCTTGAGGAACACCATCTCCAGCATCTCGAGGCGGGTGCGGAAGAAGGGCCACTGACGGCTCATCTCTTCCAGCACGCCCTTCTGACCGTCGGCGATGGCTTGCTGCAGTCCCTTGTGGGCACCGAGCCAGGCCGGCAGCATCAGCCGGTTCTGGGTCCAGGCGAAGATCCAGGGGATGGCGCGCAGGCTCTCGACCCCGCCGTTGGGCTTGCGCTTGGAGGGGCGTGAACCGAGCGGCAGCTTGCCGAGCTCCATCTCCGGGGTGGCGGCACGGAAGTAGGGCACGAAGTCCGGATGACCGCGCACGATACTGCGGTAGTGATCGCAGGAGACAGAGGCCAGCTGCTCCATCACGGCGCGCCAGCACTCCTTGGGCTTGGGCGGCGGCAGCAGGTTCCCCTCCAGCACGGCGCTGGTGTAGAGGTTGAGGCTCTGGATGGCCACCTTGGGCAGGCCGAACTTGAAGCGGATCATCTCGCCCTGTTCGGTCACCCGCAGGCCACCGCGCAGGGATCCCGGCGGTTGCGACAGAATGGCCTGATGGGCAGGAGCACCACCACGGCCGACGGTACCGCCACGGCCATGGAACAGGGTGAGGCGCAGGTTGTTGGCCTCGGCCAGTGCCACCAGGGATTCCATGGCGGCGTACTGGGCCCAGCCGGCGGCCATCATGCCCGCGTCCTTGGCGGAGTCGGAGTAGCCGATCATCACGTACTGACGGCCCTGGATGTAGCCGCGATACCAGTCCACCGACAGCAGGCGCTCCATCACGGCGGTACCCGCCATCAGGTCTTCCTGGGTCTCGAACAGCGGGGCAACCGGCATGCGGAACTTGCAGCCGGCTTCCTTCAGCAACAGCTGCACCGCCAGCACGTCGGACGGTGCGCCGGCCATGGAGATGATGTAGATGCCGAACGCATCGGGGTCGTGCTGGGCGATGACCTTGCAGGTATCCAGGGTCTCGCGGGTCTCGTCGCTCGGCGCCCAGTCGGTCGGGATGAGCGGACGGCGGGAGTTGAGTTCGTTGAGCAGGAAGGCCTGCTTGTCGTCCTCGCTCCACTCGGCGTAGTCGCCCATGCCGAGGTAGCGGGTCAGCTCGGAGAAGACCTGGCCGTGACGCTCGCCATCCTGGCGGATGTCCAGCTTGACCAGATGGATGCCGAAACAGGCGAGCTTGCGCAGCACGTCCAGCAGCATGCCATCGGCGATGTTGCCCATGCCGCAGGCGTGCAGAGAGTGGTAGCAGAGCTCCAGCGGCTCGCGCAGCTGGGCGGTGGTCTTGACCAGATCCCGGCTCTCGCTCGCCTGGCCCTGCACCTTGGCGGTCAGGAACTCCTGGGTCTCGCGCAGCTGTTCGCGCAGCTCGCGTACCAGGGCGCGGTAGGGCTCAGGGTGATCGCCGACCCGCTCGCGCACGGCGTCGGTGCAGTCGGACATGGAGAGCTCGGAGGTGAGCTCCTTGATGTCCTTGTAAAACAGGCTCACCGCCATCCAGCGGCCCAGCTCCAGCACTTCGGCGGTCACCTTGGCGGTGACGAAGGGGTTGCCGTCGCGGTCACCGCCCATCCAGGAGGTGAACTTGACCGGCGCGGCATCCAGCGGCAGCCGCACACCCAGGTGGTGTTGCAGCCGCTCGTCCAGATTGCGCATGAATTCGGGGATGGCCGGCCACAGGCTGTTTTCCACCACGGCGAAGCCCCACTTGGCCTCGTCCACCGGGGTCGGGCGCTGTTCGCGGATCTCGTTGGTGTGCCAGGCCTGGTTGACCAGCTGTTCGATGCGATTGAGGATCTTGTCCCGCTCGCGGGGCAGCAGATCGGAGAGCTCCAGCGCCTCGAGGCAGTCGTTGAGCTGCACGTGCTTGTGGATCAGGGTGCGACGGGTCACCTCGGTGGGGTGGGCGGTCAGCACCAGATCGATGTCCAGCTCGCGCACGGCCTGGATGATGGCTTCCTGCGACAGGTTGGAGGCTTTCAGCTTGTCGAACATCTGCTCGAGCGGATCCGGGGTGCAGACCTGCTCTTCGCAGCGACGGGAGATGGTGTGGAACTGTTCGGCCACGTTGGCCAGGTTGAGGAACTGGCTGAAGGCGCGGGCCACCGGCAGCAGCTCGTCGTCGCTCAGGTTGCGCAGGGTGTCGAGCAGACGTTCCCGGTCCGTCTCATTGCCTTTGCGGGAGGATTTGGCCAGCTGGCGAATGGTTTCGATCTTGTCGAGGAAGGCCTGTCCCTGATGATCCTTGATGGACTTGCCCAGCAGTTGACCCAGCATGCCTACGTTGGCGCGTAGTGCGGCGTACTTTTCGTTCATTCCACATCCTTATCTTGTTGGTGCCTGACACCCATCCGGGGGGCGAGACGACCTCACTTATTGTTGTGCGATTACAACATATGCTCCGTCATCTTAGGGTGACAATCTACCCAGATTGTCTGCGCAAGGTCAAATAACAGGCCGATTCAGAACATGTATTTCCATCACCTGTCCCGAGGTGCGATGTCATGTAACTTACTTACATTCCCGTCAGTTCAGAGGCAGAAACGGCGGATCAGGTGCTGCAATACGCTGGTGGTCGGTTTGACGAACGACAGATCGAGATATTCGTCCGGCTGGTGGGCCTGGGCGATGTGGCCGGGGCCCAGCACTATGGTTTCACAACCGAGCTGCTGGATGAAGGGGGCCTCGGTGCAATAGTTCACGGATTCGGCGGCCCGCCCGCTTGCCCGCTCGGCCTCGCGCACCAGCTCCGAGTCATCGGCGCAGGCGTAGGCCGGGATGGGCTCGTGCAGGTGTTGCAGGTGCAGGCAACCCGGCTGGTGGATCTCGATGGGGGAGAGCGCTTCTTTGAGCATGCCCATCAGCTCGTCTGGGCCCACCTGCGGGGTGGGACGCATGTCGATGTGCAGTTCGCAGCAACCGCAGATGCGGTTCGGGCTGTCGCCCCCCTGGATGTAGCCGAGGTTCAGGGTCGGCTGCGGCACGGCGAATCTGGGATCCGCGTACTTCTCCTTCAGGCTGTGCTGCAGCTTGAGCACCTGGCCCATGGCCTGGTGCATGATCTCCAGCGCGTTGACGCCGTTGGCGGGATCCGAGCTGTGACCGCTCTTGCCTGTGATGCGGATGGCTTCCGACATGTGCCCTTTGTGGGCCACCACCGGCACCAGTCCGGTCGGCTCGCCAATCACCGCGTAGTCCGGCTTGAGCTCGGCCGCCGCCGCGATGGCGCGCGCGCCCGCCATGGTGGTCTCTTCATCGGCGGTAGCCAGGATGCGCAGCGGCTTGTTGAGGGTCTTGAGGTCGATCTCCTTGAGCGCCTCGACGATAAAGGCGAAGAAGCCCTTCATGTCGATGGTGCCGAGCCCGTACAAGCGGTTGCCCTCTTCGGTCACCTTGAAGGGATCCTTGCGCCAGGCGCCCTCATCGAACGGCACAGTATCTGTGTGGCCCGCCAGCAGCAGCCCCCCTTCGCCCTGACCTATCGTCGCCACCAGATTGAACTTGCCCGGCAGCTCGGGCAGGGCGGTCACTTCGCACTGAAAGCCGAGCTGAGCGAACCAGTCGGCCAGCAGCCGGATCACCGCCTCATTGCTCTGATCCCAGCGGGGATCCGTGCTGCTGATGGACGGAATCGCAATAATATTCTTGTAGAGTGAAAAAAAATCCAGATTGGCCACCTGCTCCTCCTTGCTTCCCCGGAATGTTTCTGTTAGAAAATACAAATGCAAAGTGAGTGCATGAATATTCTATAGGTTTGCCTGAATACGTGGCTCATCGACAAGGCTTCTAGTTGTAAGGGAAAGTTAATGTTCTGTCACCTGATCTATAACCGACGACACACACCCGCCTGAATTGCCCCTCCGCACTCGTGCATGGGGCATCAAACCCCCTTGTGCACCGCAGCACCATGCTGTGAATCTCGAACTCTGACTTGGAATACTCAACATGCTTAACACCGTTATCGTCGGTGCCAGTGGCTACGCGGGAGCCGAACTGGCCGCCCTGGTCCAGAACCATCCACAACTCAAGCTGTTCGGCCTCTATGTCTCCGCCGGCAGCCAGGACGCCCACAAGCGTTTCTCTGCTCTGCATCCCCAGTGGGTCGGCGCGCTGGATCAGCCGCTGTTGCCGCTGGACGAGGATGGCATGACCCGGATCCTGACCCAGGCCGATCTGGTGCTGCTGGCCACCGCCCACGAGGTGAGTGCGGAACTTGCGCCCAAGTTCCTGGCCAAGGGGCTGCCGGTGTTCGATCTCTCCGGTGCCTTCCGGGTCAGGGATCAGCAGTTTTACGCCTCCTACTACGGCTTCACCCATGAGAGCGAGCAGTGGCTGGATCAGGCCGCCTACGGCCTGGCCGAGTGGAATGCCGAAGCGGTCAAGGCGGCCCAGCTGATTGCCGTGCCAGGTTGCTACCCGACCGCCTCCCTCTGCGCCCTCAAGCCGCTGCAGCAGGCCGGTCTCATCGCCAGGGGGTGGCAGCCCATCATCAACGCCGTCTCCGGGGTTTCCGGTGCCGGTCGCAAGGCGGCCATCAACACCAGCTTCTGCGAGGTGAGCCTCAACCCCTACGGCACCTTCAATCACCGGCATCAGCCGGAGATCAGCCATCACCTCGGCAAGGAGGTGCTGTTCCAGCCTCACCTTGGCAACTATGTGCGCGGCATCCTGGCCACCATCTATGTACAGCTGGCGGACGGCGTGACGCCGACCCAGGTGGATCAGGCCTATCTCAAGGCCTACGAGGGCAAGCCCTTGGTGCGCCTCACTGGTCAGATGCCCTCCATCCGCGGTGTCGCGGGCACCCCTTACTGCGACCTCGCCTGGCAACAGCAGGGCAACATGCTGGTGGTGGTATCCGCCATCGACAACCTGCTCAAGGGCGCCGCCTCCCAGGCCATGCAGTGCATAAATATCAAATTCGGATTTGAACCGGCCACCGGCCTGATTTAAGGACTCAAGGAAGGATCGCAACGATGAACAAGCAGACTCTGGTAATCAAGCTGGGCGGCGCACTGATCGAGAACGACGAGGCGCTGACCGCCCTGTTCGCCACCCTCAAAAGCTTTCTGGACGAGCAGCACAGACCCCTGGTGCTGGTGCACGGCGGCGGCTGCCTGGTGGATGACCTGCTCAAGGGGCTGGGTCTCACCTCCACCAAGAAGAACGGTCTGCGGGTGACCCCGTTCGAGCAGATCCCGTTTATCGCCGGCGCGCTGGCCGGTACCGCCAACAAGCAGATGATGGCCAAGGCCATCGCCACTGGCATTCCGGCGGTGGGGCTCTGTCTGGCGGATGGCGGTCTGTGCCAGGTGACCCAGCTCGACCCGGCACTCGGCGCGGTCGGTGACTGCCAGCCGGGCAACCCGGCACTGGTGGCGGGGATCCTCGCTCAGGGCTTCCTGCCGGTGGTGAGCTCCATCGGCATCACCGCCGACGGGCAGCTGATGAACGTCAACGCGGATCAGGCGGCTACCGCCATTGCCGAGGCGCTCGGCGCCGACCTGGTGATGCTGTCGGACGTGAGCGGCATCCTGGATGGCAAGGGCAAGCTGGTGCCCCAGCTCGACAAGCTGACTGCACTGGACCTGATGGAGAAGGGGGTGATCAGCGACGGCATGGCGGTCAAGGTGAAAGCCGCTCTGCATGCAGCCGAGACCCTGGGCAAACCGGTCTGTGTCGCCAGCTGGCGCTACCCGGATCAGCTGCTCAAGCTGCTGGCCGGCGGTGCGGTTGGCACCCAGGTCTCTCTCTGATCTCCACCGGAACAAGGAACATCCGATGCAACATCTTCTGAAAGACAGCGACTTGAGCAAGGCCCAGATCGAGGCGCTGATCGCCCTGGGCAAATCGGTCAAGGCCGATCCGAAAAAGTACGGTCAGGCACTGGCGGGCAAGAGCGTGGTGACCCTGTTCGAGAAACCCTCCCTGCGCACCCGGGTCACCTTCGACATCGGCATCGCCAAGCTGGGCGGCCACAGCGTCTATCTGGATCAGCAGAACGGCGCGCTTGGCAAGCGGGAATCGGTGAAGGATTTCGCCGCCAACCTGTCGCGCTGGTGTGATGCCATCGTCGCTCGGGTGTTCGATCACCAGACCCTGGTCGAGCTGGCGGAACACGGCACTGTGCCTGTGGTGAACAGCCTGTGCAACCTCTACCACCCCTGCCAGGGGCTGGCGGACTTCATGACCATCAGCGAACACTACGCCGATCTGTCCAAGGTGAAGCTGGCCTATCTCGGCGATGGCAACAACGTCAGCCACTCCCTGCTGCTGCTGGGGGCGACCCTCGGCACCGACGTGACCCTGGTCTGCCCGAAAGGCCACGGCCCGGATACCCAGATCTTCTTGCAGGCCCAGGCGCTGGCGGCCCAGTCGGGGGCGACCATCCACATCAGCGACGACGTGGCGGCCATCGAAGGGTTTGATGTGGCCTACACGGATACCTGGGTCTCCATGGGTGACAACACGCCAATGGAGCAGGTAAAAGATATCTTTATGCCTTATCAGATCAACCAGGCCCTGCTCGACCGTACCGGCATCCAGCACGTGCTGCACTGCCAGCCGGCGCACCGGGAGCTGGAGATCACCTCTCAGGTCATGGACGGGCCTGGCTCCCTCATCATGGACGAGGCTGAAAACCGGATGCATATCCAGAACGCCGTACTGCTGACCTTGCTTGGACATGGTCAGGGGCACAAATAACGGCAACCGACCCCAAATCACACCCTTTTATCGAATCATCATGGAGAGAAGTAAATGAGCGGAATCAACAAGATCGTACTGGCTTACTCGGGCGGACTGGATACCTCGGCCATCATTCCCTGGCTGAAGGAAAACTATGACGCGGAGATTATCGCCTTCGTCGCCGACGTCGGTCAGGAGCGTGACGATCTGGAAGGGATCGAGCAAAAGGCCATCGCCTCCGGCGCCACCAAGTGCATCGTCAAGGATCTGCGGGAAGAGTTCGTCAAAGAGTACGTTTACCCGACCCTGAAGACCGGCGCCGTCTATGAGGGCACCTACCTGCTGGGTACCTCCATGGCCCGTCCGGTGATCGCCAAGGCGATGGTCGAGGCCGCACTGGCGGAAGGGGCCGACGCCATCTCCCACGGTTGCACCGGCAAGGGCAACGATCAGGTGCGTTTCGAAGGTGCGGTCGCCGCGCTGGCGCCCCAGCTGAAAGTGATCGCCCCCTGGCGTCTGTGGGACATGCGTTCCCGGGAAGACCTGCTGGCCTACCTGGAAGCCCGTCAGATCCCCTGCAAGGCGACCCTGAAGAAGATCTACAGCCGCGATGCCAACGCCTGGCACATCTCCACCGAGGGTGGCGAGCTGGAGAGCACCTGGAACGAGCCGTCCGAAGCGGTGTGGCAGTGGACCGTTTCCGCCGAACAGGCTCCGGATCAGCCGGAGTACGTCAAGCTGACCGTGGCCCAGGGTGAAGTGGTGGCCGTTGATGACCAGCCGCTCAGCCCGCACCAGATCCTGATGACCCTGAACGAGCGTGCCGGCAAGCACGGCGTGGGCCGCATCGATATTACCGAGAACCGGATGGTAGGCATGAAGTCCCGTGGCTGCTACGAGACCCCGGGCGGTACCGTGATGGTCGCCGCGCTGCGCGCGGTGGAAGAGCTGGTCTTGGATCGCCCGACCCGCGCCTGGCGCGAGAAGCTGGGTGCCGAGTTCTCCCACCTGGTCTATGACGGTCGCTGGTTCACCCCGCTGTGCAAGGCCATCGTTGCCTCTGCCAACGCCATCGCCGAAGATCTCGACGGTGAAGTGGTGCTGAAGATGTACAAGGGTCAGGTCACCGCGGTACAGAAGAAGTCGCCGAACAGCCTCTACTCCGAAGACTTCGCCACCTTCGGCGCCGACGAAGTGTACGACCAGAGCCATGCCGAAGGCTTTATCCGTCTCTACACCCTGGCGAGCCGGATCCGCGCCATGAAAGAGCAGCATCAGGCCATCGGTGGTGATCACACCCACGGCTAACCCTATAGGTTCCAAGCCGCAGAAACAGGTGAGGGGGCTTGGCCCCCTCACTCATAAGCGGCGACCTGATTCCCTCGCCTGTGAGCGGGGGGAAGGATAACCGATGAGCTGTGACAAGAGCGGCAGCGCCCCGGCCGCTTCTGTGAGATAACAGGGGCGGCTTTCAATGAGGGGTGTGCTTTGCCCCCTTCTCCCGCTTACGTGGAAAACAGGCGGAGAAGGGTTGGGGATGAGGGGGAAAATTGCCCTCACCCTAGCCCTCTCCCAAAGGGAGAGGGAACCGGTTCGCAGTTGCTGGATGTGACATGTTTAACGGCAACAGCACTCCTCACCACCGCACTGTTATACAGGAAAATACAGGGCAAGATTTCTGCGCGCAGGCCAAGAGGCCGCGCGAGTACGGCAGGCGCAAACGCCTACCGACAACGCATTCAAGGAGAGCAGTATGGCACTTTGGGGTGGACGCTTCAGTCAGGGAGCCGATAGCCGGTTCAAGCAGTTCAACGATTCGCTGCGGTTCGATTACCGGCTGGCGGAGCAGGATATTCAGGGCTCCATGGCCTGGGCCAAAGCGCTGGTCAAGGTAGGCGTGTTGACCGAGGGTGAACAGGGCAAGTTGCAGCAGGCGATGGAAGTGCTGCTCGCCTCTGTGCAGCAGGATCCCCAGCAGATCCTGAGCTCGGATGCTGAAGATATCCACTCCTGGGTCGAGAGCCAGCTCATCGCCGCCGTCGGCGATCTCGGCAAGAAGCTGCACACCGGCCGCTCGCGCAACGATCAGGTCGCCACCGACCTGAAACTCTGGTGCAAGGCACAGGGTGAGCTGCTGCTCGGCTCCATCACCGCCCTGCAACAGGGGCTGGTCGCCTCCGCCCGCGCCAATCAGGCCGCCGTGCTGCCGGGCTACACCCATCTGCAGCGGGCCCAGCCGGTCACCTACGCCCACTGGGCACTGGCCTATGTGGAGATGCTGGAGCGGGATTACTCCCGGCTGCAGGATGCCCTCAAGCGCCTCGACACCAGCCCGCTCGGCTGCGGCGCGCTGGCGGGCACCGCCTACGCCATCGACCGCGAAGCCTTGGCGCTCGACATGGGTTTTGCCGGCGCCACCCGCAACAGTCTGGATTCGGTCTCCGATCGGGATCACGTGGTGGAGCTGATGCACGTGGCGTCCCTCTCCATGACCCACCTGTCGCGCTTTGCCGAAGATCTCATCTTCTACAACACCGGCGAGGCTGGCTTTGTCGAGCTCTCCGATGCGGTCACTTCCGGCTCGTCGCTGATGCCGCAGAAGAAGAATCCGGATGCGCTGGAGCTGATCCGTGGCAAGACTGGCCGGGTGGTCGGCGCCCAGATGGGCATGCTGATGAGCCTCAAGGCGCTGCCGCTGGCCTACAACAAGGACATGCAGGAAGACAAAGAGGGGCTGTTCGATGCCCTCGACACCTGGCACGACTGCCTCGACATGGCGGCCCTAGTGCTGATCGATCTGAAGGTCAATGGTGAGCGCACCATGGCGGCGGCGCAGGGGGGCTACGCCAACGCCACCGAGCTGGCAGACTATCTGGTGGCCAAGGGCATCCCGTTCCGTGAGGCGCACCATATCGTCGGTGAAACCGTGGTCTACGCGATCGGCGTGAAGAAGCCGCTGGAAGAGCTCTCCCTCCCCGAGTTCCAGCGCTTCAGTCCCGTGGTGGGGGAAGATGTCTACCCGAACCTGGAGCTGGAGGCGACCTTGGCCAAGCGGGTTGCCAAGGGAGGCGTCGCCCGCGAGCAGATTGAATCGGCCCTCACCACCGCCGAACAGTGGCTGGCCAAACGTGCCTAAATGCACAAGAACATCAAGAGAGGGCGTCAGCCCTCTTTTTTATGTCGGCTTATCAGCCTGTTTCGCTTGCCCCGAGGGCGGCAAAGCGGGCATAAATCCCTGACCAGGCTGAATGGAACTCAGCGCCAACCAGAAGGAACCTGCATGTACTTGCCACCCCATTTTGCCGTCACCGACTCCGAGACTCTGCACCAGCTGATCCGGGCCTATCCGCTGGGGGCTCTGATCACCCATGGTGAAGGGGGGCTGGATGCCAACCACCTGCCGTTCGAATTCGATGCTGGAGAAGGGGAACATGGCGTCCTGCGTGCCCACGTTGCCCGCAACAATCCGCTCTGGCAGGAGGTGAAAGACGGTGACGAGGTGCTGGTGATCTTCAAGGCTGCAGATGGCTACATCTCTCCCAGCTGGTATCCGGGCAAGCAGGAGCATCACAAGCTGGTGCCGACCTGGAACTACAGCGTGGTGCATGCTCACGGTCGCATCCAGATCCGCGACGATGCCCGCTTCGTGCGCCGGCTGCTGGCAAATCTGACTCGTCATCATGAGGTCGGAGAACCAACTCCATGGAAGATGGCTGATGCGCCGCGAGACTATCTCGAGGCCATGGTGCAGGCGGTCATCGGCATCGAAATCGAGATAACCGGGCTGGTCGGCAAGTTCAAGCTGGGTCAGAACAAGGAGGCGGCGGATCGCCTGGGAGCGGCCAATACCTTGCAGGATCGCGGGCAGACCGCGCTGGCTCAGGCAATGCTGAGTCCACCTTGCTCACTACCCTAGCGTGACAGCATGGGATCCGGCCCGACAAAAACGGCAACCTTCAGGTTGCCGTTTTTCATGGTTCCACACCCGCTCACGCGCTGGCATTGAGCAGCTTGCCGACGCCTTCCCCCTTGCCATTGGGCAGGGTCTGCTTGAAGGCGAAGAGCAGCTGATCGAGGCTGAGGTCGCTGTTGCCAAGGGAGCCCTTGAGGGTGTCGAGCTCGCCCTGCAGGGCGTCGAGGCGGGTGCTCTGGGTGCCGTTTGCCAGCTGGGTGCGGGCGGCGTCGATGGCCTGGGGCAGCGACTGGCCCGAGTACTCCTGGCCCAGGGTCTGCATCAGCGCCCCCATGAAGTGGTTGATGGCGGGACGGTTTTGCTCGCTGTTTGCCTCTTTGACGCCGAGGCGCTGGAACAGGCTCTGCACCGTGGGGGCTAGCCGCTCTTCCTGCACGGGGGGCTCGGTCTGGGCCGGCGGCGTGCTGTCCCCAAGCAGCTTGCTGCCGAGCTTGAGGGCGAGGGAGGCGAGGGGAAGCAGGGTGCCGATGGCGATCATGATGTCACTCTCCGTACTACTGATGTCATGACGGAGCAGGGAACGGGCCAGTTTGGCGAAAATTTAGCCTAGGAGTGGCAGAGGACTGATCCTGCGGT
This sequence comes from Aeromonas sp. QDB20, assembly GCF_027707805.1. Classification (NCBI taxonomy): domain Bacteria; kingdom Pseudomonadati; phylum Pseudomonadota; class Gammaproteobacteria; order Aeromonadales; family Aeromonadaceae; genus Aeromonas; species Aeromonas sp. QDB20. Next base: position 113,185 of record NZ_JAPCJC010000007.1, on the reverse strand, counting down.
GAATTTAGTTTTTGCCAGGCAGAGGGTGGGCGAGTGCGAGAGAGGGCGGCGGCAAACCCTTGCAGCCCGGGGGCTGGCGGTTTGCCGCCCGGCTTGCCGGATCAGAGCTCCTTGAACGGGCGGCGCTTCTCCTCCTCGATGACGATGGCCTCCAGATTGGCGATGCGCTCCTGCAGCTCGTTGATGAGCATGTCCTGCTTGCCGAGACGATCGGTGATGCGGGCATCCCCCAACTGGTAGCGGGCCCGCTTGCTGAGAAAGCCGAACAGAGCGCTGATGAAGACGATCAGCACGATACCGGTCCACATGGTCATGAATGACTCCTTGCCGATGAACAAACGAGAAAACAGCCTTGTTGCCATCTGTTGTCTCATACCCGGTTGCCGGCTGCAATGGCCGGCAAGGGGGTGGACGGGAATGTCGAGAGGCTGCCTTGCCCGCGTCAGACCGTCTGCCAGAGCGGACGGCCGAGCCAGAGCCCCCACAGGGTCAGGTGCAGCAGCACGATGAACCAGAATACCCTGCGATAACTCCCCTTCTGGGTCTTGTGGCGCAGCCAGTGGCGGGCCAGCAGGGCGCCGGGCCAGCCGCCGAACAGCTCGAGCAGGTGGAGCCGGGACTCGGGAATGCGCCAGCCGCCGCGCACCGCCTGGCGCTTGTCGTGGGCGTAGGCCAGCATCGTCAGCAGACTCATGGCGGTGATGATGGCCAGCGGCCACCAGTTGGCGTCGGCCAGGCCGAGCCAGGCCGTCCACAGCAGGGGGAGCAGGGCGAGCCAGATCACAGGGCCAGCTCCCAGCCGCGGGGGGCGTCCGGGCTCAGGCTACGGATCACGCGCGCCGGGTTGCCCACCGCCACCGAGTCGGCCGGAATGTCGCGGGTGACCACGGCGCCGGCCCCTATGATGGAACGGGGTCCTATGGTGACGCCGGGGCAGATGATGGCGCCGCCGCCGATCCAGCAGTCATCGCCGATCCTCACCGGCTTGTTGTAGGCGGTCCAGTTGCGTCGCTCCAGATAGTCCATGGTGTGGGTGGCGGTGTAGATCTGCACGTTGGGGGCCAGCAGCACATGGCTGCCGATGTGCACCTCGCCCACGTCGAGAATGGTGATGTTGAAGTTGAAGAAGGTCTTCTCGCCGATGTGGATGTTGCGGCCGAATTCGCAGGTGAAGGGAGTGCTGATCCAGCAGGAGTCGGGGCAGTGACCGAACAGCTCACCGCACAGGCGCTGGCGCAGGGCTTGGTCACCGGCCGGGGAGGCGTTGAGTTGTGCCAGCAGCGCCTGACCGCGGATCCGGTCGTTCGCTATCTCCTCGCTCTGGCTGTCCAGGGCGCCGCCCGCCAGAACCTTGTCCCAATCGCTTGCCATGCTACCGCTCCTCTCATGTGCCAAGAGGAGCCAGTATACGCGAGCACTTTGGCGGCGTCAGGCTGTCACTTGCTGCAAGATCAGGCGCCGGGCCAGATCAGCGGCAGGATCAGCAGGGCCGAGACGAAGTAGGGCAACAGCACCCGCAGCCCCAGCCGACGGCCGCCGATCCCCAGGGCCAGCAGCCCCTTCACCAGCGAGTTGACCAGCCCTGCCAGCAGGATGCCGCGGGCCGCCACCTCCAGCGCCAGCTCCTTGTGGGAGAGCTGGGAGAGCGACAAGGTGATGGCGTCCACGTCGGTGATGCCGGAGATCAGCGACAGCAGATAGACCCCGGAGTTGCCCACCTTGTTCTGCAACAGGGTAGCCATGAAGCCGATCAGCGCCAGCAGCAGGCCGAACTTGATGGCGGTGGCGAGATCGAGCGGGTTGCTGGTCTGGGGTTGCACCGGGCCGTCGGTCAGCTCCTCGCGCTGGCGCCAGAACCAGAAGGCGAAGCCGTAGACGGTGGCCGCCAGCAGCAGCAGGGGCGCCGCCAGGCGCATCGCCAGCTCGTTGTGGATGAGCAGCACCAGCACCAGCAGTCGCAGCCACATGGTGGCTCCCGCCAGCAGGATGCCGGTGGCCAGCAGCCGCTCCAGCCCCCCCTGCTCCTTGTTGAGGCGGGCAAACTGCAGGGTAAGGGCGGTGGAGGAGGCGAGCCCGGCCAGCATGCTGGTGAGCACCAGCCCGGCGCGGGTGCCGAGCAGGCGCACCGCGAAGTGACCGCAGAACGAGATGCCGGCGATCACCACCACCATCAGCCAGATCTTGAAGGGGTTGAAGGCATCGAGCGGGCCCATCTCCTCGTTGGGCAGCACTGGCAGCAGCACCAGGGAGATGAGCAAAAAGCGCAGGGTGGCGTGAAATTCGGTCTCGCTCAGAAACAGCATCCCCTGCTGGATCTTGCCCTTGAGCCCCATCAGCAGCGCCGCCAGCACGGCGCAGGCCACCGCCTCGCTCGGACTGAGCAGCACCGACATCAGCCCCAGCAGATAGGTGAGCAGCATGGCCACCGAGCTGGTGAGGCCGAACTCCCCTTGCCAGCGCTGGGCCAGCCAGACCGAGAGGCCGCAACCAATCACCACCGCCAGCAGGCCGAGCAGCGGCAGCCAGGGGCCCAGGGTGGGCAGCAGCAGGGCGCAGACCCCGCCGAGCAGGCCGATGAGGCCGTAGGTCCGCATCCCGGCGATGCGTTGGTTGTCCCCCAGCTGGCGCACCTGCCAGCCCCGCTCCAGCCCGATGATGAGGCCGATGGCCAGCGACACCAGGGCACCATTGACGGGTTCTGCGTTGATCCACATAACGACTTCCTGTTCGTCATCAGCCTGCCTTGTTTCCATGATGGCACAGCCGGCACCGGGCCAGCGCGGCCTGGCTCACAGAGTGCGCGCATGGCGCCTACGGCCTCCTGATATGAGCAAATGAGATAAGCAAAGCGTTATTTCTTGGTTCTCGGCATAACAAGCCCACGGCATGCTGAACTCAACCCAACGAGATATGGAGTATCCCCATGAAACTGCGAACGACCGCCCTGACCCTGCTCTCCCTGCTGGCCCTCGGTCAGGCCAATGCCGCCGAGATCCGCCTGCTCAACGTCTCCTACGATCCGACCCGCGAACTGTTCCAGGAGTACAACGGCGCCTTCGCCAGGGAGTGGAAGGCGAAGACCGGCAACGATGTTGTGGTCAGCCAGTCCCATGGCGGCTCCGGCAAGCAGGCGCGCGCCGTGGTGGACGGGCTGGAGGCGGACGTGGTGTCGCTGGCGCTGGCCTACGACGTCAATGCCGTGGCCAGGCAGGGGCTGATTGGCGCCGACTGGCAGAGCCGGCTGGCCAACAATGCGGCGCCCTACACCTCCACCATCGTGTTCCTGGTGCGCAAGGACAATCCCAAGCAGATCAAGGACTGGGATGATCTGGTGCGCAAGGACGTGGCCATCGTCACCCCCAACCCCAAGACCTCCGGCGGGGCGCGCTGGAACTACCTGGCTGCCTGGGGCTACGCCCTGAAGAAGAGCGGCAGCGAGGAGGGGGCCAGGCAGTTCGTCGGCGATCTCTACAAGAACGTGAAGGTGCTGGACTCCGGCGCCCGTGGCGCCACCACCAGCTTCATCGAGCGCGGCCTCGGCGATGTGCTGCTGGCCTGGGAGAACGAAGCCCTGCTGGTGCTGGGTCAGCCCGGCAATCGCGACAAGTTCGAGCTGGTGGTGCCGTCGGTCTCCATCTTGGCCGAGCCGCCGGTGGCGGTGGTGGACAAGGTGGCCAAGAAGCACGGCACCGAGGCGGTGGCCAAGGCTTACCTCGACTACCTCTACTCCGACGAGGGGCAGCGCATCGTCGCCAAATATCACTATCGCCCCAGCAACCCGGCAATCCTGAAGGAGACCGCGGCCCAGTTCCCGCAGCTGACCCTGTTCACCGTCAAGGATCTGGAAGGGGACTGGGACAAGGCGCAGAAGAAGCACTTCGCCCAGGGCGCCCTGTTTGACCAGATCTATCAGCCGGGTCACTGAGCGGCCGGCCATCGTCAACTGAACTGGCCCCTGTGCCAGCTGATAGGAGCACCAAGATGAACAAGATCCTCCTGGTTCCCGGTCTGCACAACAGCGGGCCGGATCACTGGCAGAGCCGCTGGCACCAACAATTCCCCCACTGGCAGCGGATGGTGGGGCTGCCGTGGGATCGGCCCGACCTCACGGTCTGGAGCGCCAAGCTGGCGAGCAAGCTCAAAAGCAGGCGCGGGCGGGCTCACCTGGTGGCCCACTCCTTCGGCGCGCTGGCGGCCATCACGGCGGCGCGCCGGCAGCCCGACAAGGTGGCCTCGCTGTTTATCGTGGCGCCGGCGGATCCGGCCCGCTTCGGCTTGCCAGACGAGCTGCTGGCAGGCTCGCTCAAGGTGTCGGCCCAGCTGGTGGCCAGCCGCAACGATCCCTGGATGAGCTTCGAGCGGGCCGAATACTGGAGCCGCCAGTGGCAGGTGCCGCTGTTCGATGCCGGCGAGGTGGGCCACCTCAATGCCCAGTCCGGCCACGGCGAGTGGCACCAGGGGCTCAACCTGCTCGGCACCCTCTATCGGCGGGCCGAGATGGTGGTGGAGCCGACGCCGGCGGTGTGGGAGCGGCGGGCAGCCTTGAGTTTTCGCTGAGCGGCGAGCGTTGATCACAGAGGTTTGGAACAGAGAGGGAGGGCAGGCACCCGACACCACGACAGTCTGATTTGGATAGCTTGGTACATTGCACGACGCTCCATTTTTAGGTCTTTTATTTATATAAAAGACCTTTTTTTCATTTTATGGCTCTAAAAGCCTTGTATGTCGTTGTTAGATAAAAAAGTGCTTAGCAAAGGCGTTATTGGTGTTTGTTGCCCCAAACAGGAATGCGCAGAATCGCTGTATCTAATGTTTTTCATAACAAACGGATGCGTTATGCGATTTGGTTCTTACTCCGTGCTGCCGGGCTTCGGCCCGACCCTCGGCTTCAGCCTGCTCTATCTGGGCGTGCTGGTGCTGCTGCCGCTCTCGGCGCTGGTGCTGTTTGCTGTGAACAATCTGACCCTGGCCGAGTTCTGGCAGGTGATAGGTTCGCCGCGGGTGCTCGCCTCCTTTCGTCTGAGCTTCGGGGCCGCCCTGGTGGCGGCGCTGCTCAACGCCCTGTTCGGCCTGATCCTGGCCTGGGTGCTGGTGCGTTATACCTTCCCCGGTCGTCGACTGGTGGATGCCCTGATCGACCTGCCGTTCGCCATGCCTACCGCCGTCTCCGGCATCGCCCTGTGCGCCATCTTCGCCCCGAACGGCTGGATCGGGCAGTGGGTCGCCCCGTTTGGCATCGAGCTCGCCTACAACCCCATCGGCGTGGTCATCGCGCTCACCTTCATCGGGCTGCCGTTCGTGGTGCGCACCCTGCAGCCGGTGCTGCGGGAAGCCGAGACCGAGCAGGAGGAGGCCGCCGCCAGTCTGGGCGCCGATCGCTGGCAGACCTTCATCCGGGTGCTGTGGCCGACCCTGGTGCCGGCCCTGCTGACCGGCTTTGCCCTGGCCTTCGCACGGGCGGTGGGGGAGTACGGCTCCGTCATCTTCATCGCCGGCAACCTGCCGATGGTGTCGGAGATTGCGCCGCTGATGATCATGAGCCACCTGGAGGAGTACGACTACGCCGGCGCCTCCGCCATCGCCGTGGTCATGCTGCTGATCTCTTTCATTTTGTTACTGCTTATCAACAAGTTGCAGGCCTGGAGCTGGGCCCGTATCGGAGGGAGCCGGATATGAACGCATCCAACGCAAGCCTGGCGCTGGCAACGGGCGAGGCTGCGCCGACCACCTCGGTGCGCCAGCCCCCCGTCATCCGCGAGCCGGTCTGGGTCAAGTGGCTGCTGATCACGGTCGGCCTCGGCTGGTTTGCCGCCCTGCTGCTGCTGCCGCTGGCCACCGTCTTTATCCAGGCGCTGAGCCCTGGTTTGGCCTTCTTCTGGCACGCCATCAGCGAGCCGGACGCCCTCAGCGCCCTCGGCCTCACCGCCCTGGTGACCCTCTGCTCGGTACCCCTCAACCTGCTGTTCGGGGTCGCCGCCGCCTGGGCCATCGCCCGCTTCCGCTTCCCGGGCCGGCAACTGCTCATCACCCTCATCGATCTGCCGTTCTCCGTGTCGCCGGTGATCGCAGGGCTGATGTTCGTGCTGATGTTCGGCAGTCGCGGCTGGTTCGGCGAATGGCTGAGCGAGCACGACATCAAGGTGATCTTCGCCACTCCCGGCATCATCCTGGCCACCACCTTCATCACCGTGCCCTTCGTGGTGCGCGAGCTGCTGCCCCAGATGGAGGCGCGCGGCCCGGAAGAGGAGGAGGCGGCCATCATGCTGGGGGCGAGCGGCCTGCAGATGTTCTGGCGGGTCACTCTACCCGGCATCCGCTGGAGCCTGATGTACGGCCTGCTGCTCTGTACCGCCCGGGCGGTGGGGGAGTTCGGCGCCGTGTCGGTGGTCTCCGGCCACATTCGCGGCCAGACCAACACCCTGCCGCTGCACATCGAGATCCTCTACAACGAGTACCAGACCGGCGCCGCCTTCGCGGTAGCCAGCCTGTTGGCCCTGTTCGGGATCTTCACCCTGCTGGGGGAAACCCTGTTGGCCCGGCTGCGTGCCCAGCCCGTTCACTCTCACTGATCACCGAATTCAAGAGGCTGCCATGAGCATTCAGGTACAAGGACTCAACAAGCATTTCAACCAGTACGCGGCGCTGGCCGACATCAACCTCGATTTTCACGACGGTGAGCTGGTGGCGCTGCTCGGCCCCTCCGGCTGCGGCAAGACCACTCTGCTGCGGATCATCGCCGGGCTGGAGCAGGCCGACAGCGGCCACGTCATCATCCGCGGCGAGGATGCCTCGGATCTGCACGTGCGCGAGCGCAACGTCGGCTTCGTGTTCCAGCACTACGCCCTGTTTCGCCACATGACGGTGTTCGAGAACGTGGCGTTTGGCCTTAGGGTCAAGCCACGCAGCGAGCGACCGGCCGAGGCGGCGATCCGCGCCCGGGTCAAGGAGCTGCTGGATCTGGTGCAGCTCAGCCATGTGGCCGCGCGCTATCCGACCCAGCTCTCCGGCGGCCAGCGTCAGCGGGTTGCGCTGGCCCGCGCGCTGGCGGTGCAGCCCAAGGTGCTGCTGTTGGATGAGCCCTTCGGCGCCCTCGACGCCCAGGTGCGCAAGGAGCTGCGCCGCTGGCTGCGCGAGCTGCACGACGAGCTGCACGTCACCAGCCTGTTCGTCACCCACGATCAGGAGGAGGCGCTGGAGGTGGCGGATCGGGTGGTGCTGATGAACGCCGGCAAGGTCGAGCAGATCGGCACCCCGGCCGAGGTCTACGACCAGCCTGCCAGCTCCTTCGTGCACAGCTTCCTCGGCAGTGTGAACCTGTTTCGCGGCCGGGTGGCCGGGCAGGGGCTCGGCATCGGCGAGCAGCTACTGGGCGGGCCCATCAGCTCCCAGCTGGCGGAGGGCAGCGCCGCCGTCGCCTATGTGCGTCCCCACGAGCTGGAGATAGTGCCGGCGGATGCGCCGGGCGGCATCAGCGCCACCATCACCCGATTGCTGCCCATGGGGCCGCGCATCCGGGTGGAACTGCGTGGCAATGGGGATACAAACGGTGCGCACTTCGAGGCCGAGCTGAGCAAGGAGGCGGCCCGCGCCTTCAGCCCGGGCCAGGGGGTGCGGCTGGTGGCCAGACAGGCCCAGCTCTACCCGGATTACCAGATTTAAGTGGCAGGCCCCTGGCGGGCCGCGCAGGCAAGCAGCGTGACCAGGGCGGGGTCTGCCCGCCTGGGTACAACAGGGTCAGTGTGGCGGTCAGAGTTCAGGCTCGGGCAGCCAGACAAGATAACAACAAGGCGGCGGGGAGGGCCCCGACCGGCCGGTCAGCGCAGGAGGCGATGACGTGAATTTTCAGCAGTTGCGAATCATTCGGGAGGCGGCACGGCGGGATTACAACCTGACCGAGGTGGCCAATGCCCTGTTTACCTCCCAGTCCGGGGTCAGCCGTCATATCCGCGAGCTGGAAGAGGAGCTGGGGATCGAGTTGTTCATCCGCTACGGCAAGCGGCTGCTCGGCATGACAGAGCCGGGCAAGGAGCTGCTGGTGATCGCCGAGCGCATCCTCGGGGATGCCGAGAACATCCGCAAGCTGGCCAGCACCTTTGCCAACCGCGACTCGGGCCGGCTGCTGGTGGCGACCACCCACACCCAGGCCCGCTACGCCCTGCCGCGGGTGGTGAAGGCGTTTCGCGAGCAGTTCCCGCTGGTGCAGCTGGAGCTGCGCCAGGGCGGTCCGGAGGAGATAGTGCGGCTGGTGCAGACCGGCGAGGTGGACATCGGCATCAGCAGCGAGCAGCTCGACAAGAGCGAAGGGGTGGTGGCGTTTCCCTACTACCGCTGGCACCACAACATAGTGGTGCCGGAGCAGCATCCGCTCAGTGCCGAGCAGGAGCTGACCCTGGCGGCGCTGGCCCAGTGGCCCATCATCACCTATCAGGCTGGGCTGACCGGGCGGGCGCGGGTGGACGAGGCGTTTGCCGAGGCCGGCATCGCCCCGCAGATCCTGCTGACCGCGCAGGACTCCGACGTCATCAAGACCTATGTCGAGCTGGAGATGGGGGTGGGCATTCTGGCGGACATGGCGTTCGACACCCAGCGCGACAAGGGACTGGTGCAGCTGGACGGCAGCCGGCTGTTTGCGCCCCACACCGCCTGGATCGGTCTCAAGCAGGGGCAGTTCCAGCACAACTTCGCCTGGCAGTTCATCCAGCTCTGCAACCCTGAGCTGGCGCTGGCGGACATTCAGGCCCGCGCCATGGGGGGCGAGCCCGCCATCGACTTCCAGATCTGAGCGGTCACAGCAGAGAAAACGGGGAGCCAGTGGCTCCCCGTTTTGTTGATGGCGTCATGCTGTGCCTGCGGGTCAGTTGACCAGGATCCAGGCATCCTGCCAATTGCTACCGACCCCGGGTTCATACTGGGTGGCGCTGGCCGACCACTGGCTGCACCAGCCGCGATAGGGGAAGGGCTTGCACTGGTAGATCTTGCCGTTCTTGGGCTGCAGCACCCTGGTGCCGTCGGTGTAGGACTTGAGCCCCTCCGGGAAGGTGAACTGGTAGTCACCGCCGGCGGCCGGATCCTTGAGCATCAGGTCCAGGGTCTGCTGCACCGCCTCGCCACCGGCCCTGGGTTTGCCCTCGATCACCAGCTGGTGGTGACCGGCGCTGAGCCCGGTGAGCGGCATGGTGAAGCTGTGGCTGCTGTCCTTGATGTCGGCGCTGGTCTGTCCCTTGGCGGCCCCACCGTGATCATACAGGGTGTTGGTGACGGTCAGATCGCCCTCGGCGGCCACGGTAAAGTTGAGGGTCAGCTTGCCCTCGTCGAGCAGGTAGTCGCTCTCCAGGCCGCTCACGCTGACGCCGTTGCTCACCGGTGGCTGCTGCTGTTCGAGCTGGATCTCGACTCGCTCCAGCGCGCTGCCGGCCTTGAAGTAGACCGGGTTCTGGCCGTAGACGGGGTTGAACTGGCCTTCACCGCTCTGCTGGCCGGCGCGGATCTGGTTCTGCTCTGCATTGATCTTGCTCGCCAGGGCGTGGGTCCAGTTGTTCTTCTGCCCCTGCTCCGGGCTGGCGATGGTCAGCTCGGTCTGCAGATCGGGGCGCACGCCGTTGGCATCGAACACCAGAGTTCTGGCCTTGTCGCCGACCGCCAGCTCGGTGGAGGGGTAGATGGTGCCGCCCTGGCTCCATTCCAGCGGTGGCTGGGTGCCGCCCTTGAAGTTGGCGTCGATCACGTTATAGAAGCTGTTGCTGGTGTCACCCACTTCCCACACCCCCAGGATCACCTGATAGCCGGTGCGCTCGGGCAGGTTGCACTGGTGGGTGACCTGCTTGGGCGGCTGGGTCATGTTGCCGTCCACCACGCAGAAGGGGGTGAGCTCGAAGGAGGCGCGAGTCAGCGGCTGGTTCGGGTTCCAGTCCTGCTTGGTGAGGTAGTAGCGCCAGTTGCGGGTGACGTGGTTGGCGGTGAAGGTCCAGCTGATGGCGAAGGGGCCGGCCTGTACCTCGCGGCGGGTCCAGCGGTCGCTGGTCTGGGCGTTCAGCTCGCCCCAGCTGGCGCTGCCGGCCGAGGCGATCTGGCCGTCGGCAGGGCCACCATTCGGGAAGCCGGAGGGGCCTTCCACGCTCTGGGGTTCCCATTGCACCGCGCCGCACTGGCTGTTGCCGCCGGTCTTGCACAGGTAGTTGCGCGATTCCGGCTGGCTGATGTAGCCGTGGGCGAGCACGCTGCCACTGACCAGCAGGGCCAGGGTTGCAGCGACGTGATTGAGTTGGATTTTTGCTGCCATACATTCCTCTGTTCGACAGATGTGGGCAGTCAAGTTGGCAGGGGCGTTCCCCGAAACACTGTGTGGCAACCCCGCTATCCTGGACGACATGTCTTTAGACCGGAGGCTTTGCGTCCTGGCCTTTCAACCAGTTTGCCAAATGACTACATAAAGGGTCATGGTGTCGCGTTTGGCGACAACTCATCATGACTATTTTTGATTAAATAATTAAGTGTAAATCTTTACAGCTTGACCTCATCGGAGTAGAGCAAACACTTAACTTTATGTTTTTAAATGGCTATTAACTCGGCGCCACGGCATCAAGTTCGTCGAACAGGTCGACAAGATGCAAATATTTGGCATTTTTTCGCAATGAAAAACGCCCCCGCCAGCCGATCTGGCGGGGGCGTGCGCTGCGACAAGCCAGGACGGATCAGTGGCGGATGCGCGGGCGATCCTCCTGCCGCGGCGGTTGCGGCATCCGTGGCTGGGTTGCCGGCTGGTGGCTGGCCGAGCCCAGTTTGAACAGGGCCAGCCGCTCGTCCAGGCTGCGGGAGAGTCCGGCCAGCAGCTCGCTCTCCTGAGCCAGCTGGGAGGCGGACTGGGACATCTCCAGCGCCGAGTCGTTGATGCCGCTGACGTTGCGGTTCATGTCCTCCGCCACCATGCTCTGCTGTTCCGCCGCGGTGGCGATCTGGGTCGCCATGTCGCTGACGTGCTGGATGTGGTTGACGATGAGGGAGAGATCCTGGCCCGCCTTCTCCGACTGGCCGACGCTGCTCTCCGCCAGCTTGCGGCTGGCGTCCATGGCGTCGGCCGCACTCACCGCCCGCTGCTGCAGCTGGGCTATGGTGCTCTGGATCTCCTCGGTGGACTGGCGGGTGCGGCTCGCCAGCTGGCGAACCTCGTCGGCCACCACGGCAAAGCCGCGGCCCTGCTCGCCGGCGCGGGCCGCCTCGATGGCGGCGTTGAGGGCCAGCAGGTTGGTCTGCTCCGAGATGGCGCTGATGACCGCCGTCACCTCGCTTATCTGCATCACCCCCTCCTTGAGCTGGTTGACCTGCAAGGTGGCCTGCTCCACCTCGCTGGCCAGCGCCTGGATGCCGTGCACGCTGGCGTGCACGTCCCGGTTGCCGAGGCCGGCCTCGCTGGTGGCGTCCTGGGTGTCGCGGGCGGTGTTCTCGGCGTGGCCGGCCACGTCGGCGATGGTGGCGCTCATCTCGTTCATGGCGGTGGCGAGCTGGGCCAGCTGATCCCGCTGGCTGTTGACCGCCTGGTTGGTCTGTTCGGCGGAGGCGGCGATGCGCAGGGCGGCATCCGCCACGTTGCCGGCCCCCTGGCTTGCCTCCAGCAGGGCGTGCCGGATGGCGCTGAGTCCCTGGTTGGTGCAGCTGGCGACGGCCCCCAGCTCATCCTTGCCGTGCACCGGGATGCTCACCACCAGATCGCCGGCGGCCACCTGCTGCATGGCCCGGTTGATCTCGGCCAGCGGGTTGACGATGGAGCGGCTGATGGCAAAGCCCAGCAGCCCCATCAGCAGGGTCACCAGCAGGGTGGCGCCCCCCATCAGCTGGTACTGGGACCAGATGGTGGCCTGGATGTCCTGCAGCAGTACGCCGGAGCCGAGGATCCAGCCCCAGGGCTGATAGCCGGCCACCAGCGACAGTTTCTGGGCCGATTCGCCGGAGGGGGAGACCCACTGGTACTCCAGCCGACCCTGCTGACCCCCTCTACCGAGATCCACCATCCGCTGCCAGTGCGCGCCGGCGGTGGCGGATCCGCTCTCACCCATCTGCTGGCCGACCAGCTCGGGCCGGACGGGGTGCACCAGCATCCGACGGTTCTCGTCCAGCACGAACAGGTAGTTGTCACCGTCAAAGCGCATGCTGTTGAGCATGGCCCTGGCCTCGGCCTGCGCCTGTGGGGCGGGCAGGGTGGCGGCCAGCGCCTGGATCCGGCTCATGGCCAGATCCAGCACAGCCTGCAGCCTGGCTTCCCGTTCACTCATCAGATTGCGCTGCAGGGCACTGGCGGAGATGAGCAGCAGTGCGATGAAGCCGACCAGCGCCAGTGAGAGCAACAGCATCAATTTGCGGCTCACGGCAATATCACCGAGCTTGAACATAGTCTCTTCCTTAACTTTCCCATGCGGGTCTGGTGGTGACCAGTCTGTCGGCTGGCCCTGATTATTTTTCATTTAACATTTAATTAACTTTCAAAGGCTTGGCGCGACAGCACGCCAATTGAGAAGTTTGACACCAGTATAGCCAGCAGACAGAAACCCTCGCTTTTGGTAGCGTGTTCGCGCGCATCCCGGCGCACCATTTGCCGGATTATTTGCAGAAAATGTGAATGAGTCGGCATTTCACCAAAAAGGAGTGGGCACCCCGTGCTGCCCCATAACAAGAGGGAATTTATGAGTTCCATTGCCAGGAATTATCTCAACCAGCTCAACGCCGACTACCTGCAGGTGCACAGGCGCAAGGAGGATCTGTTCTGGTCCACCTACATGGGCACCAGTGACGATCAGGCCGGTTTCACCGCCGCCGAGCAGGCCTACAAGGCCTTCTGCGCCGACCCGGCGCGCCTGCCGGTGCTGCGGGAGATGCATGCCATGGCCGAGGAGACCGAGCTCAAGCGCGGTCTGGCAGGCTGGATCGCCTTCTTCGAATGCAACGTCATCGAGGCGCCGGCCGCTGCCGCCCTGATGGACGAGCTGGTGGCCGCCGAGGCGGCGCTGTTCGCCCGCCGTCGGGAGCTGAAGCTGACCTTGCTGGACGAGCAGGGCCGCGAGGTGGCAGGCAGTCTGCCCGCCGCCAGCACGGCACTGGCCGCCAGTAGCAACGAGGCGGTGCGCCAGAGCGCGCTCGCCATGTTCCACACCCTGGAAAACTGGGTGGTCGACAATGGCTACCTGGCCATAGTCGCGCTGCGCAACCGCTTCGCCCGGGCCATGGGGTATCGCGACTACTTCGACTACAAGGTGCACAAGAACGAGCAGATGAGCCCGGCGCAGCTGTTCGCCATCCTCGACGACTTCATCGCCGGCACCGAGCAGCGGCTGCACCAGAGCCTGGCCGAGCTGAAAGCGGTCAAGGGGGAGGCGGCCCTGCTGCCCCACAACCTGCGCTACAGCGTGAGCGGCGACGTGACCCGCCAGCTCGACCCTTATGTGCCCTTCTCGCGGGCGCTGCAGGATTGGGTCGAGAGCTTTCGCCGCCTCGGCATCCAGTACCGCGGCGCCACCCTCACCCTGGATCTGCTGACCCGGGAGGGGAAATACGAGAACGGCTTCTGCCACGGCCCGGTGCCGAGCTTCTGGCAGGAGGGGGAGTGGGTGCCGGCGGTGGTCAACTTCACCAGCCTGGCCGACCCGGCCCAGGTGGGCAGCGGCTGGAGCGGGCTCAACACCCTGTTCCACGAGGGGGGCCATGCGGCGCACTTTGCCAACGTCACCGGCAACGCCCCCTGCTTCTCCCAGGAGTTCCCGCCCACCTCCATGGCCTATGCCGAGACCCAGTCGATGTTCTGTGACAGCCTGCTGGATGACGCGGACTGGCTCAAGCGCTATGCCAGGAACGCGGCGGGGGAGCCGATCCCGGATGCGCTGATCAAGGCGATGATCGAGGCACGCCAGCCGTTTCGCGCCTTCAACGAGCGCCAGATCGCGCTGGTGGCCTACTTCGAGCGTGATCTCTACGCCATGGACGAGGCCGAACGCACCCCGGCCGCCGTGCTGGCGCTGGCCCGCCGCTGGGAGCGCCAGATCCTGGGGGTGGAGAGCCCGCGTCCGCTGCTGGCCATCCCGCACCTGCTCAACCAGGAGTCGGCCTGTGCCTATCACGGCTACCTGCTGGCGCTGATGGCGGTGGAGCAGACCCGCGCCTACTTCCTGAAGCGCGACGGCTACCTCACCGACAACCCGCGTATCGGGCCGGATCTGGCCGCCCACTACTGGGGGCCGGGCAACGGCATGACCCATGACGAGACCCTGCGCAGCCTGACCGGCAAGGGCTTCAGCGCCGGCCCGCTGGCCGCGGTGTGCAACCAGAGCGTGGCCGAGGCGTGGCAACAGGCCGAGGCCTGCATGGCGGCGGCCCGTCAGCGTCCGCCGGCCGGCGAGGGGGCACCGCTCGATGCCCGCATTCGGGTAGTTCACGGCGACCAGCTTATCGCCGACAATAGCGACTCAGAGGAAGCCATGCTGGCCGGCTTCGAACGCTGGATCCGCCACCACTACCAGGAGGCGACCACCAGTCACTGAGGCGCAAGCCGGTGAACATGCGTTATGTCAGACCCCTGCCACGGCAGGGGTCTGTTTTTCATGGGAAGGAGTCGAGGGTGGGAACAAGATCGCGGTGGAGGTGGCTGCTGGCCACGCTGCTGCTGACGGGGTCGCTGGCGCAGCCGGCCCGGGCACTGCAGGCGCTGACCGAGCAGATGCCCCCTTACAACTACCAGCTGGCCGGCCAGCCGGTGAGCGGTTTCTCGGTGGATCTGCTGCACGCCCTGCTGGCGCGCAGCGGTCTGGCGCTGCGCGGCGACATCCAGCTGCTGCCCTGGGCGCGGGCCTATCAGAATGCCCGCTATCGGGCGGGCAGCATCCTCTTCTCGGTGGCGCGCACCCCGGAGCGGGAGCACCAGTTCCAGTGGGTGGGGCCGGTCGGGCCGCGCACCATCAGGGTGTGGCGACTGAGCTCGCGCACCGATATCCAGCCCCGCAGCCTGCAGGAGGCGAGCGACTACCGGATCGCCGTGGTACGCAACTCGGCCTCGGCCCAGCAGCTGATCCGCCAGGGGCTGGCGCCGGTCAGCGTCAACAGCGAGGAGGACAAGTTTCGCATGCTGCTGCGCGGTCGGGTGGAGCTGGTGACGGCGCTGGAGCTGGGGGCGGCCTTCCACATGCACCAGCTGGGGCACGGCTTCGAGGCGCTCACCCCGCTGTTCGTCTATGACGACAGCGAGCAGTACTACTTTGCCCTCAACCTGGCGACGGAGCCGGCCAAGGTGCAGGCCCTGCAGCAGGCCCTCGACCAGATGCGCCAAGATGGCTCGCTGGAGACCCTGCGCCGGCGCTGGCTCAACCTCCATGCGCAGCCCACCGTCTCGCCCGGCGGGGCCGCCCCTTTCTGATCCCCCGTCACCCCGCCGGGTCTAGCCCTGGATCTTCAGCACGCTGACCGGTTTGCCCTTGAGCGCCACCAGCAGCTGCCGGCCCGCCAGCTTGTGGCCGTCGATCATGATGGAGTTGTGGCTGAAGTTGGCCACCAGCCGGCTGCCGTCGGAGAAGCGGGTCTCCTGCACCCGGCCCACCCCGTCACGCCAGCGAAAGCCCACCAGCGCCTTGTCCCACAGCGCCTCGTGCAGCGGGGTGAACTGCTCGCTCAGCCGGGTCAGCTCCGGCAGGCGACTGGCCAGCGTGCTGCGGCTCAGGTTGACCAGCGGCGGGGTGTTGTAGAGCAGGCCGAGCAGGGCGCGCTCCTCCTTGATGCCGGGGAATTTCAGGTTGTCCAGCAGCCAGTGGTGGCTGTTGAGCACGGAGTCGTGGAACACCGCCTGATAGAGGGGCAGCCGATCCGCCGGATTGAACACCGTCTTCAGGTAGCGCGGCTTGAGCCGGGCGGGCTGGAAGAAGACTTGCGGCGCTTCGTCCGGCCACCACTTGCCGAGGTAGTAGGGGGACTTGGCCTGCTTGCGCATGGCGGCATCCTCCCAGCCAAAGCCCCAGCTCTGGATACCGTGGGCAAACAGCAGCGGCTTGCTGGTGAGGGCGTTGCCATCCTCCGAGCCCAGCACCAGGCCGAGGTGCTCCCCCACCCAGCTCATGCGGGCGTTGCGGTCGGCGATCATGGCCTGGCTGCCCTGCTGGTGGGCCGGGTTGTAGTCGTTGGAGGCCATGGCGGTGCCATCCACGTCGAGGAACAGGCTGTTGATGCCGCTGGCCTTGGCCAGCTCGCTCATGCGCCCCTTGGCAAAGGGCAGGGTGCAGCCTGGGTTGAGATAGACCCCCTCGCCGCCAAAGCCCGGCTTGGGCTTGCCATTGGCCTCGACGATGGCGCAGCGCTTGCCGATCGCCAGCGGCAGCTGGGCGGTGAGCCAGCTGTCGTTGGTGCCGGGCGCGATGGCGGTGTCGTAGGAGTCATAACTGCCCACCAGATAGCCCTGGCGCTGGGCGGCGGTGAGGGCATAGCCCTGCTGCAGGGCCGCCGTCCACTGCGGGGTGCCGAGCCACAGCTTGCGCAGTCCCGCCTGCTGCAGCGCCTCGATCACCGGCAGCGACAGCCCCTGGCCCCAGCGCTCCTGAGGCACCAGCAGATCCCCCAGCTGACCCTTGACCCACTGCTGGCGCAGGGCCAGCACCTTGCTCTGGGCCTGCGGGCCCTGCTGGGCAGGCAGCGGCAGTTGGCTGGCAATCAGCCGGTTGAGGCCGGCCATGATCAGGCTCTGCTGCCAGCTCTCGGGATGGGCGTCGGCCAGCGCCTCCCGCTCCTCGGCATTGAAGGTCTGCAGCCACTCCGGCTTTTGCTGCAATCTGGCCTGCAGGGCGGGCCACGCCTTCACGTCCTGCCGATCGAGCAGGGCATCCCCCCACAGGTAGACATGGCTGGCGCCGATCAGTCGCCGGCCGGCCGGGACGCGGGCAATCTTGTCGGCCAGGGATTGCCAGGCCCCCTCGCTCTGCAACCACGCCCGGTAGCGGCGCGCCCCTGCCAGCCAGTCATCCCCCACGCTCAGCCGCACCACCATGGGCGCCTGAGCGTTGAAGCTGCTGAACTCGTGGCTGGCGCTCAGCTGCAGCCGGCCCCCCTGGCGGCTGAACTTGAGCCGGTTGTCGTAGGGGCTCTGCAGGATCCAGCTGTAGGTCTGCTTGCCCGCATCCTGGCTCCAGAGCGGCAGCTTGAGGTCGTAGTGGGTGTTGAGCTCGGCCAGCTCGTCGCCGACATAGCCGAGCCAGTCGCTGTCGCGCACCGAGAAGCGGCTGCCCTCGCCGATGGCGAGGGAGAGGTGGGTCTGGTTTCTCGGCAGGCTGTACCAGGTCAGCTGACGGGGACTGTCGCTGGCAAGCGTCAGCAGCAGGTCGTCGCCATCCAGCCTGACCTCCACCCTGGCCTCCTGGGCGGGCCAGCGCCAGCTGGCCTGCTGGTCATCCTGTTGCAGTTGATCGACCTGGCGGGCGGGCTGGCCCGCGCTGACCGGGATCCGGTTCACCGCAATGGCCAGGGTATCGGGATCAATACTGTAACTTTGAGTCCCGCCCTGCAGGGTCAGAGGGGCGGCGGCGAGCGGCGCCGCCAGCCATGAAATTGCCAGCCAGCCCAGTGCTGGCGCCGTTATCCGCAAACCGTTCATGCAACATCCTTGACCTGATCAATGCCATCAGGGTACGCCGCAGCCCGCCTCCCGGTACAGCCAAATTTGCTTAACCCATATGGGGTGAAGGGAGTCATGCCGGTCGCTTTCACGGACGTTTTACTGCAGCAAAAAAGCATCATTCGAACCCTTCCTCAGCCCCCGCCAGCGCTGGCTTTGTTGACTCAAATGGATGTGGCCAAACACCAGCGTCGATTTTTCAGACGCCCCATATAGGGGGGTGCCAGCCTTGTCGCCAGTTTCTAGCATGCCCCCTCACTTTTAATGCAATTCATTGTTTTATAAGGATTGTTTTTGACTGGAGTATCAGTATGAAGAGAGCGAAATGGGGGCTTGGGCTGGCATTGTGCGCCCTCTTGGCCGGGGTGATCGGCTGGTGGCTGTGGCCGCAGCCGGTGGCGCCCGGAGCAATGACGACAGGGGATGAGGCGCGTGCGGCAGAGTCGGCCCCGCTGGTGGAGCTGACGCCGCTCGCCGCCACGCCGGTACCCGCGCTCAAACCGGCGCCGGTCACGCCCCCCGCCAAGCCGGATCGGCTGCGGGAAGATGGCAGCCAGCAGCTGGAGACCCCCTGGCAGGCGGCCGAGGTGGATGCGGACTTTCCGCTGGCGGAGCCCGGCGATGCGGTCGAGCAACCCCAGCCGATCGCCCTGCAGGGCAGCGATCTGGAGCGGGCCCAGGTGGGTGACAGCGTGGCCCTGCCGCTGCCGGATGGCAGCACCTTGCAGGCCAGGGTGACCAAGGTCGAGTTGCAGCGGGGCGGGGAGCGCAACTGGCAAGGGGAGATTCGGGTCGACGGTGACAGCTATCCGGTCAATTTCACCGTCGGCAAGCAAGCGACTTTCGGGTTCATCGGCACGCCGCAAGGCAGTTACTCCGTCGAGACCCTGGGAGGCAAGGGCTGGGTTTACAAGAACCCGCCGCTGGATCTGGGTCATGGCGGCGATGACGCCCTGATCCCGACTCACCAATAACAACAGAAAAGGAAGATCACATGCAGAAAACTACCTTGGGGATCATGATTGCGGGATTGCTCGGGGCGACCCCGGTGCTGGCGGAAACCATCGACCTGATGGTGCTGCACAGCCCGGGGCTGGCGGCCCGCTATCAGGGGGATGCGCAGACCCGGATCCAGCACATGATCAACGTCACCAACCAGATCTATGCCGCCAGCGGCCTGGATCTGACGGTGCGGAGCGTGCACGACCAGCAGGTCAATTACCCGGATGGCGGCACCGACGAATCCGCGCTCAACGCGGTGACCTACCAGCAGGATCCGGCTTTCAAGCAGGTACCGACCCTGCGCACCCGTTATGGCGCCGACATGGTGGTGCTGATGCGCCCCCAGACCGGTGACCACGGCAGTTGCGGGCTGGCCTGGGTTGGTGGTTCCGCGACCTATAGCGATGGCCGCAAGGCGTATGCCGACGGGGATGTCTCCCAGGATGCCGGCAGCATGTTCAGTCATGTCACGGCCACCGGCTGTGGCGACGTGGTGCTGGCGCACGAGCTGGGTCACAACATGGGGCTCAACCACTCCCGCCTGCAAGATGGCACGGGGGGCACTTACCACTATGCGCTGGGACACGGGGTGCGGGGTTCCTTCGCTACCGTGATGGCCTATCCCTCCAGCTTCGGGGTCTACAGCCACGAGTACAAGTTCTCCAGCCCGGACCTGGTCTGCAAGGGGCAGCCGTGCGGTGTGGATTATCGGGATCAGGCCAACGGGGCCGATGCGGTGCGGGCGCTGAAGGTGACCACGCCGCAGATCGCCGCCTTCTACCCCACCATGGTGACGGAAGCGCTGCCGGATCTGGGCGAGCTGGAACGCTCCCTCGAAACCCGGCGCCAGGACTTGGCGGCGGCCCAGGAGCACTACAGCCAGCAGGTGGCGGCCAGAACCGCCCTGCAGGATCGCCAGCAGACGCTCAAGGGCAACTTTGATCGCTACCAGCGCGAGCTGAACCAGCTGAACCAGCGCAACCGCCAGACGGTGCAGGAGATCAACCGGCTGGTGCGCGAGCACAACAGCTACAGCGGCAGCTACGGCCCGGAAGAGTATCGCCGGATCCGCGCCATCCAGGCGGGCCTGAGCACCCGCATCGATCAGCTGCACGATGAGAACAACGCCATCATTCGCCAGTCCAACGAGATCAGCCAGCGCTACCAGGCCGAGGTGAAGGAGTACAACGGCAGCTGGGATCGCTACAACCAGCTGGTGGCAGCGGTGAAGAGTGCCGACGGCAAGGTGGACGAGGCGCGCCGTGAGCTGGAGCTGGCCGAGCACAGGTATCAGCTGGCGCTGGCCCGCCAGCCGGCCGAGACGCAGCCGGCCTGATGCAACAAGGGCGCCCCGCAACAGGCGGGCGCCCTTGATGTCTGTCATAGGAGTCGACCGGGCAAGCCCGGTCGGCTCCTCTTTTTATGGCGGACTTATCTGGCCGCCGGTAGCTGGGCGAGGGCGGCCTGCACCGCGGCTGCCAGCTGGGGATCGCGCCCCGCCACCATGTCGGCCGGGGTCAGTGCCACCTGCACGTCCGGGATCAGCTCCTGGTTCTCGTACAGGGTGCCGTCGGGGTTGCGCAGCCCCAGGGTCGGGATGCCGTAGGCAAGGCCCGGGATCAGCCTGGAGGTGTGGCCGTACACCATGGTGCCGGTGCCCGGCACCGGCTCACCGACGATGGGGCCCACCTTGAGGGTGCGGTAGTACTGGGGAAAGGCCGAGCCTTCCGAGTAGCTGCCCGCATTGACCAGCACCACCGAGGGCTTGGTCCACTGGCGGGTGGCGGCGTCCGTCTCACCCTTGCCAAGGCGCGGCCAGCTGCTGGCCATGCCCTGGGCGCTGCCGCTGCCGGTCAGGAACTCCACCAGGGTGTTGGCCAGATAGCCCCCCTTGTTGAAGCGCACGTCGACGATCAGCGCCTCGCGGTTGCGCTGGCGACCGAGGGCGTCGGCCACCACCTCCTCATAGACGGCGCTGCTCATCTCCGGCAGATAGACATAGCCGACCCGCCCCTGACTCAACTGTTCCACCTGGCTGCGGCGCTTGGCGATCCAGCCGTCGAGCTGCAGCTGATACTCCTGCTGCTGGTCGATGGCGGTGACCTCCAGCTGGTGCGGCTCCTTGGCCCCCTTGGGCAGCAGGGTGAGGGCCAGCCGCTGGCCGGCCTGATGGTTGAGCAGGGCATCCAGCTCGTTGAGGCTGTGCAGTTCGGTGCCGTTGATGGCCAGCAGGCGGGCGCCTGGCGCCAGATCCGTCTCCTGCTCCAGCGGGCCGCCGGCCAGCAGGGCGGCCAGCTCGACCGCTCCCTGCCGCTCGCGCCAGTAGCCGCCGAGGCTGGCGGTGTCGTCCGGCATGCGCAGGGAGGAGTCGGGGACGCTGCCCCAGGTGTGAGAAACATTGAGCTCGCCGGCCAGCTCCGCCAGCAGGTTGCCGAAGTCACGCTCGTTGCTGATGCCGGGCAGCAGGCGGCGATAGGCGGCCACGTAGCCATCCCAGTCCACCCCGTTCATGTCGGCCCGGTAGAATTCGTCCCGGGTGAGGCGGGTGATCTGGTCGAAGGCGGCGGTCATCCGATCCTGCCAGCTGGCGGTGATCAGCAGATTGAAGGGGTGGCTGCTGGCCTCGCCGGAGCGGGTATCGATGAGGGCTATTTCCCCCTCCCGCACCAGGGTGGCGAGGCTGGCATCCTGGTTGAGGCTGGCCAGTGCCGGCCCCGGCTGCTCGGCAAACAGCAGCTTGGTCTCGCCCTTGCGCAGATCCCGGGCGTAGCCCTTGATCTCGCTCTCGCCGTTGGCCCCGCTGGTCTCCACCAGATAGACCAGGTGATCGTCGACGATGCGGCTGGCGAGGACGGTGCCTTCTGGCTGCAGCTGCAGCGCCTCGCGGTGTGCCAGCCGATCGGTTTCGAAGCCGTAACCCGTCTTGGGTGGCGCCTGTTCGGCAAGGAAATCGCTTCTGGCGGCGCGGCTGCTGTAGAGGCCGAGCAGGCTGCCGCCGAGGGGCTCGCCATCGGCCCCCAGCACGCCGTACTTGGTGGATTGCCAGTAGAGGATGCCGCCATCCTGACTCCAGGCCGGCTCACCATCCCGATAGCCGTTGAGGCTGACGTTGACCGGCTTGGCCTTGGCATCCCGGGTGTCGATGACGGCGATCTCCTGCTGGCTGGAGTCGGGCTGGATGGTCAGCGCCAGGTGGCGCGAGTCGGGGGCAAAGGCCAGCTCCACTGCATGGCGGGAGGGGTTGAACTCGGCGGCGACCAGCTGGCGCTGCTTGCCGCTGGCCAGATCCAGCAGGTGCACGGCCTGGCCATCCACCACGAAGGCGAGCTGTTTGCCGTCGGGGGAGAGGGTCGGCACGCTGATGGCGGCGCCCGGGATGGCCAGCAGCTTCTCTTCTATCAGGGTGCCGGGGGCGCTGAACAGGGTGTCAGGTTGCTCCTTCTTGAGGCGATACAGCGCCGCCGGCCCCTCCTGTTCGGAGAGGTAGATGAGCGTCTGCTCCTTATCGAGATAACGTGGAGCCGACTGCTCGCTGGGGTGGCGGGTGAGCTGGCGTACCCGCTCGCGCCGGGTGTCGACCGCGTAGAGATCCCCCTGGCTGACCAGGATCACCTCTTCTCCGTCCTGGCGGGCGATGGCCTCGTCGATGGGGCCGGGCTGCCAGCTCTGTTCGGCCGGCACCTTGGCGAACAGCGGCTGGATGGCGAGCTTGCGCGGGGTGTCGCTACCGGCATCGAGGCGGTAGAGCTCCCCCTGCCAGGACCAGACCAGATCCCCCTGGCGGGAGGCACTGAGGCCGCGCACCGGGTGACCCTTGAAGCGGGTGAGCTGGCGATCCTGGCCGCTGGCCAGATCCCGTTGCCAGACGTTGAAATCGCCGCTGCGCTCGCTCAGGTAGTAGAGCTGTTTGCCCTGCTCATCCCAGACCGGATCGCTGGCGGCAACCCTGTCTTCGGTCAGCTGGCGATGCTGTTTGCCGTCGAACAGCCACAGACGGGAGACGGCGAACGAGTGCTGGTGCTTGCGAAACGGCTGATCCATGCCCGGCATCTGGTAGGCCAGCTGGTTGCCGTGGGGGCGGGCCAGGGTGGCGGGCAGGGGCTGGGCCGGCGTCAGCGGGCCGCCGGTAACTGGCGTCCAGTAGAGGTTGCTGGCCCGATACCCCTCTGCCACGAAGTGATCGGCGTCGGGGTCGGTCAGGCGCTGGCTGCTCAGCAGCAGCTGTTTGCCATCGGCGCTGAAGGCCTGGGGCAGATCGGGGCGCGAATCGCGGGTCAGCCGCACCATCTCGCCGCCGCGACTCGGCACCACGAACACGTCCTCGTTGCCGTAGAGGTTGGCGGCAAAGGCTATGAGCTTGCCATCCGGCGACCAGAGCGGGCGCTGGCTCAGATAGCTGCCGTCGGTGAGGGGCACGGCGGGGCCACCATCCCCCGCGCTCAGGTAGATGCGACCCTGCCAGGTGAAGGCAAGCTGCTTGCCGTCGGGGGAGAGGGCGGGCTCGCGCAGCCAGAGTGGCTCGGCCGCCTGCAGGGGGGAGCAGATCAGCAAGAGCAGCAGGGATAGTCGGTATCGCATCGTGAGGTTCCTGAGAGGTGAAAAGCGCCTTATCTTCCCCCAATGTCCCGCCCGGGACTATCCCGAGATAGGGGGGTTATCCCGTTGTTTTGGCAGTTAATTGTAACAATCTATAAAAGATGGCGCGGGATATGTTTCTCTGGATATATTGAGTATTGATGGCGATCCAATATGATGGCGCTCGCCCGCCACACCAGGCGGTGCAGTTCAGATGATTTGGTAACAGAAAAGCCCTTACCAGAGGCTTGCCGAGGGATGGAATGAGAGCCGTATTACTGTGTTTGCTGGGGCTGTGGCCCGCATTGAGTTTTGCCACCCTGTCCGCCGATATGGTGGTGGTGAAGAAATCGAGTTATAGCCTGACCCTGATGAAGGATGGCAAGGAGGTCAAACGCTACTGGATCGCTCTGGGTCCGGCTCCCAAGGGGCACAAGCAGCGGGAAGGGGATCAGCGCACGCCGGAAGGCCGTTACATCCTCGACTACAAGAAGACCAACTCCAACTATTACAAGGCCATCCACATCAACTACCCGAATCTGGACGACATCAAGGCGGCCAACGAGATGGGTGTGCGACCGGGCGGCATGATCATGATCCACGGTCAGCGCAACAGCATAGGCAACACCCGTTTGCAGCCGTCCAACTGGACCAATGGCTGCATCGCCATGCTCAACAAGGATCTGGACGAAGTGTGGAACGCCATCGAACCCGGCACCCCCATCATCATTCAGCCCTGATTCTCAGCAGCGCGCCACCTTCGGGTGGCGTTCTGTTTTTTGGCTCCCTCCTTTCTTTACCCGCAGCCTCTTGGTATCCGTCCCCGTGCTGTGCTAGTTTTTCCGGCTCGCCGTGGCCGCAACAAGGATGATCCCATGCCGTCAGCAACCCTCTCTCCACCCGTCGGGGCCGAGAGTACCCGCGCGCTCTGGTGGCGCGCCTCCATCGATATTCTGCCGCTCTCCGTTTCGGTGATCCCCTGGGGGATCCTGTGCGGCGCCCTGGCGCTGCAGGTAGGGCTGAGCCCGCTGCAGGCCCAGCTGATGTCGCTGCTGGTCTATGCCGGCGCCGCCCAGCTCTCGGCCACCACCCTGTTCGGGGCAGGCACGCCGCTGCTGCCCATCATGGGCTCCACCTTCGTCATCACCTCCCAGCACCTGCTCTACGGCTTTACCTTTCGCCGCGACGTGCTGCCGCTCTCCTTGCGCTGGCGCGCCAGTCTCGCCTTCTTCCTGACCGACGAGATGTTCGCGGTGGCGCTCAAAGACAGGGAGCGCAGCGGCCGCTTCGATCCGGCCTACGCGCTCATCGCCGGCTTCGTCTTCTATCTGTTCTGGAATGTGGCGACCCTGCTCGGCATCGCCGCCGGCCAGTACATCGACGGGCTGGATCAGATGGGGCTGGACTTCGCCATCGCCGCCACCTTCATCGCCATGACCATTCCCGCCATGAAGAACCTGCCCATGGTGGCGGCCACCCTGGTGAGCGGGGCCATGGCGCTGCTCACCAAGCCGCTGCTGGCGGAGGTCTACATCATCATCTCGGCGCTCTCCGGCATGCTGGTGGGTTATGTGCTGCACCGGATGAGGAGGTAATCATGAGCTGGCTGATGATAGGCCTGCTGGCCCTGATCACCTTTTTCAACCGCTTCGCCTTCTTCTCGCGGCTGACCCGCTATCAGCCGGGCGCCGAGATGGGGGCCTTCCTCAGCTTCTCGGCCCAGTCGGTGTTGACCGCCATCTGGCTGCCCATCGTCTTCAGCTACCAGCCGGGCGCTGGGCTGAGCTGGGATCCGGACTACCTGGTCGCCACCCTGCTGGTGACGGCGCTGACTCTGCTGCGGCTGCCGACCCTGCTGGTGGTGGTGGTCGGCATGGGGGGCTTCTTCCTGCTGCGCTGGCAGGGGGGCGTGGTACAGCTGCTCCCCTGGCTGGGCTAGGCCCGTGATCCTGCATGGCGGATGTCTTCATTGGATATCCGCCATGTTGTGAATGTCACTTCAAAAAACACCTCTCAAGTGTGAGGATTTAGCTCCCATTCGTCGAGGAGCGAGCCATGTCCTTCACCGAAACCTGCCAGCGCATCGTGCGCGATCCCCTGTTGTCACCGGCCCAGAAGAGCCATGCCCTGGCGCTGGCCGCCGAGAATGCGCTGCCCTATCCCGCGCTGCCCGCCGAGGTGAGCGAGGCGATGGCCAAGGGTTTTGTCTGCGACATGTTCGAGGGGCACGCCCCCTACAAGCCGCGCTATGTGCTGCCGGATTACGAGAAGTTTCTGCGCCAGGGCTCCGCCTGGCTGGAGCTGGCCCCGCCGCAGGATTTTGACGAGGCGCTCGATGCCCTGCGCATCCTCTACCACCACGTGCCCTCCGTCACCGGCATGCCGGTCTGGCTGGGCCGGCTCGACCACCTGCTGCTGCCCTTCGTCGGTGAGCTGGATGACGAGACCCTCTATCGCAAGCTGAAGGGGTTCTGGATCTACCTGGACCGGGTGCTGCCGGATGCCTTCATGCACGTCAATATCGGCCCGGACGACAACCGTCTCTGCCGCCTGATCCTGCGCATCGACGGCGAGCTCAAGCAGGTGGCCCCCAACCTCACCCTGTTCCACGATCCGGCGCAGACCCCGGACAGCCTGCTGCTGCAGGGGGTGCAAAACATAGCAGCTTGCAGCAAGCCCCACATCGCCAACTACCCGCTGCATCGCAACACCTTCGATGAGCGCGGCTTCGGCATCGTCAGCTGCTACAACGCCCTGCCCCAGGCGGGCGGCGCCAACACCCTGGTGCGGGTCTCCCTCAAGCGGGTGGCCGAGCAGGCCCACGGCATCGACGACTTCCTGGGCTGCCTGCTGCCCCACTACTGCCGCCTCGCCTCCCGTCTGATCGAGGCGCGCGCCGCCTTCCTGCACCAGGAGTCCGGCTTCTTCGACAGCTTCCTGGTGCAGGAGGGGCTGTTGGAGGAGGGTCGCTTCGTGCCCATGTTTGGCATCTACGGCATGGCCGAGGCGGTCAACCTTCTGATGGACAAGGAGAATCTGCCGGAACGTTACGGCCGGGACGAAGAGGCGAACCAGCTGGGCTATCGCATCTCGGCCCAGCTCGCCCGCCACGTGAGCGAAACGCCGCAGCGCTACGCCTGGGGCGGCCGCGCCCTGCTCCACTCCCAGGGCGGGCTCAGCGTGGATCGCGGGGTGACCCCCGGGGTGCGCATCCCCTACGGCGAGGAGCCGGATCCCGCCAGCCACGTGCTGGCGCTGGCACCCCACCACGGCTTCTATCACTCCGGGATCAGCGAGATCCTCACCCTGGATCCCACCATCCGCCAGAACCCGCAGGCGTTGCTGCAGCTCTGCAAGGGGGCGCTCGCCATCGGCATGCGCGAGTTCACCGCCAACGTGGCGGACAGCGACCTGGTGCGGGTGACCGGCTACATGATCCGCAAGAGCGACGTGGCCCGCTTCGCGACCGAGGGCTCGCGGCTGCAGACCACCTGCCTCGGCGCCGAGGCGAGCGAGCTGACCGGGATCCGCCAGCGGGCGCCGCGGGTGGTGGGACGCGAGGCGACCCTGTGTGACTACTGAGTGCGACAGGCGGGCAGGGGCGGCGCGCAGCGCAACGGTGAGCCGCTGGCTGCCCTTCTCCTGCGTGGACGGCCCCGGCAACCGGCTGGTGCTGTTTCTGCAGGGCTGCAACTTCGCCTGCCCCGGCTGCCACAATCCGCACACCATAGGGTTGTGTGATCACTGCGGTGACTGCGTGCCCGGCTGTCCGAGCGGGGCGCTGACCCTGCAGGAGGGGCGGGTCAGCTGGCAGGCGGCGCGCTGCACCGATTGCGATGCCTGTCTCGATGCCTGCCCCCGCAGCGCCAGCCCCAAGACCGCCACCATGACGGTGGCCGAGGTGCTGGCTCTGCTGCGTCGCTACGGCCCGCTGCTGACCGGCATCACCGTCTCCGGCGGTGAGGCTACCACCCAGCTGCCGTTTGTGATTGCGCTGTTCACGGCCATCAAGGCCGCGCCGGATCTGGCCCATCTTGGCTGCCTGCTCGACAGCAACGGTTCGCTCGCCGAGGCTGGCTGGCAGCGGCTACTGCCGGTGCTGGACGGCGCCATGATCGACCTCAAGGGGTGGCGCGACTCTGTGCATCACACGCTGACCGGCTATGGCCGCGAGCGGGTGCTGGCCTCGTTGCAACTGCTGGCGCGGGCGGGCAAGCTGGCGGAGGTGCGCCTGCTGCAAGTGCCGGGGCAGAGCGATTATCTCGCCGCCGACGGCACGCTGGATGGCGGGCTCGCCGCCTTCTTGCACTCTCTGGGGCCCGTGCCCATCCGCCTCAACGGTTTTCGCCACCACGGTGTGCGCGGGGCGGCGCAGGGCTGGCCAAAAGCGGCGCGAGAGGAGCTGGAGCAGCTGGCCGCGGCGCTGGTGGCTGCGGGGCTTGGCCCCGTCAGCCTGCCGCCACTGCTCTGAGTAGCTGGATGCTAATCAGCTGATCGCAAAGGGATTTAATACGACAAGGCAAGATTGGGCGGCGAACCGACCGGTTCGGCGTGGCTTTTATGCTGCCTGAGTCTTGAGATGACGTAACTGTGATTGCTGTCTATTTGAGCTGTGCGAGGGGGCGGCTAGAATGGGTCAATCGCCCACCATCAACAGACGAACATGAGTGAATCCAACGCCTTATATCGAGTGCAGTTCATTTGTCACAACGAGCGTTACGAAGTCTATGTCAGGGAAGTGAGCCAGGGTCAGCTGTTCGGCTTTATCGAGATCGCCAACTTCGTGTGGGACAACCACACGGCGCTCATCGTCGACCCCAGCCACGAGAAGTTGAAGAGTGAGTTTGCCGACGTCAATCGCACCATGATCCCCATGCACCACGTGCTGCGGGTCGATCAGGTGCGCAAGCAGGGGGCTGCCCGCATCACCGAGCTGGGCAACAACGTCTCTCCTTTCCCCGGCCCCATCTACACCAAAAAAACCTGAGCACAGTCGTGCCTGGCACTGCCTGTGCCGGGCATGACCCTCATCATGCCAGCTCGCGGGCCAGCTGCAGGATCCGCTGGCGAAACCAGCGCCGCGCCGGCTCCTCTCCGGCGGGGCCGTACCACACCAGACTGTGGGTGACGGCGCCGTAATCAAACGGTACCGGCCGGCTTACCAGATCGTGCGGGGCCGCCTGCTCGGCCCAGCCGTTGACGGCGGTGAGGATCAGATCGCTCTGGCGCAGCAGGGTCGCTGCACTGCCAAAATCGGGCAGGATGGCGGCGATCTGCCGGCGCACCTGCAACTGGGCCAGGCTCTGCTCGAAGAAGGGGTTGGCCAGCTCCTGATCACGAATGGCGATATGGCGCCAGCTCAGGTAGGCATCGAGATCCCAGGGCCGCGCCAGCGCCGGGTGATCCGCGCGCAGCAGGCAGACCAGCTTGTCCTCTCGCAGCGTCTCCCACACCAGCCCTTGCTGGCGGGGTAGCGGTTGGCTCTGATCGTGGGGCAGGATCACGAAGTCGAGCTTGCCCGCCGCCAGGGCCGCCAGCCCCTGCTCATCCTTGTTGCGAATGTCGGGCACCAGGCCCGGCACCTCGCGCATCAGCTGCGCCAGGATGGGCCCCATGGGCCAGACCATGCCGCTCTCACGCAGGGCGAATTTCAGCTGCCCCTGCCAGCTGGCAGGATCGAAGCCGCCCTGGCCGGTGAGGCCGTTGAGCTCGCTCAGCAGCCGGTGCAGGGTGGGGCCGAGCCGCTCGGCGAACGGGGTCAACAACAGCTGGTTGCCCTGGCGGTAGAGCAGCTGATCGCCGAGCAGATCCCGCAACTGGTTGAGGGTCTTGCTGACGGTGGAGGGAGTGGTGCAGAGCCGCTCGGCGGTGCGGGTGACGCTCTGGCTGTCGAGCAGCAGGTGCAGGGTAACCAGGTGGCGGCCGCCGAGGCGGGAGAGGGCGATGAGATCCATAACGGTTCCACGAGCAAACGGGACAAACAAAAAGCCCCGCCTGAGCGGGGCTGCGGGCTTAGCCCTTGAGCACGGCGGCCATGGCGTCGGCCACGTAGTCGACGTTGCGGCTGTTGAGGCCCGCCACGCACATGCGACCGGAGCGCACCAGATAGACGGCGAACTCTTCGCGCAGGCGGTCCACCTGCTCCGGGGTGAAGCCGGTGTAGCTGAACATGCCGCGCTGGTTGATGAAGTAGCCAAAATCGCGGCCCGGCACCTTGGCGCTCAGCACCTCGAACAGCTTCTGGCGCATCCCCTTGATGCGGGTGCGCATCTCGGTCACTTCACCGACCCACATGGCGTGCAGTTCGGGCTGGCTCATCACGGCCGCGGTGATCTGGCCGCCGTGGGTGGGGGGGCTGGAGTAGTTGCGGCGCACGGTGGCCTTCATCTGGCCCAGTACCCGACCCGCCTCTTCGGCATCCTGGCAGATGACCGACAGGCCGCCACAGCGCTCGCCGTAGAAGGAGAGGTTCTTGGAGAAGGAGTTGCTGACGAAGAAGCTGACGCCGGCGGCCACCATGGCGCGAATGGCGTAGGCATCCTCCTCCAGCCCGTCGCCGAAGCCCTGATAGGCGATATCCATAAAGGGGATCAGCTGGCGTTCAACCACGAGTGTGATGACCTGGTCCCACTGGGCGCGGGAGAGATCCACCCCGGTCGGGTTGTGGCAGCAGGGGTGCAGCAGCACGATGCTCTTGGCCGGCAGGCTGCTCAGGCAGTCGATCATGGCGTCGAACTGCACGCCGCCGGTGGCCGCATCGTAGTAGGGGTAGTCGTGCACCTTGATGCCGGCCCCCTCGAACATCGCCTTGTGGTTGTCCCAGGTGGGATTGCTGACCCACACCTCTGAGGTCGGGAAGTAGCGCTTGAGCAGATCGGCGCCGATCTTCAGCGCGCCTGAGCCGCCGATGGTCTGGATGGTGGCGATGCGACCCGCCTTGACCGCTTCGTGGTCGGCACCGAACAGCAGGTGCTGCACCGCGGTACGGTAGTTGGCGGCGCCTTCCATCGGCTGGTAGGGGCGCGGGGCCGGGGCGGCGGCGCGCTGGGCTTCGGCCTGCTGTACCGAGGCCAGCAGCGGAATGCGGCCCTGCTCGTCGTAATAGAGGCCGATCCCCAGGTTCACCTTCTGCTCGCGGGTGTCTTTGTGGAAGGTTTCGACCAGGGTCAGGATGGGGTCGCCAGCATAGGCATCGACGTGTTCAAACATGGGGGGTCCTTGCGAAATGGAATCCAGGGTATGGCGATCAATGATCGGCGGTCATCATGGCGTAAAGCCGGCGAGGGCTCAAGTCTGAAAGGGGCGCGGGCCGTGGGGCCGACGCCGCCCAGCCGTAAACGGGATGATGCGGCCCGCTCCACCGGCCTTACTTCAGATAGGATCGCAACACCCGCACCACCTGATCCAGATCCTCCAGCCGCTCGGCCGGGGTCGCCTCTTCGGCGCCGAGATGCTCGCGCATGTGGCCCTCCAGCACCTCCAGCATCAGGCCGTTGACGGCGCCGCGAATGGCGGCGATCTGCTGCAAGATGGCGGCGCAGTCGCTCTCCTGCTCCAGCGCGCTCTCCAGTGCCCCTGCCTGCCCCTTGATGCGGCGCACCCGCGCCAACAGCTTCTTCTTGCCGTGAATGGTGTGTGACATGCAGGATCCTCTCGATCAATAAAACTATACTGGGGTATAGTATATTGCATCCTCGTCCTCAGGAGAAATCCATGTCATCCCTCGCCTCATCCCACTGCCACCAACCCGTCGTCCACGAAGGGAATCCGCTGGCGGAACAGAAGACCCGCTGGACCGTGCTGCTGACCGTCGTCATGATGGTGGCGGAGATCGGTGGCGGCTGGTTCTACAACTCCATGGCGCTGCTGGCCGACGGCTGGCACATGAGCTCCCATGCGCTGGCGCTCGGCCTCTCGGTGCTGGCCTACCGCGCCGCCCGCCACTTTGCCCGCGACCACAGATTCAGCTTCGGTACCTGGAAGATCGAAGTGCTGGGGGGCTTCACCAGCGCCCTCTTGCTGGTGGGGGTGGCCGGCATGATGCTGTTCGAGTCGGTGTTCCGGCTGCTGGATCCCAGCCCGATCCACTACCAGCAGGCCATCGCCATCGCCATCGTCGGCCTGCTGGTGAACCTGGCCTGTGCCTGGCTGCTCAAGGATGATCACGGTCATCACCATGGCCACGGTCACGACCATCATCATGATCATCACGACCACGGTCACTCACACGATCATCACGGCCATCAGGATCTCAACCTGCGCGCGGCCTACATCCACGTGCTGGCGGATGCGGCCACCTCGGTGCTGGCGATTCTGGCGCTGGTGGGGGGCATGCTGTGGGGGGCCGACTGGCTCGACCCCCTGATGGGCATAGTGGGCGCCGTGCTGGTGGCGGTGTGGGCCTGGGGGCTGCTGCGCGACTCCGGCCGGGTGCTGCTGGATGCCGAGATGGATGCGCCGCTGGTGGCAGAGATCCGCGAGGTGATAGCCGAGCTGCCACAGACCGAGATCCGCGATCTGCACGTCTGGCGGGTGGGCCAGCAGCAGTATGCCTGCGTGCTCTCCCTGCTGATGGCGGTGCCGCTCTCCGCCAGCGAGATCCGCGCGCGGCTCGCCATCCACGAGGAGCTGGTGCACGTCACCATAGAGGTGGGCACCCCCTGATCCTGGCCGGTGGGTCGCCCGCAACAGCAGGAAGGGGCCAGGGCCCCTTCCTGTTTTCTGGCTCAGTGGGGCGGGCCCTGCACATCGTCCGGTTTGTGCTGCCAGATGGCGCCGAGCAGCAGCTTGAGCAGCAGCCCGGGCGGATTGTCCAGCAGCCGGCCCGACTCCAGCTGCAGCTGGCCGTCGGGATGAAAGCCGAGGCTGGCGTGGACGGTGCCATCTTCGCCGCACACCTGGATGAGACCGCTCAAACTGCCGCGCTCCCCCGGCTGGCAGCGCAGCCGCAGCTCCCGTGGCTCCCCCAGCAGGGTGAAGGCGCGGGCGAGGGGCGGGGTATCCTCGTAATCCGGCCAATTGAAGAAGTGGTACTGCTCGGCCAGGGTGCCCGCCTGCTGGCAGAACTGGTCGAACAGCTGGGCAATCCCCTGATACTCCTGATCCAGCCGCCTGGCCTGCTCTTCAATCCGTTTCATCTCCGGTTGCTCCTTTGCTCGCTCTTGTTCACTTATCCATTTGATCGGAAATCTTTTTTTCCGAAATTGGACGCGCCTTCCGCTGGTATGGGCCGAAACGGACGACGGGTCTGTGAGCCCGATCCGATTTTCGTTATGAAAACGTTATCTTGTTGAAAGAGGTTAACTTTTTTGCCTTCCTGCTCACATTTGAAACGATTTCAGCTGATTAATATGGCCCCGCTCGGCAATGACCGGGTACTCGAATATCGAGACTAACTACAGCGGGAATTATAAAAAAATGGATATGAAAAAGACCAAGGTGGCGCTGGTAACAGCCTCACTGCTCGCGCTTTTGTCCGGCTGCAATGACAACAGCACTTCCCCCACCCCGGAACCCTCGGACGGCCCAGTCGCCCGTCTGCCCAATGTACAACCCCCGGCCGAACAGCTGGTGGCCGGGCCCGATCAGGCGGTGATCGCCCTGGTGGATACCCAGACCAGCGCCGCCCGCGGGGTCACTGGCCCCTTCGCCAACTACAGCCTGCACCTGTGGAACAACGACGCCTGCAACGCCACCGCCGAGAGCGGCCTCAACGCGGGCTGGGACGACAAGGCCAACACCCCGGCCGCGGTTGACGGCTTCGGCCCGAGCTGGGTGGTGCCCCTTAGCAAGGTGGAAGGGTGCATCAACTTTATCGCCCGTAACGGCGATCTGGCCAACCTGACCGGCAGCGACATGAAGGTGGTCTTCAGCGATCACCCGGACCGCACCGTGGCCATCGTCGCCGGTAAGAACGAGATCTTCGGCAGCCGGGCCGAGGCCTTCACCGCCGCCTTCGGCGTGGCGGGTGCCAGTGCCCACCTGATCGACGGCAACACCCTGATCTGGCAAGGGGGCAAGGACAAACCCCATGTCCGCCTCTATTACACCGACTCCGGCACCATCAAGGCCAATGCCGAAGGGGTGTTCGACTTCCCCTACATCACCCTTACCCCGACCAGCCTGACCGCCGAGCAGCAGGCCAAGTATCCGCATCTCAAGGATGCCGCCGCCTTCGCCCTGCCGGCCGGGAAAGATCTCAAGCCGCTGCTCAAGGGTGAGCTGGTGGCCATCGGCACCGACGCCGACGGTATTCTGCAGGGGGCGACCCTGGTGCAGAGCGCCGGTGCCCTCGATGCCCTCTACAGCGAGGCGGCCACCAAGCTGACCTATGGCGCCGTGGTGGAGGGGGGCAATGTCACCTTCCGGCTGTGGGCGCCGACCGCAAGATCGGTCAAGCTGGCGCTGTTCGACGAGCAGCACAAGTCGCTTGGCGAGCGCACCATGACCCTGGACGAGGCCAGTGGCAGCTGGAGCGTGCAGGGCGGCAGCGAGCTGGTGGGCAAGTTCTACCGCTACGACATCCAGGTCTATCACCCGGTCAGTCGCAAGCTGGAATCCTATCAGGTGACCGACCCCTACTCCCTGAGCCTGGCGATGAACTCCGAGTTCAGCCAGGTGGTGGATCTCAACGATCCGGCCCTCAAGCCGGAAGGGTGGGACAGCCTGAAGGCGCCCCACAGCCAGCAGAACCCGGCCGACATCACCATCTATGAGGCCCATGTCCGCGATCTGACCGGCAACGACGACTCCACCCCGGCCGAGCACCGCGGCAAGTTCCTCGGTCTGACCGATACCGACACGGCGCCAGTCAAGCACCTGCAGGCGCTGGCCAAGAGCGGCGTCAGCCACCTGCACCTGCTGCCGGTGTTCGACATCGCCACCGTCAACGAAGACCCGGCCAAGGTGGCCAACATTGGCGACGACTTCGGCAAGCTGTGCCAGGTCAACCCCGAGGTACAGAACTCCAAGTTTGCCGGCTACTGCAGCAGCGGCCAGACCATCGAGGCCGTGCTCGGCGATCTGCAAGGGGGCGACAGCAAGGAGAACCCGCAGGTGCAGGAGCTCTACGGCTACCTGCGCGGCGTCGACTCCTTCAACTGGGGTTATGACCCCTACCACTACACCACCCCGGAAGGCTCCTACGCCACCAACGCCGAGGGCAGCCAGCGCATCCTGGAGTTCCGCGAAATGGTCAAGGCCATCAAGCAGAACATCGGCATGAACGTGGTGATGGACGTGGTCTACAACCACACCAACGAGGCGGGCCTGGGGCCCAAGTCGGTGCTCGACAAGATAGTGCCCTGGTACTATCAGCGCCTCAATCCGGAGACCGGCTCGGTG
This sequence comes from Aeromonas sp. QDB20, assembly GCF_027707805.1. NCBI lineage: Bacteria > Pseudomonadati > Pseudomonadota > Gammaproteobacteria > Aeromonadales > Aeromonadaceae > Aeromonas > Aeromonas sp. QDB20. The sequence goes on along the minus strand of NZ_JAPCJC010000007.1, from coordinate 78,636 downwards.
GAGAACTCCACCTGCTGCTCCAACACGGCGCCGGAACACGCCATGTTCGCCAAGCTGATGGATGACTCCCTGGTCACCTGGGCGCGCGACTACAAGATCGACGCCTTCCGCTTCGACCTGATGGGCCACCACCCGAAAGATCAGATGGTGCAGGCGCTGGCCGCGGTGAAGAAGGTCAACCCCGAGATGTACTTCTACGGCGAGGGCTGGAACTTCGGCGAGGTGCAGGATGACAAGCGCTTCGTGCAGGCGACCCAGAAACACCTGGCTGGCACCGGCATCGGCTCCTTCTCCGACCGGCTGCGGGATGCGGTGCGCGGTGGCAGTCCGTTCGACGGCGGCGACACCATTCGCAAGACCCAGGGCTTTGGCAACGGCGCCCTGGTGGATGCCAACGAGATGGACGGCGTCGATCGCGCCACCGCCCTGCATCAGAGCGACCTGGTGCGCCTCGGCATGGCCGGCAACCTGAAGGACTTCATTCTGACCGACAAGGACGGGATGCCGAAGAAGGGGGCCGACATCGACTACAACGGTCAGCCGGCGGGCTATGCCCAGGATCCGACCGAAATCCAGAACTATGTCGACAAGCACGACAACCAGACCCTGTTCGACAACCTGATCTACAAGGCGCCGCAAGGGGCCGATCTGGTGCGGATGCAGGGGGTATCGCTTGCCACCGCCATGCTGGGGCAGGGCATTCCGTTTACCCACGCCGGTGTCGAGCTGCTGCGCTCCAAGTCCATGGAGCGGGACAGCTACGACTCGGGTGACTGGTACAATCGGGTCGACTACACCCTGGCCGACAACAACTTCGACAAGGGGCTGCCGCGCAAGGACAAGGATGGCGACAATTATCCGCTGATCGAGCAGGTGCTCGGCAAGCACGTCAAACCGAGCGGTGCCGACATGGCGACCATGGTGGGCTTCTATCAGGAGCTGGCCGAGCTGCGCCAATCCTCCCGTCTGCTGCGTCTGGGCAGTGGCGCCGAGGTGATCAAGCGGGTCGATTTTCGCAATACCGGCCCGGATCAGGTGCCCGGCCTCATCGTGATGACGGTGGATGACGGCATCAATGCAGGTGCGGATCTGGATCCGGCCATCGACGGCCTGGTGGTGATGATCAACGCCACCAATGCTCCCCAGAGCATCGGCGACTTCCGTGACGGCAACGATCAGCCCATCGACCTGACCAGCCTGCAGCTGAGCCCGGCCCACCACGGCGGCGAGAGCATCGCCCGCGATGCCGCCGTCAATGGCGGTACCCTGACCCTGGGTGCCTGGTCGGCGGCGGTGTTCGTCAAGCCGCAGAGCGGTGCCCAGGGCAGCGGCCTGCCGGTCGGCAAGAAGACTGACCTGAGCACGGTACCGCCGTTCGGTGACACAGCCGTCTATCTGAAGGGGTTCCTCGATGAGTGGGGCAACACCAACCAGATGACCTTCACCAGCAACTTCATGTACGAGTTCACCACCGAGGTGAGCAGCGACAAGCTGGGCACCACCAACGTCAAGATCGCGGATGCCAGCTGGGGTCCCCTCAACTACGGCAGCTGCAACGCCGGTGACAAGCTGGTGGCCGGCACTCCGCTGACCCTCTGCAAGGGTGGCGATACCGGCAACATCGGGCTCGATCTGGCCAAGGCGGGCAGCTACAAGTTCGTGTTTACCGCCATGAACAAGGACAAGCCCACCCTGAGCGTCAGCTTTACCGAGCCGGTGCAGAGCTGCAAGGTGCTGGACACGGTGGCGGGCAATCCGCTCGGCTACAACCTGTTCGTCAAGGGCGAGCTCTCCGGCTGGGCCGCTCAGCCACAGTACCAGTTGAGCTACAAGGGGATGGATGGGGATCTCGCCATCTATCAGGCGGCCTTCAACTACACCGGCAGCACCGAGTTCAAGGTGGCCAACGAGGACTGGAGCAAGGAGTACCTGCTCAACGGTGGCGGTGCGCTGAAGGCGGAGACCGGTTACCCGTTCGCCTTCTCCCAGGCGGGTAGCGCCAACAACAGCATCACCTTGCCGCAAGGGCTGTGGAGCGTGCTGGTGAAGGTTGACCCGGCTGGTGTCAAGGCGGGTACCGCCGTGATCCAGGAGTGCAGCGCCAAGTAGTCATTCCCATCGAGCCCGGGGCTGGCTCGGCAGCCCAGGGTTGAATTCCACCTTGCCAAGGGTGGGATAACACCGAGAGAGTAAGCAAAGCGCGACTGCCGACCGGCAGCCGCGCTTTTTCTTTGCTCGTGGGCGAGGCAATAAAAAAGCCGCCCCGTTGGGGCGGCTGTTGGTTGTGCCGTCAACGGCCGGCTTAGCGCTTGCGCAGCAGACGCAGGGCGTTGGCGGTGACCAGGGCGGTGGCGCCGGTGTCGGCCAGCACCGCAATCCACAGGCCGGTGATGCCGAGCAGGCTGGTGACCAGGAAGATGGCCTTGAGCCCCAGCGCCAGCGCTATGTTCTGGTGGATGTTGGCCAGTGCCGCGCGGGAGAGCCGGATCATGGCGGCGACCCCGCCGAGCTGGTTGTGGGTCAGCGCCGCATCGGCGGTCTCCAGCGCCACGTCGGTGCCGCCCCCCATGGCGATGCCGATGCTGGCCCGTTTCATGGCCGGCGCGTCGTTGATGCCGTCGCCGATCATCGCAACCTTTTGCGTCAGACCGAGCTTGGCGATCTCATCGACCTTGCCCTCCGGCAGCAGGCCGGCGCGCCAGCCCATGCCGAGCTCGCCGGCGATCGCCTCGGCGGCGCGGGGGTTGTCACCGGTCAGCATGATGCTTTGCAGGCCAAGCTCACTCAGCTCGCGCAGGGCCGGGGCCGCCTCGGGGCGGATCTGGTCGCGCAGGGCCAGCAGGGCCGCCGGGGCGGCATCAGGCTGACCGAGCACCACCACCGTCTTGCCTTGCTGCTCCAGGGTGGCGACCCTGGCCTGCATCGCCGCATCCAGGGTGGCGACCCGGCTCGGTGCCAGCAACTGCCAGAGGGTGCCGTTGATACGACCCTCCACCCCCATGCCGGGCAGGGCGCGCAACTCCTGGGCCGCAGCGGGGCTGAGGCCCCGTTCGCCGGCCGCCGTCACCACGGCGCGGGCCAGCGGGTGGTGGGAGCCCTGCTCGATGGCCGCTGCCAGTGCCAGCAGCTCGGCCTCAGGCTGGCCATTGAGGCTCACCAGTTCGGTCAGCTGCGGCTTGCCCAGAGTCAGGGTGCCGGTCTTGTCAAAGGCCAGGGTATCGATGTGGGAGAGGCGCTCCAGCGCGGCGCCCCCCTTGATGAGGGCCCCCTGCCGGGTGGCTGCCGCCAGCGCCGAGGTGACCGCCGCAGGGGTGGAGATGACTAGGGCGCAGGGGCAGCCGATCAGCAGCAGCGCTAGCCCGCGATAGACCCACTCGTCCCAGCTCTGGCCGAAGGCGAGCGGCGGTACCAGCACCACCAGCAGGGCGACCAGCATCATGGCCGGGGTATACCAGCGGCTGAAGCGGTCGATGAAGCGCTCGATGGGGGCGCGCTGGGTCTCGGCCTCTTCGATGAGATGCAGGATGCGGTCGATGGCGTTGTTGCCGGGCTCGGACACCACTTCGAGACGCAGCACCCGATCCGCCGCTAGGCTGCCGGCGGGCACCTTGTCACCCTGACGGCGCTCCACCGGGATGGATTCGCCGGTCAGGGCGCTCTCGTCAAAGGCGCCGAGGGGGTCGAGCAGGCGGGCATCGGCCGGCAGACGGGCGCCCGGGGCGATCTCGATGATGTCGCCTGGACGCAGTTCATCGGCGGCCACCTCTTCCCGCACCTCGCCCTCGGCAGTGGTGCGGATGCGCAGCGCCTTGTCAGGCACCAGCGCCATCAGTGCGGTGACCCCGGCGCGGGCGCGGCCGGCGGCGTAGGCCTCCAGGTGTTCGCCCAGCATGAACAGCAGCAGCACCATGGCCGCTTCGGCGGTTTCACCGAGGAACAGGGCCCCCACGGCGGCGACCGTCATCAGGGTCTCGATGGCGAAGGGGGAGCCGCTCTTGGTCAGTGCCCACGCCTTGCGGGAGATGGGCCACAGCCCCCAGAGGGTGGCCAGGGTAAACAGTGGCTGACCGATCTGGCTCGGCAGCAGGGCCGCCACCAACATCAGGCCGGCCAGCGACAGCGGTTGCCAATATTTGCCAAGCAGGGTCTGCAGCGGGCCGCGTTCGCGGCCGGACTCCGGCTTGGCAGTTCGCTCGCCCTTGAGCTGGAAGCCGGCGGCCAGCACGGCGGCGGTGACGGGATCGGGGGAGAGGCCGGGGGCCAGATCCACCACCAGCTTCTCGGTGGCAAACAGCACGCGGGCCTGCTGCACGCCGCTCACCCGGCCGACGGCCGTCTCTATCTTGCGGGCACAGCTGGGGCAATCCATCCCCAGCACCTGCCAGCTGTGGCGGCGGCTGTTCTGCTCGGGGGCCTCCAGCGGCGGCTCGTCCGCGGCGGAGGCGTGATCGTGCGCATGACCCTGCTCATGGTGATGGCCGTGGTCGTGTTGGGTGTCGGTGCAGCAGCCCCCTCTGGGGGGCTCTTCGTCGCCGGGGACATCGGCGACCCCGCGCGCCTGATGATCGTGGGGGGCCGGGGTGGCCGCGCAACTGGCCGTTGCCGTGTTGTCACAGCAGTGGCTGGTGTGGCTGTGCTCGGCCTGGGAGGCGGCCGCCTTGCTGACGGCCTTGATGGGGGCGGCGTGTTGATGGCTGCAGCAGGATTTGCTCATGGTGCGTTCCTCTTGAGGGACCCCGCCCCTGCGGGATCCTGGATGACTGAGCCGAGTGTAAACCTTGGTGTTAAGTCCAAGGTCAACCCCCTTTCTCTCCGCTCCTCCAGACGGGTGCTTTGGCGATCCTATATCCCTGTGATTGGCGGGTGTTTGTCCCCGCCCGGCGGGCCTATACTGGAGGCCCTGATCCTCCCTCGATAATCAAGGACATAACATGAGCAATACCGTTACTCTGCAAGGCAACCCGGTTTCCGTCGCCGGTCACTTCCCGGTTGCCGGCGAACAGGCCAAGCCCTTCTCCCTGGTGGCCAAGGATCTCTGTGACGTGACCCTGGCGAACTTCGCCGGTCAGCGCAAAATCCTGAACATCTTCCCGAGCGTCGATACCCCGACCTGTGCCACCTCAGTGCGCAAGTTCAACGAGCAGGCAAGCAGCCTGAACAACGCCGTGGTGCTGTGCATCTCCGCCGACCTGCCGTTCGCCCAGGCCCGCTTCTGCGGCGCCGAGGGTCTGGACAAGGTGGTGAACCTGTCCACCCTGCGTGGCGTCTCCTTCCTGCAGGACTACGGCGTGGCCTTCTCCTCCGGCCCGCTGGTGGGTCTGGCTGCCCGCGCCATCGTGGTGCTGGATGAGCACGACAAGGTGCTGCACAGCGAGCTGGTGGCCGAAGTCGCCGACGAGCCGAACTACGCCGCCGCCCTGGCCGTGCTGTAATCGCGTCGGGTCGACAAAAATCCCGCCGGGGCCATGCCCCGGCGGGATTTTTTTATGGGCGGCTGACGTCAGGGGGAGGTGGCGACCGGCTGTGATGAGGGCTTGGGTTGCCACTCCACATAGGGGCGGTGCAACCTGGCGTAGATCTCGGCCAGCTTGCCGGAGGCGGCGAGCCGGTCAATCGCCTCGCCGAGGAAGCGATCCATTTCGTCGCCGGCGGGCCCCTTGGCGATGATGAAGACATCCTCGAAATCCCCCAGATGTTCCCGATGGATGTTGCTGAGCTTGAGCCGGCGCAACATCAGGTCGGCCTCCTCCTGGGCCCAGATGAAGGCATCGATGCGACCGCGGGAGAGCTTGCGCAGAGACTGCTCTATGCTCATCGACCGCTGCAGCGGAATGGGCAGAAAGCCGGGGGTGGCCTCGATCAGCAGATCCCGCTTGGTGGGCACTATGCCGTAGGCCATGTCGGGGGTGATGATGTGGTCGGTATTGCTGTAGAGCACGTGGGTCACCTTGCCGAAACTGCGGGTGCTGAAGCGATAGGGCAGCAGATCGGCATCCTGCAGGTTGCGGATGGCGGGCAGGCTGAAGTCGGCGGTGCCGGCGATCACCCCGGCCATGGCCCGGGCGAGGGGATAGATGGTGATCCGGATGCTGATATCCGGATAGAGATCGTCGATGGCGCGCACCAGATCCACGAAAGGACCCGTCTTGTCGGCATTGATGAGCCCCGGCAACTCGCCGAGGTGGGCGTTGATGATGCGCACCGGTTTGGCGGCAGGGGCGGCCTGGGGATCGGCGCGGGAGAGCCCCAGGCTGGTCAGCCCCAGCAGGGCGAGCAGCAGCAAGAGGGGCAGGGTGGGGGATCGGGTCATGGTCGGGTCGCTCCGCCTTGAGAGGTTTTCTGAAGTGTAGCCAGCGGCACCCTGTCGCGGCGGTACGGCCCGGAACCGGCATCTGGGCGGATTGGGTTTTACTTATGGGCCCCCGCTCACTAGACTTCGCCCTCCCACTTGCTTATCCGTACCGTGCCATGACCTTTGACCAACTCGCCCTTGCCCCCGCCCTGCTGGCGGCTCTGCCAACCAATCTTCAGCACCCGACCCGGGTACAGCAACTGGCCATTCCCGCCGCGCTGGCGGGACGGGATCTGCTGGCGCTGGCCCGCACCGGCAGCGGCAAGACCCTGGCGTTCGGCTTGCCGCTGCTGCAGCGGCTGGATCCCGCCCTGGCAGAGGTGCAGGGGCTGGTGCTGGTACCGACCCGCGAGCTGGCGGTGCAGGTGAGCGAGGCGTTGCAGGGGCCGGCCGCCGGGCTGGGTCTGCGGCTGGTGACCCTGTGCGGCGGGGTGGAACAGGCGCAGCAACAGGCCGAGCTGGCGCTGGGGCCGCAGCTGCTGGTGGCGACCCCGGGGCGGCTGCGGGATCTGCTGGGCCAGCAGTTGCTGACCCTGGCCGGCCTGCGCACTCTGGTGCTGGACGAGGCGGACCGCCTGCTGGAGATGGGGTTCTGGCCCGATATTCAGTGGCTGATGAAGGCGATGCCGGACGCGCGGCAGCAGATGCTCTTCTCCGCCACCCTGCCCGCCGAGCTGGAGGCGCTGGCTACCGGTTTGCTGAAAGAGCCCGCGCGGGTGGAGGCGGATCCTCGCAACAGCGTGGCCGACGACATCGAGGAGCGGCTCTATCTGGTCAACAAGAGCAGCAAGGTACCGGCGCTCATCAGCCTGCTCAAGGCCCACGAGTGGCCGCAGGTGCTGGTCTTCATCAGTGCGCGGGACGACGCCGACGGGGTGGCCCGCAAGCTGGCCAAGGCGGGCATCGCGGTGGCGGCCCTGCACGGCGAGAAGGAGCAGGCGGTGCGCGAACAGGCGCTTGGCGACTTCAAGGCGGGCAAGGTGCGGGTGCTGGTGGCCACCGATCTGATGGCGCGCGGCATTCACGTGGAGGCGCTGCCGCTGGTGATCAACCTGGACTTGCCCGCCAGCGCCCCCGTCTATGTGCACCGCATCGGCCGCACCGCCCGGGCAGGGCGCAGCGGGCTCGCCATCTCGCTCACCTGCCATGGCGAGGCCGACACCCTGGCGGCGATCCGCACCCTCACCGGTCGCAAGCTGCCGCTGGCCGAGCTCACCGGCTTCCCGGTGACCGACAAGCCAGCCAGCGGGGAGGGCAAGCGCGCCCCCCGCGACAAACAGGCCAACCGTCGCACCCAGGCCAAGCGCAGCGTCAAACAGTTCAAGGGCAAGGCGTAGCGACCCCGTCATGACCGGCGTGACAGGCCGGTTCATCGCAGCACCAGACAGTGAAAGGGTCGGGGCCAAACCCTGACCCTTTCTGTTTGCCCACCTGGTCACTATCAAATAGCGGTCGCTTCGCTATGCTCCATGGGTTTCACCATGGAGGGATGACGAATGACCAGTCTGGTAATGGGCCCCCTGCTGGGCCTCGAGTCAGAGACCGAGTACAGCATCTGTTTTATGGCGCAGGCCAGTTGCAAGAGTGCAGCCGTGCGGATCAACGGCGAGCTGCTGGCCGCCAGCAAGCAGGCGGATACCCCGAGAGGCGGCTTCTGGCGGTTGGTCTGGCAGGCCAGTCCCAAGAGCAAGGCCGGCACCCCCGTCGACTACGAGATCCTGCTGGACAACAAGCCGGCGCAGGATCTGGCGGGATACGACAAGTGGCAGTTCCATCTGCCGGGCAAGAAGGAGCCGGTGCGGATAGGCTACGCCTCCTGCAACGGTTTCTCCGACTTCAAGCTGCTCACCTCCACCCCGGCCCCCTACGTCATGTGGGACAAGCTGGCCGCGGAGCACAAGGCCCATCCCTTCTCCCTGTTGCTGATGGGAGGAGATCAGGTCTATGCGGACTCCCTCTGGACGAGCGTGCCGACCCTCAAGGCCTGGAACGAGCTGGACCGGGCGGAGAAGGTCAAGCGCAAGGTGACCCGGGCCATGGTGGAGCAGCTCGACCGCTTCTATTGCGATCTCTACTGCAAACAGTGGGGCCGCCTCGAGGTTGCCTTCATGCTGGCCCGGGTGCCGAGCGCCATGATGTGGGACGACCACGACATCTTCGATGGCTGGGGCAGCTACCCCGAGGATCTGCAGCGCTGCGAGGTCTATCAGGCCATCTATGCCGCCGCCACCAAGTACTTCCGGCTGTTCCAGCTGCGCACTGGCGCCAACGGGGCGTTGCTGGACAAGACGCTGAATCACCACTCCTGGCGGCTCGGTTTTCGGGGCTACCAGATCCTGGCGCTGGACAACCGGGCCAATCGCACCCGCGACCAGGTGATGAGCCCGTCCCAGTGGGAGCAGGTCAACGCCGCGCTGGCGGCCTGCGACACGGGCCACCTGCTGGTGCTGGCGGGGGTGCCCGTGGTCTATCGCGACTTCTCCTTCACCGAGGCGGCGTTCGATGCCACCCCCTTGGAGGAGGAGCTGACCGACGATCTCAAGGATCACTGGCGGGCCAAGGCCCATCAGGGGGAGCGGGCCCGCCTCATCATGCGGCTGCTGGACAACGCCAGGCAGCGGCGCCAGAAGGAGCCTGGCTGCAAGACCCTGATCCTCTCAGGCGACGTGCACGTGGGGTGCCTCGGGGTCATTCAGGACAAGCGGGAGGGGCTCAACGTACATCAGCTGGTCTCCTCCGGCATCGTCCACCCCTGTCCCACCCAGTTTCAGTGGATGGGGATCCTGGCCATGACCAACGACGATCCCGAATACCTCGACGAGAGCCGGCTGATCCGCGCCGAGCTTATCAAGCCGTTCGGCGCCCCCGTCTACCTGCGTACCCGCAACTTCGCCACCCTGCTGATGGGCAGCGACGACAAGCTGTGGGCCAACTGGCATTGCGAGAACGGCGTGGCGGCCAGCTACCCGCTGGCCTGATGGCCAGGAAAATGCGAAGGGCCCCGACGGGCCCTTTTTTCATTGCGTTGGTGTGGCGGTGTCACGGGCGAAGAAGTCGCGCCGGAACTGGCCGAGCACCGCCTCCCTGTGCTGCTGCCAGCTCGCCTCGTCCATGTTGCCCCGGCTGGCTGCCAGCTGCTGTTCGAGCTCGGTCAATTGCTGCTGGTAGCGGCTGCGCTGATCCAGCTGTTGCTGGCGGCTGGCGGCAAACTGCAGGGTCGCCTCGGCCTCTGCAGCCGGCAGGAAGTGGCGAGCCAGGGTGGCGAGCTCCTCGTCCCCCCACAGCTGGCGTGCCTGCTGCAGCCGGGCCGCCGGGTTGAACAACTCAGTCGCCAGATCCGGGTGCTCCACCGCCCACTCATCCTGCAAGCGGCTGAGGGCATCCAGCCGCTCGGCCAGCGGCAGCTGCTCGCTCTCCTGCGCCAGCTGCTCGAGCGCCAGGGCGTAGCGCCCCTGCAGCCGAAACAGACTCTCCCCCTCGCCAAGCCAGCTGGCCTCTGCACCTTCCAGATTGGCCAGCCGCTCGGCCAGCGGCAGATCGCTGTCGCTTACCTCGCTGGCGAGCTGCTGGCTCAGCGCCTCCGGCATGGCCCGCCAGCTGGCGGGAGGTGGCTCGGAGCCGGTCTGTGTGGCGGCAACCGGCGAGGCGAGCGTCGGGGAGCCTGGCAGCTGTGCCTGCACGGGCGCAGCGGCGCCCGATGGGGGCTGGCTGGTGGAGGCCGGGCGCGCCGGCTCCTCCTGTGCGCCCAAGTTGAGCAGCAACAAGGCCAGCAGCGCCAGCGCCAGCAAGCCGTAACGGCGCTTCATCGGCTGATCTCTCCCTTGACCGGGAAGTGATCGGAGAGGTTGCTGGCGGGCCAGAGGCTGCCGTCGCTGCTGCGCGGGATCCAGACACTGTTGAGGTTGTGGCTTGCGGCGCCGTACTCCCGGCTCACCACCAGATAGTCGAGGTACTCCACGTTGGCACCGCCGGAGAGCGGGCCGCCGGCATAGGGGTTGATCCTGGGATCGAAGGTGGCCTCGGTGTAGCCGCCGTAGGCCGGCTCGTCGGCGTTGAGATTGGCCAGCATGCCGGCGTAGTCATCGGCAAACTTGCGCTTGTTGACGTTGAAGTCGCCGCCGTAGATGACGGTGTCGCTGGCGGGAATATTGAGGCTGGCGGCCAGGGTGCGCATCTGGCCGAACTGGATCTGGCGCAGCCGACGCGCCTCGTCGGTGTCGAAGCTGGCGGTGTGGGTGGCGAACAGGTGCCAGGCCTTGCCCCCCTTGATCACCTCCGCATACATCACCCCCTTGTCGGCGAAGCAGTCGGTGCCGGTGCACTGGGGATAGACCAGCTGGGCCTCGCGCACTATGGGGTAGCGGCTGACGATCACCACGCCGCCGTCGTGGATGTTGACCCCCGGCTTGTCGAGCACCTTGGTCTGGTAGGGGTACTCTTTGGCCAGCGCTTGCAGGAAGCCCTCGCGGCGGCCGTCGAACACCTCCTGCAGCAGCAGGGCGTCATAGCCCTTGAGGTGTTCGGGCAGCAGCGCCAGCCGCTCGCCGATGCTGGAGGCGATCACCGGCAGCGCCCAGATGTTGTAGCTGGCCACCTTCAACCTGGTTTCGGCAGGCTCGGGTTGCTCCACCTGTTTGGGCGGGGTCAGCATGTAGTGCAGATCGTCGTAGCGGCCGGTGAACTTGGCGGCGAAGGCCAGCTCCTGAGGCCCGTTCAGGCGGTGGATGGCGCGATCGCTCTGCCAGCCTGAGTTGTCTGCCGGCGTCTCGCCGCCGTGTTGCAGGGTGCTGTTCCACCAGGTGCCCTCCATCTTCTGGTTGAGGCGGTAGGTGTCACCGCCGGGGGTAGTGACCCGGGTTTCGAACAGATAGCTCTTGCCCGCCTTCACCCCCTCGTAGCGGTTGAAGCTGAGCACCATGGCGCTCTCCCAGGGGCCCAGCTCAGTCCTGTGCTGGATCCACTGGCTGCCGGCCTGCAGCTCGCCGGAGCCGCTCTGGCGGATCTCCAGCTGGACCGGCTCCGGGCTGTTGTTGGTGAGGTAGACATCGGTATCGGCCAGCGCCTGCAGCGGAAACTGGCTGGCCAGCAGCAGGGCGGCATAACTGACGGGCTTGTGCATCATGAAGTCCTTTTGGTTGAGACACGCAGGAAAGTGACTGTTATGGCGGGCACAGAGGTCATTTCATTTACATTTTTGTTACAAATAAATGAAAGGCCCCATATGGGGAGGCAGGGCGAGCGGACAGGTTGGCGAAGAGGCGGGGCGTGCCGGTTGGCACGCCCCCGAGGGGCTCAGCGGCTGGCCAGCGGGTAGGTAAAGAGGGCCAGGTGGGCGAAGTTGAACAGGAAGTGGATCGCGATAGCGACGCTGAGGCGCCCGCTCAGCAGGAAGGCCAGGCCATAGCAGGCCCCGGCCAGCGCGGCGAACAGCACCAGCAGCGGGTCACCGGCCAGGTGGGCGGCGCCGAACAGCAGGCTCGCTACCAGCACCCCAAGCCAGCGCCGGCTGCGCTCGGCGATCCCCTGCTGCAGGAAGCCGCGAAACAGTGCCTCTTCCGCCACGCAGGTGAACAGCAGGTTGTTGAGGGCAAACAGCCACCACCAGCCGGGCAGGCCCACCTCGGGCTTGAGGGCTCCCAGCTGCCAGGCGGCGACCAGCAGAGCAGCCAGCGGCACCAGCAGCAATGCCAATCTGCGCCACTGAACGGCGCCGCCCGGGCCCAGCAGGGCGGGCCAAGCCAGCAACAGGCCGAAGAAGACCAGCGGCTTGTCGAGGTTGAGGTACATGTTGAAGGGCACGCTGGCGGGGCCGGCCTGCACCTGATCCAGCACCTTCAGGTTGGTGAAGCCGGGGATGAGGTGCAGCATCAGCGCCACCGCCCACAGCAGCACGGCGCCCAGGGCGACGGCGCGCCAGGGCTGGGGCAGGGTGGGGGTACGCCAGGCCAGCAGCAGGCCCACCGCGCTGGCCAGCAGGGCGACAGGGCTCAGATGGCCGAGGCCGAGAGCCGCCAGCAGGGCGACCGCCAGCATGATAAAGCCGGGCAGACGCTGCCGGGCCAGACAGAGCAAGACGGCCAGCGCCAGTGCTCCCCAGATGAGTGAATCAGGTAGAGGTAACATTGAGTCTCCAGGGCCGATGAAAGTGCCGCACCTTAACAATGGGACATCCCATGAGACAAGGCTCAATAAGCTGGTCGGATCCCCACGCGGCAGGAGAGAGCAGGCGAGCGGCCATAAAAAAACCGGAGCTGGGCTCCGGTTTTGGCAAGGATGCGACGCTATCAGCGGCCGGATTCGGCGATCACCCGGGCGATGATGTCGGCCCGCAGGTTGGCGTCCAGCTCGCCCAGGGCGATCAGGCCGGCCTTGAAGATCACGTTCTTCGGCAGGCTGACGTCGTCCAGGGTGGTGATGGCCTCTACGTGCAGGCCGTTCAGGCGGCTGGCATCGCGCGGGCTCAGGTTGACCTGGGTGTTCAGCACCTGCTTGCCCTTCTTCTTGGGCTGGGCGGGTTTCTTCGGCTGCTCTTCCAGCTCGTCTTCCGGCAGTTCGTCATCAAAATCGTAAATAGACATAGTCAATCCTGTTGGTTGGGCGAGGGGCCGTGAGCCCGACGTGGTTGTTCCGATGGGGTCAATCAGCCCATATCCTCGTTGCGGATAAAGGCGCGCCAGGAGACGAGCACCTGGGCAAAATCTTCCAGCCCGCACATGGCCAGCTGTTCATCATCGTAGTAGGCGAGATCGTCGAGATCCTCATCCTGCTCAATATTGAGGACGTTGGCCTTCACCTCGGCCTCCTCGTGGGTCAGCAGCAGGGAGTAGTCGCCGCCAAGCAGCCGGTATTCGGTGCGGGCCCGGCTGGAGAGCTGATCGATGATGGCGAACAGCTCGTCGAGTTTCTCCTCGTCCTTGCCCACTTCGTCGATCAGCCACTGACCGATGGCCTCGTGGCCCATGGAGAACCGGGCGCGATAACCGCCGAACGGATCGCGGCGAAATTCATAATCCATAGTTCAGTCCATAGCGGAAGGGTGAGTCGTCATGGGCAGGGGAAAATCCTGCTCCATGGCGGGGCGCATATAGCGTAAAGTGGCCTATTCTAGCGAGCCCCCCCTCGCTTGTCTTGAAGATGTGGCATCTTTGCCCCGGTGCAGGCGCTTTGTGGCCGGTCCGGCCCCCGCTTTGGAGATGTGATGCAGCTAAACGATACCCTCGCACGCCAGAGAGTGAGCCGGGCGATACAGATCCTCTCTTCTTCGGTCAAGGTGATGGATGAGCCACAGCGACTCATCATCGCCTCAAGCTATGCCCTGTTCGTTCAGCGGAGTGCCTATGCAGCTCAATGACACCCTCGCACGGCAAATCGTCAGCCGGGCCATGAAGATCCTCTCTTTCTCGGTCAACGTGATGGATGAGCATGGCCTTATCATCGCGTCCGGCAACCCGGAGCGGCTCCATCAGCGTCATGAGGGGGCTGTGCTGGCGCTGACCGAGAACCGGGTGGTGGAGATCAGCGACGCGACCGCCCGCGAGCTCAAGGGGGTGCGCCCCGGCATCAACCTGCCCATCGCCTATCAGGGGGAGCTGCTCGGGGTCATCGGCATCTCGGGCGATCCGGACGAAGTGCGCGCTTACGCCGAGCTGGTGCGCATGACCGCCGAGCTTATTCTGGAGCAGGCGGCGCTCACTGAACAGCTGCAGTGGGACAAGCGCCACAAGGAGGAGCTGGTGCTGCAGCTCATCCGTGGTGAAGGGCGCGAAGATCAGTTGCAGCAGGCGGCCCGCTTCCTCGGGCTGGATCTGGCCCAGCCGCGGGTGGTGGCGGTGCTGGCGCTGGAGGAGGCCGACCCGGCCCGGCTGCGGGAGCTGGTACACCTGCTGGAAAACCCGGAGCGGGACAACTTGGTGGCCATCAACGGCCTGGACGAGATAGTGGTGCTCAAGCCCGCCCAGCTCAGCGACGGCGTCTGGCAGTCAGAGCAGGAGCGCAGTCGCATCAAGCAGTTGCTGGCCCGCATCCCCCACTTTCGGGTGCGCATCGGGGTGGGTGATTACTTCGCTGGCACCGGCGGGCTGGCGCGTTCCTACCAGACGGCGCGGGACACCTTGCGCCGCGGCATGCGGCAGGCGCCGCGCAAGCAGGTCTATTTCTTCGAGGATTACCGGTTGCCGGTGCTGCTCGGCAGTCTGGCGGACTCCTGGCAGGCGGATCAGCTGCGGGCCCCGCTGCACAAGCTGGTGCAGGAGGATACAAAGGGAACACTGCAGAAGACGCTGCGCCAATATTTCTTGCAGGATTGTGATCTGCATCCCTGTGCCGAAGCCCTGTTCATCCACCCCAATACCCTGCGCTATCGGCTGACCCGGATCGAGCAGATAACCGGGTTGAATTTCAACAAGTTAGATGACAAGTTCCTGCTCTATCTCGGGCTCAACCTCGACAGTTGAATTGTTCATATATACAGAAAGTTGCGTTTTTAAAAGCTGATATTTGGTTTTTTGACCAAAGCATTCCGATCCCGGATCACCATAATGGCCACCATTCACTCACTAGAAAGGTGCCCGTCATGACCCCGGTTACAGCCCTTGGCGCCCTCGCGGCGCTCTCCATCGCCATCTTCCTGATCCTGAAGAAGGTGCCACCCGCTTACGGCATGATCGTCGGCGCCCTGGCCGGCGGCCTGATCGGCGGTGCCGATCTGACCCAGACCGTCGCCCTGATGATCGGCGGGGCCCAGGGGATCACCACGGCGGTGATGCGGATCCTGGCGGCGGGCGTACTGGCCGGCGTGCTGATCGAATCGGGCGCCGCCACCACCATCGCCGAGACCATCGTCAAGAAGCTGGGCGAAACCCGCGCCCTGCTGGCGCTGGCGCTGGCCACCCTGATCCTGACCGCGGTCGGCGTGTTCGTGGACGTGGCCGTCATCACGGTCGCCCCCATTGCGCTGGCCATCGCCCGCCGTGCCGATCTCTCCAAGGCGGCCATCCTGCTGGCGATGATCGGTGGTGGCAAGGCGGGCAACGTCATGTCGCCCAACCCCAACGCCATCGCGGCGGCGGACGCCTTCCACCTGCCCCTCACCTCTGTGATGGCGGCCGGCATCATCCCGGGCCTGTTCGGTCTGGTGATGGCCTACTGGCTGGCCAAGCGCCTCAACAACAAGGGCTGCAAGGTCGCCGCCGACGAGGTGGTGAGCTTCGATGGCAGCAAGCTGCCGGGCTTTGCCGCCGCCATCAGTGCGCCGCTGGTGGCCATCCTGCTGCTGGCCCTGCGCCCCATCGCCGGCATAGTGGTGGACCCGCTCATCGCACTGCCTCTCGGTGGCCTGGTCGGTGCCCTGATGATGGGCAAGTTCGGCAAGGTGAACCAGTTTGCCGTCTCGGGCCTAGCCCGCATGGCGCCGGTGGCCATCATGCTGCTGGGTACCGGTACCCTGGCGGGCATCATCGCCAACTCCGGTCTCAAGGATGTGCTGATCAGCGGCCTGACCGCCTCCGGCCTGCCCTCCTACCTGCTGGCCCCCATTTCCGGTGCCCTGATGTCCCTGGCGACCGCCTCGACCACCGCCGGTACCGTGGTAGCCTCCAACGTGTTCAGCTCCACCCTGCTCGAGCTTGGCATCAGCAGCCTGGCGGGGGCCGCCATGATCCACGCCGGTGCCACCGTGTTCGACCACATGCCCCACGGCTCCTTCTTCCATGCCACCGGCGGCAGCGTCCACATGGGCGTGGGTGAGCGGCTCAAGCTCATCCCCTACGAAACCGCGGTCGGTCTGACCATCGCCGTTGTCTCCACCCTGATGTTTGGCGTGTTTGGCCTCGCCTAAGGAATTGATATGAAAATTGTTATCGCCCCCGATTCATTCAAGGAGAGCCTCAGCGCCATGGCGGTGGCCGATGCCATCGAGGCCGGTTTCAAGCAGGTGTTGCCGGATGCCACCTACGTCAAATTGCCGATGGCTGATGGCGGCGAGGGGACGGTGCAGTCCCTGGTGGATGCCACCGGCGGCCGCATTCTGCCCTTCCATGTGACCGCCCCCCTCGGCAACAAGGTAGAGGGCTTCGTCGGTCTGCTGGGGGATGGCGAGCGCGCCGTCATCGAGATGGCGGCGGCCTCCGGCCTGCATCTGGTGGCGCCTGAGCTGCGCAATCCACTGCACACCTCGAGCAGCGGCACCGGTGAGCTGATCCTGGCGGCCCTCGACATGGGGGTGAAGCATCTGATCCTCGGCATCGGCGGCAGCGCCACCAATGACGGCGGTGCCGGCATGATCCAGGCGCTTGGCGGCAAGCTGCTCAAACGCGACGGTACTCCCATCGCGCCGGGCGGCGCCGGTCTGGCCGAGCTGGCCACCATCGATCTGAGCGGGCTGGATTCGCGCCTTGCCAAGATCACCATCGAAGTGGCCTGCGATGTGGACAACCCGCTGTGCGGGCCGAAAGGGGCCTCCGCCGTGTTCGGTCCGCAGAAGGGGGCGACCCCCGAGATGGTGGCGCAGCTGGACGCCAACCTGGCCCACTACGCGGATTGCATCGAGCAGGCCCTCGGCAAGCAGGTGAAGGAGATCCCGGGGGCGGGCGCCGCCGGCGGCATGGGGGCGGCCCTGGTGGGCCTGCTCGGCGCCGAGCTCAAGCCCGGCATCCAGATCGTCATCGAGGCGTTGAAGTTGGCCGAGGCGGTGGCCGACGCGGATCTGGTCATCACCGGCGAGGGGCGCATCGACAGCCAGACCATTCATGGCAAGACGCCAATCGGTGTCGCACGCTGTGCCAAGCAGTTCGGCAAGCCGGTGATCGGTATCGCGGGTTGTCTGACCGACGACTGCGGCGTGGTGCACGAGCACGGGCTGGATGCGGTGTTTGCCGTGGTCAACCGCGCCATGTCCCTGCCGGAGGCGCTGGCCACCGCCACCACCAACCTGCAGCTCACGGCCCGCAACGTGGCGGCGCTCTATCTGCTGCGACCCTGACCCTCTTCTGGCCGGTGCCTGGCGCCGGCCAACCCCGCCCCGTGTCGCGGTGACGACCCACTCAACTGTGGGTCAGCCCGAAACACCTTGCCGATCCGTCGATCGGCTTTTTTCATTATCCCGCTGTATCCCCAGTGCTTTTCTGCGGTTTCTGTATTCTGGCCGCCGACTTTGCGGCATAGTGATCCCCCATAGTACAAGGAGCCACCCATGATCTTGCTGACCCTGGGGGTACTGCTGTTTACCCTGACTCACCTCTACCCCTGCTTCGCGCCCGACCACAGGATCCGGCTGCGCGAGCGGTTGGGGGAGCATCGCTACAAGGGACTCTTCTCGCTGGTGCTGTTTATCGGCATCGCCTGCATCATTGCCGGCTGGCGCACCTCCAGCCCCTTGCCGCTCTATTTTCTGCCCGCCTGGGGCCCGACCCTGATGATGGCGGTGATGCCCATCGCCCTGATCCTGTTCTGCTCCGGTCAGGGCCCCAACCACCTGCGGCGCTGGCTGGTGCATCCCCAGCTGCTCGGCACCCTGCTCTGGGCCGGTGCCCATCTGGCGGTCAACAGCGAGGCTCGCTCCCTGGTGCTGTTTGGCGGCATCGGCCTGTGGGCGCTGGTGAGCATCGTCTGGATTTCGGTGCGGGACTGGCAGCGCCATCCCCGTCCGGCGGCCAACTGGTATGGCACCGGGCTCAGCGTGGGGGCCGGGCTGGCGCTCACCGCCCTGCTGATCTTCTGGGGACACGGCATGCTCACCGGCATCCCCCTCTATTGAGCCGGTGAACCGGCCGGCGTGTTCGCGCGTATGTCACTCATCTGCCTGACAGGAGTCACTCGATGAAAAGGATTGTCTTGTTGCTGACGCTGGCATCCGGCATGGCCGGCGCCGCCTGCCCCGACTACTTCAACGTGGAGATGCGGGAGCTCAACAGCACCCAGCGCCACAACCTCTGCCAGCTGACCGAGGGCAAGGTGGTGCTGGTGGTCAACACCGCCTCTTATTGTGGCTACAGCGGCCAGTTTCGGGATCTGGAGCGGCTCTATCAGGGCTACAAGGAGCAGGGACTGGTGGTGCTGGGCTTCCCCTCCAACGACTTCAGACAGGAGGCGGGCAACGAGAACAAGACCGCCGAGGTGTGCCGGCGCGACTACGGGGTCACCTTCCCCATGTTCAACCGGGTGGCGGTGCGGGGCTCGGATGCGGTACCCCTGTTCAAGGGGCTGGCGGCGGCAGCCGATGGCGATGCCCCCGACTGGAACTTCCACAAATACCTGGTGGGGCGCGACGGCAAACTCATCGGCAGCTACGGTGCCAACCAGAATCCGGCGGACGATCCCCTGCAAAAAGAGGTCAAACGGGCGCTCGGCCTTTAGCGCTACCCCGCGGTGGGCCGCTCTGGAATAATGGGGGCCCGCTCTTCTCTCTGGTAATCCCGTGCTGCAACGTCTGCCCCAAATGGTGATCTTCGATGCCCTGGTCCGTGAACAGGGGATCTCTGCCGCCGCCCGGCGGCTCGGCGTCTCCAAATCCCACATCAGCAAGCAGCTGGCCCAGCTGGAGACCGAACTCGGCGCCCAGCTGGTGCAGCGCACCACCCGCCGCTTCTCCCTCACCGAACTCGGCCAGGAGTATGCCCGCCACTGCCGTGCCCTGGTAGCGGTGGCGCTGGAGGCGGACTCCATGGTGGCGGAGCGGCGCGGTAAGGTGAGTGGCGTGCTCCATCTGGGGGTCGGTCAATCTTTCGGCCGGCTGCACGTGATCCCGCGCCTCAAGGCGTTTCAGGATCGCTACCCCGAGCTGGAGCTGGAAGTCTCCCTGTTCGATCACCGCACCAATCTGGTGGATGAGGGGCTGGATCTCTGGATCACCACCTACGAGGACAAACCCGAGGCCCTGGTGGGGCAGCGGCTGGCGGACATCGGCTTCGTGCTGGTGGCCTCGCCGGACTATCTCTTGAGCCACGGCACCCCGCTGCACCCCAGAGACCTGGCTCAGCACAACTGCATCACCTACCAGAGCCGGGAGCGGCGCTACCACGAGTGGTCGTTTCGCCAGGGCAAGGAGCGCCAGACGGTGCAGGTGGCCGGCAACTACCGGGTGGATCTGGCGGAGGCGGTGCGCGACGCCGCCCTGGCCGGGCTCGGCATCGCCTACGTGGCCAACTACCTGCTAGACAAGGAGCTGCAGTCCGGCCAGCTGATCCCGCTGTTGCCCCAGTGGCGACCAAACCAGAAGATGGCGGTACACGCCGTCTATGCCAGGCGCGAGCACCTGGATCCCAAGATCCGGCTGTTCATCGATTTCCTCAAGGAGGGTTTCGGCCCCCATCCCTACTGGGAACAGCGGCTGGCCCCCTGGCTCGGCGGCAAATTGTCCGGTACAGAGGAATAATCGTTTCCATATAAGAACACTGGCTTTCGCTTGATACCAAAATCGAGCCAAATCAGCCAGTTGCCGCAACCGGTATCGTGAAAACGTTTTTGCTAACAGGGCTGTAACCAATTGGACTTGCAGTGGCGAGGCTGGGAGAGCAGAATCCGCGCCCATCTTTCGCCCCACCTGATGGAGTCCCTATGATTGCCCTGCTCGGCATCCTGAGCATCCTGGCCCTGGCCACGCTCTGCTCTGATAATCGTCGTCGTATCCCGTTGCGAACAGTGGGCCTGGCCCTCTGCCTGCAGATCCTCTTCGCCGGCCTGGTACTCTGGCTGCCCGCCGGTCAGCACGTGCTGAACGGGGTGAGCGAGAGCGTGAGCAGCGTGATCGGTTACGGTCAGGAGGGGATCGCCTTCCTGTTCGGCGATCTGGCCAAGTTCAAGCTGGGCTTCATCTTTGCCTTCAACGTGCTGCCGGTCATCATCTTCTTCTCCGCGGTGATCGCCATCCTCTACCACATCGGCCTGATGCCGAAAGTGATCGCCCTGCTTGGCGGCGGCCTGCAGAAGCTGCTGGGCACCGGCCGCGCCGAGAGCCTCTCCGCCACCGCCAACATCTTCGTCGGCATGGTAGAGGCGCCGCTGGTGGTCAAACCCTATCTCTCCAAGATGTCCGACTCCCAGTTCTTCGCGGTGATGAGCTGCGGCCTCGCCTCCGTGGCGGGAGGTACCCTGGTGGGTTACGCCAGCATCGGGGTCGAGCTGAAATACCTGATCGCGGCGGCCTTCATGTCGGCGCCGGCCGGTCTGGCCATGGCCAAGATCCTGGTGCCGCCTGCCGCCGAAGAAGAGGACCATCATCAGGACGTGGTGATCCCGCGTGCTACCAACGTGATTGAAGCGGCCGCCGATGGCGCCATGTCCGGTCTCAACATCGCGGTCGCCGTGGGGGCCACCCTGCTGGCCTTCGTTGGCGTGATCGCCATGCTCAACGGCCTGCTGGGCTGGGCCGGCGACCTGGTGGGGCTGGAGCTGAGCTTCCAGATCATCCTGGGCTGGCTGTTCGCTCCCATCTCCTGGCTGATCGGCATCCCCTGGGAGCAGGCTCAGGCCGCCGGCGCCCTGATCGGCACCAAGATAGTGGTGAACGAGTTCGTTGCCTTCATCGCCCTGGTGCAGGACCAGACCCTGAGCGAATCGAGCAAGGCCATCGTCACCTTCGCCCTGTGCGGTTTCGCCAACATCTCCTCCATGGCGATCCTGATCGGCGGCCTGGGCGCCATGGTGCCGGAGCGCAAATCCTTCATCGCCCGCTACGGCATGCGCGCCATCCTGGCGGGGGTGCTGGCGAACCTGATGAGCGCCTCGCTGGCCGGCCTGTTCCTCGCCCTCTGATTGACCCCAGAAGTTAGCACCTTCCGGTCAGAGCCCGCTTCGGCGGGCTTTTTTGCGCCCGTCTGCCGGCAAAAAAAAGCGCCTCAGGGAGGCGCGGGGGAAAAAGACAGATTGGAAGCGTCACATGGGTGCCACTTGAATGAGGGATGAGCCATGCCATCCAAGTGTGAAGCCATGATGCCTGAGGCTGTCTGAAGCCCTTCTGAGGCGATTCTTCATGCTATGTTCATTTTGCTAAACGCAATGCGGGCTGGCTGGTCAGTGGCTCAGGGGGTCAGCACAAAGTGATCGGCGGTCTGTTGCTCCAGTGCCAGCAGCCAGCGTTTGATAGGGATGCCGCCGGCATAACCGGTCAGCTCGCCGCTGCGGCCGATCACCCGGTGGCAGGGCACTATGATGCTGAGCGGGTTGCGGCCGTTGGCGGCACCCACCGCCCGCACCGCCTTGGGATTGCCGATGGCCTGGGCTATCTCGAGATAGCTGACTGTCTCACCGTAGGGAATGTCGCCCAGGGCGCGCCATACCGATTGCTGAAAAGGGGTGCCCCGGGCGGCGAGCGGCAGATCGAAGCGGCGCAGGCGACCGGCGAAGTAGGCAGCGAACTGCTTGACGAAAGGGGCGAGCGCCAAGTCGTCCCGCTGCCACTGGTCGGTCGGGGTCACCGGTTGCTCGCCTCGCATGAACTCCACGTAACGCAGCCCGTCCCGATCGATGGCGATGAGCAGGGGGCCATGGGCGTTGTCGCAAAAACTGTATTGCATGTTGTCATCCTCGGGTGTCGGGCCTAGTCCACGACCGGTTTGCCGCGGGTCGATTTGATCTCCCCCTTGCGCTTCTTGGCATCGACCCGCTTGCGCTGGGAGCTGCGGGTCGGCTTGGTGGCATGGCGCGCCTTGGGGCGCCAGGCTGCTTTTTTCAGCAGCTCCACCAGGCGGTTCATCGCCTCCTTGCGGTTCATGTCCTGACTGCGATGGGTCTCGACCCGGATCAGAATGAAGCCGTCGTGAACCCGGCTGTCGCTCAGCTTGTCGAGCCCCTCCTTGTAGAGCGGGGTGAGGCTGGGGGAGCTGCGGTAATCGAAGCGCAACCAGACGGCGGAGTCGGTCTTGTTGACGTGCTGGCCGCCGTTGCCCTGTGCCCGCATGGTCTGGAATTGCAGCTCATGCCAGGGCAGGGTGACGCTGTTGGAGATGACTAACATACTGCTGTGCTCTTGTTTGGTGCAGCGGCGCAGGCTGGTTCAGCTTGGTGCCTCATAATGGGGCGAGCTGCGCTCCCTTGGTGATGTCGGGAGAGTCCTGCTCCAGACGTAAATGCTATCTTTTTGAAATTAAACAATAAAAAGACTTGGCACAAGAATTGATTCCCCATTCATGACATACCATGGATTGGGAGCAACCAGATGAAGCTGATTACTGCGATTATCAAACCCTTCAAGTTGGATGACGTGCGCGAGGCCGTCGCCATCCTGGGGGTCGAGGGTCTGACCGTGTCCGAGGTCAAAGGGTTTGGCCGCCAGAAGGGGCACACCGAATTATACCGGGGAGCCGAGTATCAGGTCGACTTCCTGCCCAAGGTCAAGCTGGAGATCGCCACCGCCGATGACAACGTCGAAGGGGTGATCGAGGCGATCTGCAAGGCCGCCTACACCGGCAAGATAGGTGACGGCAAGATCTTCGTCTACGACCTGCTGCAGGCCGTGCGCATTCGGACCGGCGAGAACGACGACGAGGCGCTCTGACGGCCCTGACGGGGCTGGTGGTCGATGGGGTGTCGCTGATTGACTCCATGGTGGGGCTGGATAGGATTCTATCCGGCCCCTTTGTTTGAACGACGTTTAAATATGTGATCCCGCAACGTCAGGATTTCTTGATCCCGCTGTCGAGCTCAATGCAAAATGCAAACAGCAATGGTTCTCACTCGATATAGCAACTCAAGGAATGGATGATGAAAATGAAGATGTTGGCACTGGCTTTCTCTGCGTTGGCGGCTCAGTCGGCGTTTGCCGCAGGGGAAGTGAATGTCTACTCCAACCGCCAGGATGAGCTGATCAAGCCCATCATCCAGCAGTTCGAGAAAGAGTCTGGCATCAAGGTCAACGTGGTGTTCGCCAAAGAGGGTCTGAACGAGCGTCTGGAGCGGGAAGGCAAGCTCTCCCCGGCGGATCTGATGCTGACCGTCGACATCAGCCGGCTGACCGATCTGGTGGACAAGGGGCTGGTGCAGCCGGTGGACAGCAAGATCCTGCAGGAGAACATCCCCGCCATCTATCGCGATCCGGACAATCGCTGGTTCGCCCTGACCACCCGGGTGCGCGCCATCTATTCCAGCAAGGAGCGCCTCGGCAAGCTGGACACCATCAGCTACGAAGATCTGGCCAAGCCTGAATTCAAAGGAAAAATCTGCACCCGCAGCGGCAAGCATGAGTACAATGTGGCGCTGGTCTCCTCCATGATCGCTCATCACGGCATGGCGGATGCAAAAACCTGGCTGGAAGGGGTCAAGGCCAACCTGGCGCGCAAGCCGCAGGGCAACGACCGGGATCAGGTCAAGGCGATCAAGGATGGTATCTGTGACGTGTCGCTCGGCAACAGCTACTACCTGGGCGCCATGCTGAAGGATCCGGCGCAGAAGTCCTGGGCCGATGCCGTCTACATCAACTTCCCGAACCAGGGGGATCGCGGTGCCCACGTCAACGTGAGCGGCGTGGCCATGACCAAGTATGCCAAGAACAAGGCCGAGGCCCAGAAGCTGATGGAGTTTCTGGCCGGCGACACCGCCCAGCACATGTATGCTGACGTGAATGCCGAGTATCCGGTCAAGGCCGGCGTCGAGCCTTCCGCCATGGTCAAGTCCTGGGGCAGTTTCAAGTCTGACCCCATGCCGGTCAGCGATTACGCCAAGCACCGCAAGGACGCCTTGCAACTGCTGGATGAAGTGAAATTCGACTTGTAATCAGATGGGGCCAACGGCCCCATCAACCTCTGTGGACACATGAAAAATTTTGGATGGATTACCGGCAGCTGGGCCACCGCCCTGCTGCTGGCTTTGCCGGTGCTTGCCCTGGTCTTCTCCGCCTTCTCGGCTGACGGAGATCTGTTTCGCCATCTCGCCGATACGGTGCTTCCCGCTTATCTTGGCAATACCCTGGGGCTGGTTATCGGGGTGGTGCTGCTCAGTCTGCTGTTCGGCGTGCCCACCGCCTGGCTGGTGGCCATGTGTCAGGTGCCGGGGCGCCGTGCCCTGCAGTGGGCCTTGATGCTGCCCATGGCCATGCCCTCCTACATAGTGGCTTATGTCTACACGGATCTGCTCGACTACTCGGGCCCGTTGCAGGCGGGGCTACGCACCCTGTTTGACTGGCAATCCCCCGCCGATTACTGGTTTCCGGGCATCCGCTCCCTCGGCGGCGCCGCCTGGGTGCTGGCGCTGGTGCTGTTTCCCTACGTTTATCTGCTGACCCGCGCCTCCTTTCTGGAGCAGTCGGTCAGCCTCATTCACTCCAGCCGTCTGCTGGGCTGCACCCCCTGGCAGAGTTTTCGCCGCCTCAGCCTGCCGCTGGCGCGCCCGGCCATCATGGTGGCCGTCTCCCTAGTAGCGATGGAGACCCTGGCCGACTTTGCCACCGTCCACTTCTTTGCCATCAACACCCTGACCACGGCGGTCTACGACACTTGGCTCGGCTACGGCAGTTTGGCCACCGCCGCCAAGCTCTCCTGCCTGATGCTGCTGGCGGTAGTGCTGCTGATCGCGATGGAGCGTCGCTCCCGCCAGCGCCAGCAGGTGTTCCAGAAGTCGATGGGTCACGAACAGCCGTTGCGCTACCCGCTCAAGGGGGCGCGACGCTGGTTGGCTGCGCTCTGGTGCTGGGGGCTGGTGCTGGCCGGCTTCGGCCTGCCATTCGTCATCCTGCTGGATTATGGGGTGCGTTATTTCGAACTCTCCTGGACGCCGGAGTTTGTCCGCTTCGCCGGCAACAGTCTGCTCATCTCGGCGCTGACTGCCCTGCTTGCCATGGGGATCGCCCTGTTGCTCGGTTTCTTCCGTCGCCTCGACGGTGGAGTCAAAAGCCTGCTGCCCCTTCGCATCGCCGCCATGGGTTACGCCATGCCGGGTACCGTGCTCGCCATCGGGGTGCTGGTGCCGCTCACCGCTCTCGACTTTGCCATCAACGATCTGGCCGAGTGGCTGGGGCGTCAGGGGCCTGGGCTGCTGCTGACCGGTACCCTCACCGCCATCGTGTTCGGCTATCTGGTGCGCTTCGTGGCCATCGCCATCGGCTCGGTGGAGAGCAGCATGGGCAAGATCTCCCCCAGCCTCGACATGGCGGCCCGCTCCCTGGGGCAGGGAGATGGCGCCATGCTGCGGCGGGTGCACCTGCCGCTGGTACAGCGCGGCCTGTTTGCCGGTGCCATGCTGGTGTTCATCGAATCCATGAAGGAGCTGCCCGCAGCCCTGCTGCTGCGGCCGTTCAACTTCGATACCCTGGCGACCCACGTCTACCAGTTCGTGTCGGACGAGATGCTGGAGCGCGGCGCGCTTGGTGCCATCGTCATCGTGCTGGTGGGGCTGTTGCCGCTGATCTGGGTCAACCGCAACCTGGATGGGGCGGGGCACTGAGCCCGCCAACCTTGAAATGTTGTCCGGCCGCCGGTCGGTTTGGTTCAAAAGAATATGAGGAAGTCAGCCTTGTCCTGTTTGCAGGTTGAAAATGTCAGTTGCCGTTACAACGGCCGCAATGTGCTGGAACAGCTCTCCCTGACGGTGGCTGACAACGAGATTGTCTGCCTGCTGGGGGCGAGTGGCTGCGGCAAGACCACGCTGCTCAAGGCCATCGCCGGCCTGTTGCCGCTGGCGGAGGGCACGATTCGCCTCGGCGATACCCTGCTCGACGGGCCGGGTGCCAGCGTGCCGCCCGAGGAGCGCAACATCGGCATGATCTTTCAGGATTACGCCCTCTTCCCCCACCTGACGGTGGCGGACAACGTCGGTTTCGGTCTGACCCGGCTCGATCGCCGTGTCCGCCAGCAACAGGTGGACGAGGCGCTGGCGTTGGTCAATCTGCAGGGGCTGGGGGATCGCTATCCGCACCAGCTATCCGGTGGCCAGCAACAGCGGGTGGCCATCGCCCGGGCGCTGGTGTGCAAGCCGAGATTGATGCTGCTGGACGAGCCCTTCTCCAACATCGACACCCAGGTACGGATGAAGTTGATCCTCGAGATCCGCGCCCTGCTCAAGCAGCAGGGGATCGGCGCCATCTTCGTCAGCCACAGCAAGGAGGAGGCCTTTGCCTTTGCCGATCGGCTGGCGCTGTTTCGTGCGGGTCACATCGAGCAGGTGGGCCAGCCGGAACAGCTCTATCGCCGCCCCCAGAACCGCTTCGTGGCGGAGTTTCTCGGCGGGGTCAACTACCTGGCAGCCGAGGTGGTGGACAGCCACTGCGTGCGCACGGCGCTCGGGGTCATCTGTGGCAGCGAGCCTCACGGCCGGGCAGTGGGTGAGCTGCTGCAACTGATGCTCAGGCCCCAGCAGCTGTTGCTGGAGAGCGCCGCGGATGGCGAGCTCAAGGTGGTGGAGCAGCAGTTCCTCGGCCACCACTGCCGGGTGCTGTTCGAGAGCGGCGAGCTGCGGCTGGAGGCGAGCATCGGCGAGCCGCTGGAGGGGGCGCGGGCGCGGGTCAGGGTGCCCCCTCACGCGCTGGTGTTGTTTGACCCTTTACCCTGAACGCGTGATATCGTTGTGAAATCAATGAACTGGAACCGCGCTGGTTTATAATCGCGCAACGCTATCCGCCCATATCGCCAATGCCTGTTCAGGGGAGAGATATATGAAAGCCCAAGCCGGGATCTGTGCCGAGCCCAATCTGCACGCCCTCTATCTGATGTTCAACCGCACCGGTGACGCCGCCGAACTGGTGGCCCGTCTGGCCAGGTTGCCGGCCCTGTGGGAGGCGGTGGCCGCCGATTTCCCCGCTGCCGGCTTCAGCGGTCTGGTGGCCGTCGGCGCCGACGCCTGGGATGGCCTCTATCCCGCCGCCCGTCCGCCCCAGTTCCGTGGCTTTATGGCGCAATCCGCCAACGGCCAGGAGGCCCCCAACACCCCGTTCGATCTGTTCGTGCAGCTGCGCGCCGATCGGGTGGATGTGCTGCACCACGCCGGTCAGCGCGTCATGGCCCTGCTGGCCGGGCTGGTGGAGCTGGCGGAAGAGGTGCGCGGTTTTCGCAACCTCGACTGCCGCGACCTGACCGGTTTCGTCGACGGCACCGAGAACCCGCAAGATGAGCACCGCGCCGAAGTGGCGCTGCTGGCCGATGGCGAGTTTGCCGGCGGCTCCTACATCCACGTGCAGCGCTGGGTCCACGCCATGAGCGACTGGGAGAAGCTGGCGCAAAAAGAGCAGGAAGACATCATAGGTCGCACCAAGGTCGACAACATCGAGTACGAGTCGGCCGACAAGCCGCTGACCGCCCACATCAAGCGGGTCAACCTCAAGACCCCGAAGGGGGAGTCCATGGAGATCCTGCGCCAGAGCATGCCCTGGGGCACCATGACCGAGCAGGGGCTCTACTTCATCTCCTGCTGTCGCACTCCGCTGCACTTCAACGCTATGCTGGCCAGCATGTACAAGGGGGAGGGCAGTCACTTCGATCACCTGCTGCGCTTCACCAGTGCGGTGACCGGCGCGGCCTTCTTCGCCCCCTCAGAAGATTTTCTGATAGGGCAGGGCAAATAAGCTCGACCCGCAGATAACAAAAATCCCGGCCTTGGCCGGGATTTTGCGTTTTGGTGCAACCGCCACGGGGCGGTTGCCGCCCTTACGGCGTCTGTTCGAACAGCTCGAGGGCGGAGAGATAGAGCTCCTCGATGTCGGTGTCGCTGGTCGGGGTGATGAAGATGGTGTCGTCACCGGCGATGGTGCCGAGGATCCCTTCGGCCTTGCCGAGGGAGTCGAGCAGGCGGGCGATCAGCTGGGCCGCACCCGGGCTGGTATGGATCACCACCAGAGCGCCGTTGTGGTCGACATCCAGCACCAGATTCTTGAGCGGGCTGGAGGTGGTGGGCACGCCCAGTTCCACCGGCAGGCAGTAAACCATTTCCATCTTGGCATTGCGGGTGCGAACGGCGCCGAAGCGGCTCAGCATGCGCGATACCTTGGACTGGTTGATGTTTTCGAAGCCCATCTCTTGCAGGGCAGTCACTATCTCTGCCTGGGAGCCAAATCGTTCTTCTTTCAGCAAGGCTTTAAAGGCCTTGGCCAGTTTTTCTTGCTTGTCGTTATGCTTCATCTTGGACTCACGAATGAGGAGGTTTGGCTGCCTGTCACGCTCAGGCGGCAGATATGAACAGCGTGCCCATTTTGCATTCATATGCCTATTTTTGCAAGGAAGCGGCGCTTGTTCTGCATATTGATTCAAATATAGCTTGCATCCACCCATGCCAGCGTTAGAATCAGGACGAAATTTTGAAAACTTATTCAATTGGGCTGTATGGGTATTGAATTAATCGGTATCGAAAAATCCTGGCACAAGGTGCCGGTACTGCAACAGGTCAGCTTTCGGACCGCACCCGGTGAAACCCTGGTGCTGCTGGGTCCGAGCGGTGCCGGCAAGAGTTCTCTGCTGCGCATGATGAACCTGCTGGACACCCCGGATGCCGGTGTCCTGCGCATCGGTGAAAGTGAATTTTCTTTCCCCTCCAGCCTCTCCACCGCCGAGTTCAACCGCCAGACCCAGGCGCTGCGCCGCAAGGTGGGCATGGTGTTCCAGCAGTACAACCTGTGGCCCCATCTCACCGTGATGGAGAACCTCATCGAGGCGCCGGTCAAGCTGCTTGGCATGAGCAAGGCGGCGGCCATGGAGAAGGGGGGCTATCTGCTGGCCCAGCTGCAACTGGCCGACAAGCGCGACGCCTGGCCGGCGCGTCTCTCCGGTGGTCAGCAGCAGCGGGTGGCCATCGCCCGTACCCTGATGATGGACCCCCAGGTGCTGCTGTTTGACGAGCCGACCGCGGCCCTCGACCCCGAGATCACCAAGGAAGTGGCGGAGATCATCCGCAACCTGGGCCAGACCGGCATCACCCAGGTGGTGGTGACCCACGAGGTAGAGTTCGCTCGCAAGGTGGCCAGCCAGGTGATCTATCTGGAGAAGGGGCGGATCATCGAAGCGGGCTCCGCCGCCATTTTCCAAGCCCCGCAAACCAGCCGGTTTGCCGAATTCTTGATGCATTGATATTCAAATCGATAAGGAAGCTGTCATGAAAAAGAGTCTGTTGCTGATCGCGGCCATGGGCCTGCTGAGCACCCAGGTGCTGGCAAAAGAGATCAAGTTCGCCACCGAGGCCACCTACGCACCGTTCGAATACCTGGACGACAAGAACGAGTTCCAGGGGTTTGATATCGACCTGGCCCGCGCCATATGTGAACAGGCCAAGCTGGAGTGCAGCTTCCACAACCAGGCTTTTGACAGCCTGATCCCCAGCCTGAAATTCCGTCGCTACGACGCCGCCATCGCCGCCATGGACGTGACCCCGGAGCGGGCCGCCCAGGTCGACTTCTCCGACATCTATTACCAGAACTCCGCCGTGTTCGTGACCAAGAAGGGTGACTTCAAGGGGCCGGAAGATCTGGTGGACAAGACTGTTGGCGTGCAGAACGGCAGCTCCCACCAGTCCTATCTGGTGGACAACTGGGTGAGCAAGGGGCTGCTGACCGTGCCCTATGCCAGCTACCAGAGCGCCTTCCTCGACATGATGAACGGCCGCACCGACGGCGTGTTTGCCGATACCGCGGTCGCCGCCGACTGGCTCAAGCAGCACAAGGAGTACAGCGTGATCGGCGCACCTGTGACCGACGCCAAGTACTTCGGTACCGGTTTTGGCATCGCGGTGGCCAAGGGCAATCAGGAACTGCTGACCCAGCTGAACAAGGGGCTGGCCGACATCAAGGCCAACGGCACCTATCAGAAGATCTACGACAAATATTTCGCGCACTAAGCCATGTTGAGCCTGTTGTTGGATGCAGCTTGGATGACCCTCGGGCTGGCCCTGGCCTCCCTGGTCGGGGGCATGGTGCTGGCGCTGGCGTTTAGCGCCGCCGAGCTGAGCAAGCAGCGGTGGCTGGTGTGGCCGGTAGCCACCCTCACCACGCTTATTCGCGGGTTGCCCGAGCTGCTGGTGGTGCTGTTCATCTACTTCGGCTCGACCCAGGTGCTGTTCCTCATCACTGGCGAGTACGTGGAGTTCAGCCCGTTCGCCTGCGGCGTGCTGGCGCTCTCCCTGCTGTTCGCCAGCTACGCCACCCAGACCCTGCGGGCCGCCCTCAATGCGGTGCCCGCCGGGCAGCGGCTGGCGGCGCTGGCGCTGGGCCTTGGCAAGCGCCACATCTTCTTTCGCATCGTGCTGCCCCAGGCCTGGCGGCACGCCCTGCCGGGACTCGGCAACCAGTGGCTGGTGCTGCTCAAGGACACTGCACTGGTGTCGCTTATCGGGGTGAACGAGATGATGCGCCAGGCCCAGATGGCCTCGGCCAGTACCTATCAACCCTTCACCTGGTATGCCGCGGCGGCCCTCATCTACCTGGCCATCAGCCTGGTGAGTGAGTTCGGCTTGAAGCAGGCAGCCCGCTATACCCGCCGTTACGGAGGCTGATCATGCAGGATTACCTGATGACCCTGCTGGGTGGCCTGGCGATTACTCTGCAACTGACCGCCGGCAGTCTGCTGCTGGGCGTGCTGATGGCGGCAGCCATGACCTGGGTGCTGGAGCGCCGCATCCCGGTGGCGACCCAGCTGGTGCAGCTGTGGGTGCTGGTCTTCACCGGCACGCCGCTGCTGATCCAGATCTTCCTCATCTACTACGGGCCGGGCCAGTTTGCCTGGCTCAAAGAGGGGCCGCTCTGGCCGTTGCTCAAGCAGCCCTGGTTCTGCGCCGTGCTGGCGCTCGGCTTCAACACCGCCGCCTACTCCACCCGCTTGTTCAAGGGGGCGCTCGATGCCATCCCGGCCGGTGAGGTAGAGGCCTGCCGCGCGCTCGGCTTCTCCGCCGGCCAAACTCTGTGGATGAAGGTGCGTCACGCCGCCCGGCGACTGGTACCCGCCTACTCCAACGAGGTGATCCTGGTGCTCAAGGGGAGTTCGCTCGCCAGTACCATCACCATCATGGATGTGATGGGGCTGGCCCAGCGCCTCAATGCCCAGACCTATGACACCCTGGCGGTGTTCACCGTGGCCGGTGCCCTCTACCTGACCATGAACGGATTGTTAACAATTGGTTTTCGTTGGTGTGAACGCAGGGCGTTGGCCTTCCAGGGCTGAAGTCGGCAGATCTACCTATTAATGGTGAGGGGAAGTGCAGGAAATCTGTGCTTCCCCTCCAATTTTTTGCATTTTCCCCCATTTTTATTCGCCGCCTGTTTATTGGCTCACAGAACCTGTGATTACAACTGTTATCAGATTGTTTTTTAGGGGGGGATCCTTTAAGGTTGGGCGCACAACAAGAAACAACCTTAAACCTACGCTTAAACATGGAGTTGATCATGAAAGTTGCCGTTCTGGGTGCCGCCGGTGGCATCGGCCAAGCCCTCGCTCTGCTGTTGAAAAACCGTCTGCCTGCTGGTTCCGAATTGAGCCTGTATGACATCGCTCCGGTGACCCCGGGCGTGGCGGTCGATCTGAGCCATATCCCGACTGACGTGAAAGTAAAAGGTTTCTGCGGTGAAGACCCGAGCCCGGCTCTGGTCGGCGCCGATGTCGTGCTGATCTCCGCCGGCGTGGCGCGCAAGCCCGGCATGGATCGTTCCGACCTGTTCAACATCAACGCCGGCATCGTCAAGAATCTGGTGGAAAAGTGCGCCGCCTCCTGCCCGAAAGCGCTGATCGGCATCATCACCAACCCGGTCAACACCACGGTCGCCATCGCCGCCGAAGTGCTGAAGAAAGCCGGTGTCTATGACAAGCGTCGCCTGTTCGGCGTCACCACCCTGGACGTGATCCGTGCCGAGACCTTCGTGGCCGAGGCCAAGGGTCTGAACGTCGACAAGGTGCGCGTCAACGTGATCGGTGGCCACAGTGGCGTGACCATTCTGCCGCTGCTCTCCCAGATTGAAGGTGCCAGCTTCACCGCCGACGAAGTGGCCGCCATGACCAAGCGTATCCAGAACGCCGGTACCGAAGTGGTGGAAGCCAAGGCCGGTGGCGGTTCCGCCACTCTCTCCATGGGCCAGGCTGCCTGCCGTTTCGGTCTGTCGCTGATCAAGGGTCTGCAGGGTGAAGCCAACGTCATCGAGTGCGCCTACGTGGAAGGCGACGGCAAGCACGCCACCTTCTTCGCGCAGCCCATCCTGCTTGGCAAGAACGGCGTCGAAACCGTGCTGGACTACGGCAAGCTGAGCGCCTTCGAACAAGAGGCGATGGATGGCATGCTGGCCACCCTGAAAGCCGATATCCAGCTGGGTGTCGACTTCGTCAAGTAAGGCGTCCGGATGGACAGCAAGGGGAGCTTCGGCTCCCCTTTGTCGTTATGGGCAGGTGGTGCCGGACTAAGGGGATGTCGCCGGCTGCCGATAACAGGGTGCTGCAGGAGATCCTTATGATGAAACCCATTACCCTTGTCGGCCTGCTCTGTTTGCTGACGCCCCCATTGCTGACGGGCCAGGCGCAGGGGGCCGAGCCTTCCACCTCTGCCGCCACCGCGACGAGCGGGGCCACGCCGGCGGCCAGTGCGCCGGCGCAGCCGGAGGTTGCCGCCCCGTCCTCTGCTGAGGCTCCCGCACCGGCGGCCGTGCAAACTACGGCAACGCCATCCGCCAACCCCTCTGCACCGGTTGCGGCAACGAGTACAACACCCGCCGCTGCGCCAGCGGCAGCCCCCATTCCCGCGCCTGTCGCTGCAGAGGGCGACCGTTCGCCGAACAATCGTCCCATGACCAGCACCCCGGCCAGCGGCCTGACCGTGGACAGCGGCGCGCTGCAGGCGGTGCCGCTCTATCGCCAGGACGAGCTGCTCAACTGGATTGAGCAGGGCCGCCACCTGCAGCAGGTCAAGCAGGACAGGTGCCAGCTCACCCAGGATATCGAGGTGCGGGCCGAGGTGATGAAGATCCCCTCTTATCAGTTTCTGTGGGGGGACATGCTGGCCTGGGGGGTCTGCATCAAGCCCAATGCGGAGCTGGGGGTGAAATTCATGTGGGATGCGGCCAATCAAGGGCTGGCGCCGGCGCTGGAGCAACTGGGTCGCTACTACTGGAAGGGCACCCTGGTGCAAAAGGACCTGCTCAAGGCCGAGACCCTGATGCGGGAGGCCGCCAGCCTGGGCTTCCAGCGGGCGCAGATCGAGTGGGTGGAGATGCTGTTGCAGGGCATGGGAAGCCCACTGGACTACGAGGAGGCGTATCACTGGCTGCACGGCGCCGTCATCGGTGACAAGGCCACCCACCAGAAGGCGGCGAGCCTGCTCAGCCGGCTCGGCAATCGCATGCCCGCCAACGCCATCGCCCGTGCCAAGGCGATGCACTGATCCCAAAAAATGACCCACGGATCTGCATCCGTGGGCCGGGAGGGGCCAGCCGCCGTGCCGTGACAGGCTGGCCCCTCATCAAGTTATAGTGATCCGCCCGCCTTACAGATCTTGGTGGGGACCAAAAACTTCGTAATGGAGCTGGCCGGCCGGAATACCCGACGCGATCAGCTGCTGCTTGACGGCCTGCATGAAGCCAAGAGGGCCACAGAAGTAGTAGTGGGCCTGCGGCGTGATGCGCTCCTGCACGGCACTCAGATCCATGGTGCCGGCATGATGGTACTCTTCGCCCTGCACGTCACTGGCCTGCGGCTCCCGATACCAGACCCGGCTCAACAGGTTGGCGTGCTGGCGGGATTTTTGCTGAATATCCTCCCTGAAGGCATGCACGGCACCCTGTTCGCAGGCGTGCAGCCAGGTGATGTCGGCCTGATGGCTGCTCGTCAGCAGCTGGTTGAGCATGCTCATCATCGGCGTGACACCCACACCGGCCGAGAGCAGTACTACCGGGGTATGGCCATCGGCTTTCAGGTAGAAATCGCCGGTGGGCGGCATCAGCTCCACTTGATCGCCCTCCTGCAGATGATCGTGCAGCAGGTTGGAGACCTGGCCGTGCGGCTCGCGCTTGACGCTGATGCGGTAGTGCTGGCCATTGGGGGCATCGGAGAGGGAGTACTGGCGGATCTCCTGATACTCGAGCTCGGGATGGACCAGCTTGATGCTGAGGTACTGGCCCGGTTTGAAGTCCAGCACCGGCTTGCCATCCACCGGCGCCAGCAGGAAGGAGGTGATGAGCTCGCTCTCGACCCGCTTCTCCTTGATCAGGAAGGGGCGGGGGCCTTGCCAGCCACCGATCTCGTTCGCCTTCTCCTGATAAATCTCGCTCTCGCGGCCGATGAAGATGCTGGCGAGCACGCCGTAAGCCTTGCCCCAGGCATCCAGCACCTCGTCGGTGACCGCACTTCCACCCAATTCTTTGAGCGTGGCCAAGAGATGACTACCTACAATGTGATATTGTTCTGGCTGGATCAGGAAACCCGTGTGCTTGTGGGCGATGCGTTCCACGGCACCGGCCAGTGCCCCCAGGTTGTCGATGTTCTTGGCGTAGGCCGCCACCGCATTGAACAGCGCCAGCGGCTGACCGCCGCTGCGCTGGTGCGCCAGGTTGAAAATGTCCTTCAGCTCCGGGTTATGGCTGAACATGCGCTGGTAGAAGTGCTGGGTGAGCGCGGGGCCCGCTGATTCGAGCAAAGGGATGGTGCTTTTGATGACGGCGATGGTGGCTTGGTCTAACATAGGGGTTCCTTGCTAATTGAACATCTAGAATGTCACTTAATAAGCTGCATCCTAGATGTTTATTTGATCTGAATCAATAATCAATTTCCGCGTGATGCGACACAGGCACTATGAGACTAACTAGCTATACCGATTTTGGATTGAGAGCCCTGCTCTATCTGGCGACCCTGCCGGAGGGCGAATTGTCTAGCGTGGCCAAGGTCTCCGCCTTGTATGACGTCTCCCGCAACCACATGGTGAAGGTGGTGAACCAGCTGGTGAAACTGGGTTACCTGCAGTCCCAGCGCGGCAAGAATGGCGGCATTCGCATGGCCTGCGCGCCGGAGAGCATCAACATCGGCCAGGTGATCCGGGCGCTGGAAGGGAACCTGGACGGCATCGACTGCAACTCGCCGGCTTGCCACATCGTCTCTGTCTGTCTGCTGAAGAGTGCCCTGAAAGAGGCGATGAATGCGTTTCTGGCGGTGATGGACAGCTACACGCTGCAGGATCTGCTGGCCAATCGCGACGAGCTGCAGCAGGTCTTCGGCGAGTTGATCCCGACCCTGGTGCTGGAGCCTGGCGACGAAGATGAGTGAGCCGATCGCCGGCCAATGACGCAATAGAAAAAGGCTGCCATCGGCAGCCTTTTTTCAATCTTCCAGTCCCGACTCGTTTCGGTACAACGCCGGCATGATCCGCGCCATCTTCACCATGTTGTTCTCCACTTCCAGGATCTCGATGGGGTAGCCGGCCAGCCGCAGGCTGATGTTGGGTTGGGGGATCTCCTCCAGATATTCGAGGATGACGCCGTTAAGGGTACGGGGCCCGTCGATGGGCAGCTGCCAGTTCATCTCCTTGTTGAGCTCGCGGATGCTGGCCGAGCCCTCCACCAGGAAGGAGCCATCCGGCTGGGGATGGATCTCGTCGCTGGGCGCCGGGGTCATGGAGGTGGTGAAGTCGCCCACTATCTCTTCCAGGATGTCGTCCAGGGTGATCAGCCCCTGAATGTCGCCATACTCGTCGACGATGAGGCCGATCCGCTCCTTGTTGCGCTGGAACTTGGCTAGTTGCACGTTGAGGGGCGTCCCTTCCGGAATGAAGTAAATTTCGTCCACTTCCCGCAGCAGGCTCGACTTGTTGAACTGATCCTTGGCCATCAGGCGCAGCGCGTCGCGGGCGTGCAGAAAACCCACCACGTCGTCGATGTTGTCGCGATAGAGCAGGATCTTGGTGTGGGCGCAGTGGGCCAGCTGACGCAGTATGGTCTTCCAGTCATCGTTGATGTCGATGGCGTAGATCTCGCTGCGCGGCACCATGATGTGTTCCACCGTCATCTTGTCCAGATCCAGGATGCTGAGCAGCATCTCCTGATGGCGCTGGGGGATCAGACTGCCCGCCTCGTTGACGATGGTGCGCAGCTCCTCGGTATTGAGGGAGTCATCCTTGTTCGGATTGATCTTCAGCAGCTTGAGCAGACCGCTGGTGATGCCATTGATCATCCAGACGAAGGGGGCAAGCGGCACCATCAGCCCCTTGAGCACCCAAGATGCTGGATAGGCGACTTTCTCCGGGAACATGGCCGCCAGGGTCTTGGGAGTCACTTCACCAAACACCAGCACGATCAGGGTCAGGCCGAAAGTGGCGATGGCCACCCCCAGATCCCCGAATAGACGAATACAGACGATGGTGGCGATGGCTGACGCCAGGATGTTGACCAGGTTGTTGCCGATCAGGATCAGCCCCAGCAGGCGGTCGGGCCGGGAGAGCAGTTTCTCCACCCGACGGGCAGCCTTGTGCTTGGTCTGGGCCAGATGCCGCAGCTTGTAACGGTTGAGCGACATCATGCCGGTTTCAGAACTTGAGAAGAAGGCAGACATGAGGATCAAGATAACGAGAACAATCAGCAATGTACTCGTTGAGATACTGTCCAAGAAGGGCTCCTGTGGGACTGTGTGATGAAGAAGTAGTGGGCGTTCAGCTCAGCAGCACTTCTTTGACGAAGCGGCTGCCGAAGTAGGCCAGGGTCAGAATGAAGCTGCCGATCAGGCTCAGGGTGATCACCTTGCGACCACGCCAGCCACGGGTATGGTGGCCCCACAGCAGCAGCACGTAGACGCACCAGGCCAGGATCGAGAGGATGGCCTTGTGGGATTTGCCCTGGGCGAACATGTCTTCGAGGAAGAAGAGGCCGGAGGCAATGGAGAGGGTCAGCAACAGGACGCCGGCCGAGATGAGCTGGAACAGCCGCTTCTCGACCGTCATCAGGGGCGGCATGGCCGGCAGCTGGCTGATCTTGCGCGTCTTCAGTTGCCGGTCCAGACAGGCGAGCTGCAGCGCAAACAGGCAGGCGATCATCAATACCGAGTAGGCCATCAGCGCGAGGCCGATATGCAGCAGCAGCTGGGGATGGGCCTCCAGGTGGGTGATATAGCGACCGGGAATGAGGGCGCTGGCGGCCAGCAACAGGGCCGAGAAGCTGTAGACCACCGGCAGCAGGATCCAGCCGTTGAAGCGGCGGGTGACGCAGGTCATGAAGCAGCTGATGATGAGACTGACCAGCGAGGCCACGTTGAGCATGCTCAGATTCTGCCCTGAGTGGGTTACCAGCACCTCGCCGGAGAGGGCGGCGCCATGGGCGATCAGGGCCAGTCCGATGCAGGCAAACAGGGGGGCTTGTCCCACTGGTTTGGCACTGAGCAGCAGGTGCAGAGAGGCGATGATGGCCAGCAGATAGAACGCCAGGGCCAGAACAGAGATCACGATCATAACCGGGTCGTTGTCGAGCAAGCGATTGGGAACAGGAAGGGCAGTATACCTTGCACAAGATGTGCTCGCCAGTTGTGCTGCCGCCGATCTGCCCATATATAGGCAGCATGTTGGGCCAGCCGCACAGGGCTGACCTCAGCCGAGTGCGGCGAATAATCGTCCTCATCGTGCGAGTGAGGTATAATGCCTCCCATTTGTTACGCCAAGAACCGGAATGCGTCATGTTTGAGAATTTGACTGAACGACTCTCGCGCACCCTGCGCAACGTCAGCGGCCGTGGCCGCCTGACCGAAGAGAACATCAAGGATACCTTGCGCGAAGTTCGCATGGCGCTGCTCGAGGCGGACGTCGCCCTGCCGGTGGTGCGTGACTTCGTCGCGCGCGTCAAGGAGCGGGCGGTGGGCCAGGAAGTGGCCAAGTCCCTGAGCCCGGGCCAGGCCTTCATCAAGATTGTGCACGGCGAACTGGTCTCCGTGATGGGGGAGGCCAACGAGCAGCTCAATCTGGCGGCCCAGCCGCCGGCCATCATCCTGATGGCGGGTCTGCAGGGTGCCGGTAAGACCACCACGGTCGGCAAACTGGCCAAGCTGCTCAAGGAACGCAACAAGAAGAAGGTGCTGGTGGTCAGTGCGGACGTCTACCGCCCGGCGGCCATCAAGCAGCTGGAGACCCTGGCCGGCGACATCGGCGTCGACTTCTTCCCGAGCGATGCCAGCCAGAAGCCGGTGGACATCGCCAACGCGGCCATCGATCAGGCACGCAAGAAGTTCTATGACGTGGTGATCGTCGATACCGCCGGTCGTCTGCACGTCGATGGCGAGATGATGGAGGAGATCAAACACCTTCACGCCACCATCAAGCCGGTGGAGACCCTGTTCGTGGTCGACGCCATGACGGGTCAGGATGCCGCCAACACCGCCAAGGCGTTCAACGAGGCGCTGCCGCTCACCGGCGTGATCCTCACCAAGGCGGACGGCGATGCCCGTGGCGGTGCCGCCCTGTCGGTGCGCCACATCACCGGCAAGCCGGTCAAGTTCATCGGTATGGGCGAGAAGACCGACGCGCTGGAGCCGTTCCACCCGGATCGTCTCGCCTCCCGCATCCTCGGCATGGGCGATGTGCTCTCTCTCATCGAGGAGGTGGAGCGCACCGTCGATAAAGAGAAGGCAGCCAAGCTGGCCAGCAAGGTCAAGAGTGGCAAGGGCTTCGATCTGGAAGACTTCCGCGAGCAGCTGGCCCAGATGCGCAACATGGGCGGCATGATGGGGATGCTCGACAAGCTGCCCGGCATGTCCGGCCTGCCGGACAACGTCAAGGATCAGATGGATGACAAGCTCACCGTGCGGATGGAGGCCATCATCAGCTCCATGACACCCAAGGAGCGTGCCCATCCCGACCTCATCAAGGGCTCCCGCAAGCGCCGTATCGCCGCGGGCTCCGGCATGCAGGTGCAGGACGTCAACAAGCTGCTCAAGCAGTTCACCGAGATGCAGCGCATGATGAAGAAGATGTCCGGCAAGGGTGGCATGCGCAAGATGATGAGCCAGATGAAGAACATGCTGCCTCCCGGCTTCGGTGGCGGCCGCGGTCCGTTCTGATTATTCGGGCTGACGTTGAGTGCGAGGGTCTGCCAGCGGCAGGCCCTTTTCATTGCGGCTCTGCGCAAAAAATGGCTGGCTTGGTTGCAATTATTACGAATCCAAGTAGAATTATGCGGCTTATTTTAAGCTAGGGTCCGCGTGTTTGCGGGCCTTGTTCATTAGATGTTAATGAGGACGATATGGTAACCATTCGTTTACAACGTGGTGGCGCGAAAAAGCGTCCGTTCTACCAGGTAGTAGTTGCTGACAGCCGTAACGCCCGCGACGGTCGTTTCATTGAGCGCGTTGGTTTCTTCAACCCGGTTGCTTCTGGTAACGCTGAAAAGCTGAACCTGGACCTGGCTCGTATCGAGCATTGGGTTGCTACTGGTGCCGCTGTTTCTGACCGCGTTGCCAAGCTGATCAAAGACGCTGCCAAAGCTGCTTAATCAGCCAAACGGTAAGGAGTTAAGGTGGAAAAACCTGTAGTTCTGGGCACCCTGGGTACCGTTTACGGCATCAAGGGCTGGCTTAAAGTGAACTCCTTCACCGATGTTGCCGAAGCGATTTTCGATTACAACCCCTGGCTGATCAATCAGAACGGGGTGTGGCGTGAAATTCAGGTTTCATCCTGGAAGCGTCACAACAAGGGTCTGATCTGCAAACTCGATGGTATCGACGTGCGCGAGGATGCCCTGGCATTGACCAATGTCGAGATTGGCGTAGCCGCCGATCTGTTGCCTGCGTTGCCTGAGGGCGAGTTCTACTGGCGTGACCTGATTGGTTGCTCGGTAGTGACCACCAAGGGATACGACATGGGCAAGGTGACCGAATTGATGGAAACCGGCTCCAACGATGTGTTGGTGGTTGAGGCCAATGTAAAAGATGCCTTTGGTGCGAAGGAGCGGTTGATTCCGTTCCTGGAAGAGCAGGTGATCAAGAATATTGATCTGACTGCTCGAACAATCGAAGTTGATTGGGATCCTGGTTTCTAGTTTCCCGCGCTAACACGGGTGCCGGAGGTTTCTTATGTGGATTGGGGTGATTAGCCTCTTCCCTGAAATGTTCCGAGCCATTACCGAGCACGGGGTAACGGGTCGGGCCGTCAAGAGTGGCCTGCTGCAGATTGAGTGCTGGAACCCCCGGGACTTTACCCACGACAAACACCGTACGGTCGATGATCGTCCTTATGGTGGTGGGCCCGGCATGCTAATGATGGTTCAGCCGCTGCGTGACGCGATTCATGCAGCCAAGCAAGCGGCGGGAGACGGGGCGAAAGTCATCTATCTCTCTCCTCAGGGACGCAAGCTGACTCAAGCGGGCGTGACCGAGTTGGCGACGAATCAGAAACTGATTCTGGTAGCCGGTCGATACGAAGGTATCGATGAACGCGTGATACAAACCGAAGTCGACGAAGAGTGGTCTATCGGGGATTACGTGTTAAGTGGTGGCGAGTTGCCTGCCATGACCCTGATCGATGCGGTTTCGCGTCTGGTCCCAGGGGTTTTGGGTGATCAGGCCAGTGCCGAGCAGGACTCCTTTACGGACGGTCTGCTGGATCATCCCCACTATACTCGGCCGGAGGTGTTGGATGGGCTGGCGGTGCCCGAGGCGCTGACAAGCGGCAATCACGAAGTGATTCGACGCTGGCGTCTCAAGCAATCGCTCGGACGAACCTGGCAAAGAAGGCCGGAACTTATTAACAACCTAGCTCTGACTGACGAGCAAGAATCACTTCTTGCCGAGTATGTCCGCGAAGTGCGTGACAGCGTTAAGTAGAGTTTTCAGTTTATCCTAGGTAAGGAAAGACAATGAGCAAGATTATTCAGCAGCTTGAACAAGAGCAAATGCGTACCGACATCCCGGCTTTTGCCCAGGGCGACACCGTACGTGTTCAAGTTCGTGTTAAAGAAGGTGGTAAAGAGCGTCTGCAGGCTTTCGAAGGCATCGTGATTGCCAAGCGTAACCGCGGTCTGCACTCTGCTTTCACCGTTCGCAAGATCTCCAACGGCGAAGGTGTTGAGCGTGTATTCCAGACTCACTCTCCGCTGATCCACAGTGTAGAACTGAAGCGTCGTGGTGATGTTCGCCGCGCCAAACTGTACTACCTGCGCAACCTGTCCGGTAAAGCTGCTCGTATCAAAGAGAAGCTCAACTAATTCGATTCGAATTGGTGTCGATATGTCGGCGAAATGCTCGACAGGTAGTGAAAAGGCTCGCCAATGGCGAGCCTTTTTTGTATCCACTTTCGGGTGTGCCGGCTCAACCTGGCTGGCTGACCCGCACCACTGAGTTGTCTCGCCCGAAGGGGCCGGGTACGTAGTCATCCGCCGCCCAGTCGTTGTCGTAGCGGGTCTCCCCGTTCGGCTGAACCAGCTGATAGCAGTATTCGAAATGGCTGGGGCCATCGGTCGGCAGGTTGAGGGTGGTCTTGAACTCACCGCTCTTCATCCGCTTGAGCTCGATGGGTTGCCACTGGCTGAACTCTCCCAGCAACAACACCTGCTCGGCCTCTCCCGCGGCCTCTCTTTCCACCGCAAAGGTCACCTTGACCTCGGGGCGGGACTTGAGAAATTGCTTGTTGATCGGCATGACGCCTCCTTGTCCTGATTGCGAAAAATAGCGACTGTCTATTTTTATATCACTTTATGACAAGGATGTTGATAACAGAGATCAAGCGGGCAGGGCAAAGTGGCGCTGCAGCAGGCCGTGGGTGAAACCTATCTTGAGGTAAAAACCGCGGGGCAGGGTCAGGATCGGCTGGCCATTGCGACCGATGGCCCGGGTCAGCGCCTTGTTGTTGGCCGCCTTGGGACGCAGTTGCAGCACCTGGCCGTGGCGGGCGCTGATCTGCTCCACCTCTCCCAGCACTATCATGTCCATCAGCTCTTCCCAGTCCTGGCGCAGCAGCATCTCCTCCTCTTCATTCGGACTCCACAGCAGCGGCATGCCGATCCGGCGCTCGCCGATGGGGATCTCTCGGCTGCCCTCCACCGGGATCCAGAGCACGCGGGAGAGCTTGTTGCGCACGTTGGACTCCTCCCAGTGCTGGCCGCTGACACCGATCAGCGGTGCCACGCAGACGAAGGTGGTTTCCAGCGGCTTGCCCTGAGGATCGATGGGGATCGTCTTGAGCTCGATGCCGAGATCCGGGAAGTCCTGCTCCGGCTTGCTGCCGGCGCTCGCTCCCAGCTGCCACTCGATTAGCTGGCCGACCCAGCCCTTGTCCCGACGCAGATCCGCCGGCACGGCGATGTTGGCGTCGGCGGCCAGCTGGGCCAGGGTGAAGCCGGCCATGGCGTAGGCGCGGGCCAGCAGTTCCTGTTCGGAGCGGGGGTTGGCGGGCATGAGTGACTCCTGCAAAGAGGGATTATTCTAGCAACTCTGATCCTCCCTGAGGATCGCTGTTTTTATAACCGATCCTGGCAGGGGTATGCACAGGGGGAGCAGTTTTGTGTGTAAGTGTTTATCGTAATGATTTTAAAGGAATTTGTCTCCAATTTATCGATGGGCGTAGCGCTGGATCCTGCCTTGAAATAGTTGTCCAAGGGTTTGCTCGCGCTGTTTCACACAGTTATCCACAGAAATCTTGGATAACTGCTTAAAAGTAGGAATAGTCACCCTGTTGTTACAAAAAAATGTGAAACGGCACCGATTTTTGCGGCGATATCGGGGCAGATAGTGTGCCACTCCTGTGGATAAAATAGCCGTGGTGGATCTTTGAACAGTCGAACTTGTTCACAATCCGGATCCCGGATCGCCGGCGGTAAAAGACATGGATCTTGATCCAGCATTCTTTGTTTAACACCATGTATTTAAATACATATTTTGTTTTATATTGCATCCTGTATGCTGTGGGGCAGTTTGGAGCAGATAAATAAAACTACTGTATATACCCGCTTGCTCACAGGCTTATGCACAGTCTGGGTGGGCAAATTGTAGGATCTGATCCTTTAATTTGTTTATAAGTTTGCTTGAAATCGAAAGTTATTCATGAATGGGGGATTGCAGTCCTTGTTTGCTGCCACGAGGTGAATGTGGAACAATCCCCTTATAGATTCAGCCTTTATAAGGTGATCACGTGATAGATGGCGATGGGTTTCGTCCCAATGTCGGAATCGTGATCTGTAACCGTGACGGACAAGTATTGTGGGCCAAGCGTTATGGGCAGCACTCCTGGCAGTTTCCGCAGGGAGGAGTTGATGACGGTGAGACGCCAGAGCAGGCCATGTATCGTGAGCTGTATGAGGAGATAGGCCTCAAGCCCGAGGATGTGACCATCATGGCGACCAGTCGCAACTGGTTGAAGTATCGCTTGCCAAAACGCCTCGTTCGTTGGGACAGTTCACCGGTCTGTATTGGCCAAAAACAAAAATGGTTCCTGCTGCAGCTGGATCCGGGCAGGGAGTCCAGGATCCAGTTCGGTTGTCA
Source organism: Aeromonas sp. QDB20 (assembly GCF_027707805.1). NCBI lineage: Bacteria > Pseudomonadati > Pseudomonadota > Gammaproteobacteria > Aeromonadales > Aeromonadaceae > Aeromonas > Aeromonas sp. QDB20. The sequence goes on along the minus strand of NZ_JAPCJC010000007.1, from coordinate 34,971 downwards.
TGGTCATCCGGAGTTTGATGACTGGCGTTGGGTCAGCTTCTGGTACCCGGTGCGTCAGGTGGTTTCCTTCAAGCGGGAAGTCTATCGCCGGGTGATGAAGGAGTTTGCCCCGCTGGCGATGCCGGTGCCGGCAGTGCAGGTCAACAAGAAGGATGGGCGGCGTAATCGCGCCCGCTAAGGAGCACAGATTAGTTGTTAACGGAACTCAGACGCATCGTCGAAAGCATGGCCGAAGCCAATACCCTCGAGCTGGCCTTGCAGGCATTGGTCAGCCAGACCCGGCTGGCCATGTCGGTGGACTGCTGTTCCGTTTACGTCTCCGAACCTGAAATGCGCCGCTACCGGCTGGCTGCGACCGACGGTCTGGCCGAGTCGGCGGTGGGCAAGGCCACTCTGCCGTTCGAGCAGGGTATCGTCGGCCTGGTAGGTCAACGCGAAGAGCTGATCAACCTGGCCGATGCCCCCTCCCACCCCAGTTTCAAATTCCTGCCCGATGTGGCCGAAGAGGCGTTTCGCTCCTTCCTCGGCGCTCCCATCATGCATCAGCGCCAGGTGGTGGGCATTCTGGTGGTGCAGCAGAAGGAGAGCCGCCTCTTCGATGAGGGGGAGGAGTCCTTCATGGTCACCCTGGCGGCCCAGCTGGCGGCGCGAATCGCCCAGGCTCAGGCCAAGGGGTGGCTGCAGAAGACCGACTGGAGCAAGCCGCTGCGCGGCATTGCCGGGGCCAGCGGCATCGCCATGGCCAAGGCCTGGGTGTGGCGGCCACGCAAGGAGCTGCGCTCCATCACCCCGCGCAAGGATGAGGATCACGCCAGCCAGCTGGCGCGGCTGAACGTGGCGGTGGAAGAGGTGCGCCACGACCTGGAGAGTCTGGCCCTGCGTTTTCGCGAGAGTTACAGCCAGGACTCGGTGGCGATCTTCGATATCTACCTGCATCTGCTGGACGATCCCGGCTACATCAAGCCGATCCGCAACAAGGTGAGCAAGGAGCACTGGACGGCGGTCTCGGCGGTCAAGCTCATCAGCGATCGTCTCATCGAGCAGTTCAAGGGGATGAAGGATCCCTATCTGCAGGAGCGCTCCACCGATGTGAAGGACATCGCTCAGCGGCTCATCAGTCGGCTGGTGCAAAACGAGCCCGAGCACATCGCCATCGGCGAGCCGGTGGTGCTGGTTGCCGATGAGGTGACGGCCACCATCCTCGCCGAGGTGCCCCGCGAGTTCCTGACCGGGGTGGTGTCCCTCAAGGGGGGCACCAACTCCCACGCCGCCATCCTGGCCCGCGCCATGGGGGTGGCGGCCATCATGGGGGTGGATCTGCCGCTCGGCGACATCGGTGGTCGCATGTTGGTGGTCGATGGCTACAGCGGCGATCTCTTCATCGAGCCCAATCAGGTGATCCTGACCGAGTATCGTCAGCTGCTGAGCGAAGAGCGGGCGCTCGATACCCTGGTGCGCAGCGTCGACAACCAGCCCTCCGAGACTGCCGATGGCGTGCCTGTCTCTCTGCTGCTCAACGCCGGCCTCAGCGCCGACACCGAGATCTCTCTCAATCAGCTGGCGGACGGGGTCGGCCTCTATCGCACCGAGATCCCCTTCATGCTGCAGGACAGCTTCCCCTCCGAGTGGGAGCAGACCGCCCGCTATCGCGGCATTCTGGAGACCTATCGCAACCGGCCGGTCTGCATGCGGACCCTGGATGTGGGGGGTGACAAGCAGTTGCCCTATTTCCCCATCGTCGAGGAAAATCCCTTCCTTGGCTGGCGGGGGATCCGGCTCACCCTGGATCACCCCGAACTGTTCCTGGTGCAGCTCAAGGCAATGCTGCGGGCCAGCGAAGGGCTGGACAATCTGGCCATCATGCTGCCGATGATCAGCAGCGTCAGTGAAATCAAGGCCTCTCGCCGCCTGCTGGATCAGGCCTGGCGCGAAGTGTCGGAAGAGGCGGCCAGCCGTGAGGCGGTGATCCGCTACCCGAGCCTCGGGGTGATGATCGAGGTGCCTTCCGCCCTCTACATCCTGCCCGAGATGGCGCCGCTCATCGACTTCTGGTCGGTGGGCAGCAACGACCTGACCCAGTACCTGCTGGCGGTGGATCGCAACAACGCCCGGGTCGCCAACATCTACGACGCCTTCCATCCGGCGGTGATCCGTGCCCTGCAGCTGCTGGTCGATGCCTCCCGTCGCTACCAAAAACCGGTCTCGGTCTGTGGCGAGCTGGCCGGTGATCCGGTCGGGGTGTTGCTGCTGCTGGCCATGGGCTATCGTCGCTTCAGCATGAACACCCACAACATCGCACGCATCAAGTACGTACTGCGCCAGGCCAACCTGAGCGAGCTGACTGTGCTGCTGACCGACGGCCTCAAGCACGACAATCCCCATGTGCTGCGCGGCCTGTTTGCCCGCTATCTGGAAGAGCACGGTCTGGGCGGTTTGCTGCGTGCCGGTCACAAAACGAAACAGTCTGATTGATAATCATGCCTTGTCCCTGCTGACGAATGATCGGAAAATGCGGCTTTTCTTATGACTGGGGCCGCTTATGCAGCACGATGGATATTGGGTTTTCTCGCAGATTGATCCCGTAGCATTCAGTTTGGGACCACTATCGGTACGCTGGTATGGTCTCATGTACCTGTTTGGCTTCGCCTTTGCCATGTGGCTGGCGGGGCGTCGCGCCGATGCGCCGAACAGCGGCTGGACCCGCAACGAGGTGTCCGACCTGCTGTTTTACGGCTTCCTCGGGGTGATCCTGGGTGGTCGGGTCGGTTACGTGCTGTTCTACAACTTCGACATGTTCCTGGCCGATCCTCTCTACCTGTTCAAGATCTGGACCGGTGGCATGTCGTTCCACGGCGGCCTGATCGGGGTCATCACCGCCATGGTCTGGTTTGCCCACAAGACCAAGCGCCACTTCTTTACCGTGGCCGATTTCGTGGCACCGCTCATTCCGTTTGGCCTCGGCGTCGGCCGCATCGGCAACTTCCTCAACGGCGAGCTGTGGGGTCGGGTCACCGATGTGCCCTGGGCCATCATCTTCCCGGAGGCGGGCCCCGAGCCGCGCCACCCCTCCCAGCTCTACCAGTTCGCACTGGAAGGGGTGGTACTGTTCATCATCCTCAACCTGTTCTGGCGCAAGAACCCGCCGCGCGGCGCCATCTCCGGCATGTTCCTGCTGTTCTACGGCCTGTTCCGCTTCCTGGTGGAATTCGTACGCCAGCCTGACAGCCAGCTGGGGCTCTACTTCAACGAGATCAGCATGGGCCAGATCCTCTCTACTCCGATGATCCTCATCGGTGCCCTGATGATCTGGGCCGCCTACAAGCGCCCGCAGCTGTTCGGCAACGCCGTGAAGGAGGCAAAACAATGAGAGCCTATCTCGACCTGATGCAGAAGATCCTGGATGAGGGGACCGTCAAGTCCGACCGTACCGGCACCGGCACCGTCTCCCTGTTCGGCCATCAGATGCGCTTCAACCTGGCCGAAGGCTTCCCGCTGGTGACCACCAAGAAGTGCCACCTGCGCTCCATCATTCACGAGCTGCTCTGGTTCCTCAACGGCGACACCAATACCGCCTATCTGAAAGAAAATGGTGTCAGTATCTGGGACGAGTGGGCCGACGAGAACGGCGATCTTGGCCCGGTCTACGGCGCCCAGTGGCGCTCCTGGCCGGCGGCTGACGGGTCTGTCATCGACCAGATCCAGAAGGCGGTGGACGACATCAAGCACAACCCGGATTCCCGTCGCATCATCGTCTCCGCCTGGAACGTGGGCGAGCTGGACAAGATGGCGCTGGCTCCCTGCCACGCCTTCTTCCAGTTCTACGTGGCGGACGGCAAACTCTCCTGCCAGCTCTACCAGCGCAGCTGTGACGTCTTCCTCGGCCTGCCGTTCAACATCGCCAGCTATGCTTTGCTGACCCACATGATGGCCCAGCAGTGCGACCTGGAGGTGGGGGACTTCGTCTGGACCGGTGGTGACGTGCACCTCTACTCCAACCACATGGAGCAGACCGCGCTGCAGCTCTCCCGCGAGCCGCGCCCGCTGCCGACCCTGCTGATCAAACGCAAGCCGGACTCCATCTTCGACTACCGGTTCGAGGATTTCGAGATCGAGGGTTACGACCCCCATCCCGGCATCAAGGCGCCCGTCGCCATCTGATGTGAAAGGCGCCCATGAGGCGCCTTTTTTATGCATAAAAACCACAGAATATTCATTCTTATGGGGGAGTTTCGAGTGATATCCGCCCGAGAAAAAACCTGCTTATAGCAGGCATGTTTGATTTTGCCTTCGGTTTTTTCGTTGTATTTCGCAGTAAGAAACGATTTTTCACGGATTGTTATCGGATATAGACTCAAATCAAAGTAAGACTGTGGATATTTTAACCATGAGCGACGTAATCAAGAAGTTCCTCAAACTGGAGGCCGCCTCCGGAATAATTCTGATCATGGCAGCCATGCTGGCCATGATTCTGGCCAACAGCGGCCTGGCCGGCAGCTATCAGGCTTTCCTCGATACCCAGGTGCAGGTGCGCATTGCCGCCCTCGACATCAACAAGCCGCTGCTGCTCTGGATCAACGACGGCTTCATGGCTGTCTTCTTCCTGCTGGTCGGCCTCGAGGTGAAGCGCGAGATGCTGGAGGGGGCCCTCTCTTCCCGGGTGCAGGCCACCTTCCCGGCCATCGCGGCGGTGGGCGGCATGCTGGCGCCAGCCCTGATCTATGCCTTCTTCAACTACTCGGACGAAGTGGCGCGTGCCGGCTGGGCCATTCCCGCCGCCACCGACATCGCCTTTGCCCTCGGGGTGATGGCGCTGCTGGGCAAGCGGGTGCCGGTGAGTCTCAAGGTGTTTCTGCTGGCGCTGGCCATCATGGATGACCTGGGGGTCATCATCATCATCGCGCTGTTCTACACCCAGCAGTTGTCGCTGACGGCGCTGGCGATCGGCATCCTGGCGACCCTGACCCTGCTGTGGATGAATCGCCGCGGCGAGGATCGGATCAGCCTCTACATGCTGGTCGGGCTGGTGCTCTGGGTGGCGGTGCTGAAGTCGGGCGTCCATGCGACCCTGGCCGGCGTGGTGGTGGGCTTCATGATCCCGCTCAACGGCAAGCGTTATGAGTCGCCACTCAAGCATCTGGAGCATGCCCTGCACCCCTGGAGTGCCTACCTGATCCTGCCGCTGTTCGCCTTTGCCAACGCCGGGGTGTCGCTGGAGGGGATAGGTCTCTCCTCCCTGCTGAGCCCGGTGCCCATGGGCATCATGCTGGGGCTGTTCATCGGCAAGCCGCTCGGGGTGTTCACCATCAGCTGGCTGTCGGTCAAGCTGGGCATTGCCCAACTGCCACCTGGGGTCAACTTCAGACAGATCTTTGCGGTCAGCATTCTGTGCGGCATCGGCTTTACCATGTCGATGTTCATTGCCTCGCTGGCCTTCGAGCACGGCGGATTGGATTACGGCAGCTACTCTCGCCTCGGGATCCTGGTGGGATCCACCCTGGCGGCGATCGTCGGTTATCTCGCCCTGCGCATGGCGCTCCCGAACCGGGAGGCCGATCAAAGCACGGAGGGGTTATGAAAAGAGTAGGATGGTGGGCCATGCTGGCGCTGAGCCAGGCGGCCTGGGCCGGCAGTCTGCAGGATTGCCAGCAGGATGCAGCCTCGGCCAGCTGCTCGGCCTACCTCAGCGGCGTGGTCGACAGCGCCCTGCTGCTGGGGGACAAGCAGGCCAAGGCGCAGTTTGGTGAGACCTTCGCCGAGCGGGCACTGAGCAGCCGGGCCGGCGAGCGGGTCAAGCAGTCCAACAAGCGCTACTGCGGGGAACGGATGCCGGATCCGGTCAGCCTCAAGGCCCACCTGCAGGAGCAGTTCGGCGCGAACAAGGTTGACTCGATCAGCGACATGTATGACATTCTGGCGGCTGAACTCAGTTGCTACCGGAGCCCGCGCCAGGCGGGAACCCCATCGGATGTCACACCTTAACTACAACCATCTCTATTATTTTTGGATGACCCAGAAGAAGGGCTCCGTCACGCAAGCGGCGGAAGCCCTCTTCTTGACGCCGCAGACCGTCACCGGCCAGATCAAGCTGCTGGAGCAGCGCCTCGGCGGCAAATTGCTGATAAGAAAGGGGCGCTCCCTGGAGGCTACCGAGCTGGGCCAGCTGGTATTCCGCTATGCCGACAAGATGTTCAGCCTCTCCTACGAGATGCTGGATATCGTCAACTACCGCAAGGAGAGCCAGATCCTGTTCGACGTCGGCATCGCCGACGCCCTCTCCAAACGCCTAGCCAGCCGGGTGCTGCTCTCCGTCATCCCCAATGATGGCTCCATCCATCTGCGCTGCTTCGAATCGACCCACGAGTTGTTGCTGGAGCAGCTGAGCGAACACAAGCTCGACATGATCCTCTCCGACTGCCCGGTGGACTCCAGCCAGCACGCCGGCCTGCTCTCCAAGCGACTTGGTGGTTGCGGGGTCAGCTTCTTCTGCAAGGCGCCGCTGCCATCGCTGCCGTTTCCCGCCTGTCTGGAGGAGCGCAAGCTGCTGATCCCCGGCCGGCGTACCGCCATGGGTCGTCAGCTGACCCAGTGGTTCGAGCAGCAGGGGGTCTCCCCCAGCATTCTCGGCGAGTTTGACGATGCGGCCCTGATGAAGGCGTTCGGCTTCTTCAACCAGGGCATCTTCATGGCACCCACCATCTACCGGGAGGAGATCCTGGAAGGGGAGGGGGTGATGCTGCTGGGCGAGACCCAGGATCTGATGGAGGAGTACTACGTCATCTTCGCCGAGCGGATGATCCAGCACCCGGCGGTAAAACGGGTGTGCGAGAGTGATTTCTCCTTCCTGTTTGCCGGCCAGGAGGACTTTGCCATGATTCAACCGGCAACCCTGTCATTTTAAATTGACGGGCCACAGAGTATGATTCTTGCCTCGAACGAGAGGGAATGAGATGCAACTGGAAGAGATGGAGGCCAATGCGAGCCGGGCGGTGGCACTGCTCAAGGCGCTGGCCAATGAACGGCGGCTGTTTATCCTGTGTCAGCTGCTGGAGCGGGAGCTGTCGGTGGGGGAGCTCAACGAGCGGCTTGGTCTGAGTCAGTCGGCGTTGTCACAACACCTGGCCGTGCTGCGGCGGGATGAACTGGTGGAGACGCGCAAGGAGGCCCAGACGGTCTACTATTCGCTGCGCAGCTACGAGGTGCGCGAGATGATAGGGTTGCTGCACAAGTTGTACTGCAGCGAACAGAAATAAAAAACCGGCACAAAGGCCGGTTTTTTCAGCTTTATCAGCAGACGCTGATTAAGCCATAGCTTTGATCTGGGCAGACAGGCGGCTCTTGTGACGAGCAGCTTTGTTCTTGTGGATCAGGCCTTTGGTCGCCATACGATCCATGATCGGCTGAGCAACAGCGAAAGCGGCAGTCGCAGCAGCCTTGTCGCCGGAGGCGATGGCAGCGATGACTTTCTTCAGGTAGGTACGGGTCATGGAACGACGGCTGGCGTTGTGCTGACGACGTTTCTCTGACTGAAGAGCGCGCTTCTTAGCAGATTTGATGTTAGCCAAGGTAAAACTCCTAAAACTGTCTTAGCGAGTGTATTGAAAAGGCCCGGAAATATGCCTTCTCAACCACATATTGTCAAATGATTTGTGCAAATAAACACCGCCCCCCGGTGGTGTGTCAGGTGGGAGACGGTTAAACTGTCGGCCGATTCTATCAGCATTCTTTTCATTCCGACAGTTCCAGAGGCCTCGTCTTGAGTAAGAAATTGATCAAATCCGGCATGATAGTGTCCGGAATGACGTTGGCGTCCCGCGTGATGGGCTTGGTTCGCGATGTGGTCATCGCCAATCTGCTTGGCGCCGGGGTGGCCGCAGACGTCTTCTTCTTTGCCAACCGCATTCCCAACTTTCTGCGCCGCCTGTTCGCCGAAGGTGCCTTCAACCAGGCCTTTGTTCCCGTGATGACGGAGTACAAGAAAAAGGGCGACGAGAGCGAAGTGCGCGAGTTGCTGGCTGCGGTGGCGGGCACCCTGGGGGGGATCGTTACCGTGGTCACCCTGCTCGGGGTGCTGGGGTCAGGCGTGCTGACCGCCCTGTTTGGTTGGGGCTGGTTCTGGGACTGGCTGCACGGCGGGCCGGCGGCCGAGAAGTTCGAGATGGCCAGCCTGATGCTCAAGATCACCTTCCCCTACCTCTGGTTCATCACCTTCACCGCCATGGCGGGGGCCATTCTCAACACCTTCGGTCGCTTCGGGGTCTCCTCCTTTACCCCTATCTTTCTCAACATCACCATGATTGCCGCCGCCTGGTGGATTTCACCCTGGCTCGACAACCCCGAGCTGGCGCTGGCCATCGGTGTCTTCCTCGGCGGTCTGGTGCAGTTCCTGTTCCAGTTCCCCTTCCTGCGCCAGCTCAACATGCTGGTGTGGCCCAAGTGGGGTTGGCACCACCCGGGGGTGGTGAAGATCCGTACCCTGATGATCCCGGCCCTGTTCGGGGTCTCGGTCAGCCAGATCAACCTGCTGGTCAACACCATGCTCGCCTCCTTCCTGGCGACCGGTGCCATCAGCTACCTCTATTACTCGGATCGGCTGCTGGAGTTCCCGCTCGGCATGTTCGGCGTCGCCATCAGCACCGTCATTCTGCCGGCGCTGGCCAAGAAGCACGTGGATGCCGACCCGGCCGACTTCTCCCGTACCATGGACTGGGGGGTGCGGATGGTGATGCTGCTCGGCCTGCCGGCCATGGTGGGCATCGCCGTGCTGCGCGAGCCCATCCTGCGGGTGCTGTTCATGCGCGGCGAGTTCGGCCTGCACGAAGTGAGCATGTCGAGCGCCAGTTTGCTGGCATCGACCACGGGCTTGCTGTCGCTGATGCTGATCAAGGTGCTGGCGCCGGGCTACTACGCCCGCCAGGATACCCGCACGCCGGTGCGGATCGGGATGATCTCGATGGCGGCCAACATGGTCTGCAACCTGCTCTTCATCTATCCGCTCGGCTACGTGGGGCTGGCCCTCTCGACCGCCTGCTCGGGCACGCTGAACGCGGCTTTGCTGTTCAGGGGGCTCCATCAGCAGAGCGTCTACCGCCCGTCCCGTCACACCGGGGTATTCTGTCTCAAACTGCTGACCGCCAGCCTGCTGATGGGGGGCGTGCTCTTGTACCTCTCGCCGGATCTGGCCCAGTGGGGCGCCTGGCACATGAGCAAGGCGACCATGCAGCTGGCCATGCTGCTGGTCGTGGGGGGGGCCATCTATGCCGGTGTCCTGCTGGCGCTTGGGATCCGGCCAAGAGATCTGAGAGCGGGGCGGGACGACTGAGTCAGCCCCTGCGGCGAGATAGCCCCGCCTGAACCTGTTGTCGGGGCGGAGCGGCTGAAATCGGGTCAGCAACAGGGCTGACCCGGCGTGCCGCCTGATATATAATCCGGCGATTTTCATAGCAGCAAAGCACAAGGCACTGATGGAGCTTATCCGCGGTATTCACAATATCAAGCCCCGTCACCGGGGGTGTGTATTGACCATTGGCAACTTTGATGGGGTCCATCAGGGTCATCATGCCGTGCTGGCTCGCTTGCAGGAAAAGGCCGCCCAGCTCGGCCTGCCGGCCTGCGTCATGCTGTTCGAACCCCAGCCGCTGGAGCTGTTTGCCGGCGCTGCGGCGCCGGCCCGCCTCAGCCGCCTGCGGGAGAAGTACGAGGCGCTCAAGGGGATGCAGATCGATCGCATGCTCTGCGTGCGCTTCAACCACCGCTTTGCCGAGCAGTCCGCCACCACCTTCATCGAGCAGCTGCTGGTGGAGAAACTCGGCGTGCACTATCTGGTGGTCGGCGACGATTTTCGCTTCGGCAAGGGGCGGGAAGGGGACTTCCACCTGCTGGAGGAGGCCGGCCGGCGCTTCGGCTTCGAGGTGATCAGCACCCAGAGCTTCCAGTTGTCCCGTCAGCGGGTGAGTAGCACGCTGGTGCGCGAGGCCCTCGCGGCTGGCCGGATGGCGGAGGTGGAGCTGATGCTCGGCCGTCCCTATACCATCAGCGGTCGGGTGGCTCACGGTGAAAAGCTGGGCCGCACCATAGGTTTTCCCACCGCCAATCTGGCCCTCAAGCGTCAGGTGATCCCGGTCGGTGGCGTGTTCGCGGTGGAAGTGATATGTTCCGGCAAGACCTTCCCCGGTGTCGCCAATGTGGGTGTACGGCCGACCTTGAGCGGTACACAAGCCAGATTGGAAGTACATCTATTTGATTTTTCTGGCGACCTTTATGGTCAACAGGTCAAGGTGCTGCTTCGCCACAAGCTGCGCGAAGAGCAGAAGTTTGCCTCTTTCACCGCCTTGAAAGAGCAGATCGAACGAGATGCCCTGGCGGCCCGAGCCTGGTTCGGGCTGCCACAATTTCATTTACCCAGCACTCTTTTAGAAAAGAAGGGAACCCAGGACTGATGAGCGACTATAAACACACCCTGAATCTTCCGGAAACCGAGTTTCCGATGCGTGGCGATCTGGCCAAACGCGAACCCAACATGCTGAAACGTTGGTACGATCAGGATCTTTACGGCGCCATTCGCCGCGCCAAAGCGGGCAAGCCTTCGTTCATTCTGCACGATGGCCCCCCCTATGCGAACGGCAGCATTCACATCGGTCACTCGGTCAACAAGATCCTCAAAGACATCATCATCAAGTCCAAGGGCCTCTCCGGCTTCGACTCCCCCTATGTGCCAGGCTGGGACTGCCACGGTCTGCCCATCGAGCTGAAAGTGGAAGGCATGGTCGGCAAGCCGGGCGAGAAGGTTTCCGCCGCCGAGTTCCGCGCCGAGTGCCGCAAATACGCCAAGACCCAGATCGAAGCGCAGAAGACCGACTTCATCCGTCTGGGCGTGCTGGGTGACTGGGAACACCCCTACCTGACCATGGATTTTGGCACCGAAGCCAACATCATCCGCTCCATGGCCAAGATCGTTGAAAACGGCCACCTGCACAAAGGCTCCAAGCCGGTGCACTGGTGTACCGATTGCGGCTCCGCGCTGGCTGAAGCCGAGGTGGAGTACTACGACAAGAACTCCCCCTCCATCGACGTGCGCTTCAAGGCCGTCGACGAGGCTGCCGTGGCCGCCAAGTTTGACTGCGCCGAAGGCCACACCGGCAAGGGACCCCTCTCTGCCGTGATCTGGACCACCACCCCGTGGACCCTGCCGGCCAACCGCGCCATCGCCATGCACGCCGATCTCGACTATGCGCTGGTGCAGGTCGAGAGTGACAATCCCGAGCGTCTGATCCTGGCCGCCGAGCTGGTGAAGGACGTGATGGATCGCGCCGGCATCGAGCACTTCCACAACCTGGGCTACGCCAAGGGCGCGGCGCTCGAGCTGCTGCGCTTCAACCACCCCTTCTACAGCTTCGACGTGCCTGTGGTGCTGGGTGATCACGTCACCCTGGACGCCGGTACCGGTGCGGTGCACACCGCCCCTGGCCACGGTCAGGAAGACTTCGTGGTCGGTCAGAAGTACGGTCTGGAAGTGGCCAACCCGGTTGGCAGCAACGGCGTCTATCTGCCGGATACCGAACTGTTTGCCGGCCAGCACGTGTTCAAGGCCAATGCGGCCGTGGTCGAGGTGCTGACCGAGCGTGGCGCCCTGCTGCACCACAAGGTGTTCAACCACTCCTACCCGCACTGCTGGCGTCACAAGACCCCGATCATCTTCCGTGCCACCCCCCAGTGGTTCATCAGCATGGAGCAGAAGGGTCTGCGCAAGCGCGCCCTGGAAGAGATCGAGCGTATCGAGACTCAGGGCATCGCCGAACACGGCCAGAGCGGTTGGGTCCCGGCCTGGGGCAAGAATCGCATCCAGGCGATGGTCGAGAACCGTCCTGACTGGTGCATCTCCCGTCAGCGTACCTGGGGCGTGCCCATCTCCCTGTTCGTCCACAAGGATACCCAGGCGCTGCACCCGGATTCCGTGCGCCTGATGGAAGAGGTGGCCAAGCGGGTCGAGCAGTCCGGCATCCAGGCCTGGTGGGATCTGGACAAGGCCGAGCTGCTGGGCGCGGACGCCGACAACTACGAGAAAGTGCCCGATACCCTGGACGTCTGGTTTGACTCCGGCTCTACCCACGCCTCCGTGGTCGACGCCCGTCCCGAGTTCAACGGCAAGCCGGCCGACATGTATCTGGAAGGCTCTGACCAGCACCGTGGCTGGTTCATGTCCTCCCTGATGATCGGCGTTGCCATGAAGGACAAGGCCCCCTACAACCAGGTGCTGACTCACGGCTTCACCGTGGACGGTCAGGGCCGCAAGATGTCCAAGTCCATCGGCAACGTGGTGAGCCCGCAGGACGTGATGAACAAGCTGGGTGCCGACATCCTGCGTCTGTGGGTCGCCAGCACCGACTACACCGGCGAGATGACCGTCTCCGACGAGATCCTCAAGCGCTCCGCCGACGCCTATCGTCGTATTCGCAACACCGCCCGCTTCCTGCTGGCCAACCTGAACGGCTTCAATCCGGCGACCGACATGGTGGCACCGGCCGACATGGTAGTGGTGGATCGTTGGGCCGTAGGCCGTGCCAAGGCGGTACAGGCCGAGATCATGGCCGCGTTCGACGAGTACAACTTCCACGGCGTGACCCAGAAGCTGATGCAGTTCTGCTCCATCGAGATGGGCTCCTTCTATCTGGACGTCATCAAGGATCGTCAGTACACCGCCAAGGCCGACAGCCTGGCCCGTCGCTCCTGCCAGACCGCCCTCTATCACATCGCCGAAGCCATGGTGCGCTGGATGGCGCCCATCATGAGTTTCACCGCCGACGAGATCTGGGCCCTGCTGCCGGGCGAGCGCGGCGAGTTCGTGTTCACCGAGGAGTGGTACGACGGCCTGTTCGGGCTGGAAGCGGGCGAAGTGCTGAACGACGAGTTCTGGGCCGAGATCCTCACCGTGCGCGGTGAAGTGAACAAGGCGCTGGAAGTGGCCCGTGGCGAGAAGCGCATCGGCGGTTCTCTGCAGGCCGAGCTGACTCTGTTCGCCAAGCCTGAGCTGGCTGCGCGTCTGAACGCCCTGGCCGATGAGCTGCGCTTCGTGCTGCTCACCTCCAAGGCCAAGGTGGTCAGCGTCGATGCCGCACCGGCTGAGGCCGTGGCAACCGAGCGCGATGACCTGTGGCTGAGCGTGGCCCAGTCTGCCGCCGCCAAGTGCGACCGCTGCTGGCACCATGTGGAAGACGTGGGCACCATCGCGGGCCACGAAGAGATCTGTGGCCGCTGCGTCACCAACGTCGAGGGTGACGGCGAAACTCGTCAATTTGCCTGATGAACATGACTCAACATAAAAGCGGCCTGCGTTGGCTGTGGCTGGCGGTGCTGGCCTTCGTACTGGACCAGGCGAGCAAGCTCGCCGTGGTCAAGCTGCTGCCGTTTGGCTATCCGGGGGTGGAGATCACCCCCTTCTTCAACCTGGTCCACGTCTACAACAAGGGGGCTGCTTTCAGCTTCCTGGCGGATCAAGGCGGCTGGCAGCGCTGGTTCTTCGCCGTGCTGGCGTTCGCCATCTGCGGCCTGCTGATCCACTGGCTGCGCAAGCAATCCGTCACCCAGCGCTGGAGCGGCATCGCCTACTCGCTGATCATCGGCGGGGCGCTCGGCAACGTGTTTGACCGGCTGGTGCTGGGTCATGTGGTCGACTTCCTCGACTTCTACTGGCAGCGCGCCCATTGGCCGGCGTTCAATCTGGCCGACAGCTTCATCTTCATCGGTGCCGCCATGATCGTGCTGGACGGCTTGCGTGGCGAGAAAAAACAGGACGCAAACTCATGAGTCAGCTGATTGCTGCGGACAGCAGCGTACTGTTCCATTTCGCCATCAAGCTGGAAGACGGCTCGGTGGCCGACAGCACGGCGCTGCACGGCAAGCCGGCCCGTCTGCGGATGGGCGACGGCAGTCTGACGCCGAGCTTCGAGCAGTGCCTGCTGGGGCTGCGCGAAGGGGAGAGCAAGAGCTTCACCCTGGCGCCGGAAGAGGCCTTTGGCCTCTCCAACCCCGACAACATCTACCATCTGGACCGCGCCAAGTTCGGCGCCGATGTGGAGCCGAAAGTCGGCACCATCATACTGTTCGACCAGCCCAACGGCAGCGAGCTGCCGGGTATCGTCCGGGCGGTGGCAGGGATGTCGGTGACGGTCGATTTCAACCACCCCTTGGCCGGTCACACCGTCACCTTCGAGGTGGAGATCCTGGGGGTTGATGACGAGGAGAAGGTGCTCTGATGGATATCCTGCTCGCAAATCCCCGCGGCTTCTGTGCCGGTGTCGACCGCGCCATCAGCATCGTCGAGAGTGCGCTGGAGAAGTTCGGTGCCCCCATCTATGTCCGTCATGAAGTGGTGCACAACCGCTACGTGGTGAACAAGCTCAAGGAGGCGGGCGCCGTCTTCGTCGAGGAGCTGGATGAGGTGCCGGACGACAGCATCGTCATCTTCTCCGCCCACGGCGTCTCCAAGGCGGTACGCGAGATGGCCAAGTCCCGCGCGCTCAAGGTGTTCGATGCCACCTGTCCGCTGGTGACCAAGGTGCACATGGAGGTCCATCGCGCCAGCCGCAAGGGCTCCGAAGCCGTGCTCATCGGCCACGCCGGCCACCCTGAGGTGATCGGTACCATGGGGCAGTACGAGAATCGCGAGGGCGGCATGTATCTGGTGGAGACGCCGGCAGACGTGGCCAAACTCAAGGTGAAGAACCCGGACGATCTCTGCTTCGTGACCCAGACCACCCTCAGCGTGGATGAGACCTCGGACGTGATCGATGCATTGCGGGCTCACTTCCCCAAGATCCAGGGGCCGCGCAAGGATGACATCTGCTACGCCACCCAGAACCGCCAGGATGCGGTGCGGGAGATGGCCGGGCTGGTGGACGCCATGCTGGTGGTGGGGTCGCGCAACTCCTCCAACTCCAACCGCTTGCGGGAGCTGGCCGAGAAGGTGGGCGCCAAGGCCTACCTCATCGACGACGCCTCCATGATCGAGGCCGGTTGGCTGGCGGGAGTCAAGGCGATCGGTGTCACCGCCGGTGCCTCCGCGCCCGAGGTGCTGGTGCAGTCCGTCATCACCCGTCTGCGCGAGCTGGGCGGCAAGGTGGTGGCCGAACACCCCGGTCGTGAAGAGAACGTGGTGTTTGAAGTGCCGCCGGAACTGCGCATCCTGTGAGCGATGCGTCCCCTGCGGGACTACACCGTCTCTGATTGAGCCACCTCCAGCGAGGTGGCTTTTTCATGGGTGATTCTTATGGCTCTTGTTGGCCGCTTTGCCGTGAGATCGCAGCGAAATTTGATGATGTATGTCCAAGATTTGAGTAGATTGAATTGCAAGCGAAGGTTCGCGGCCTAGACTGCTGATGAACTTATCACCGGCTTGATGGCAGATGGATGTGCAGCCGGCCCCCCGACAAAATCAGAGCGAAACAGGATGTTTTTGCGTTCAGGTTTTAGCCTCATCGAGCTGATGGTCACCATTGCGCTCGTCTCTATCCTGCTGACGCTGGGAGTCCCCTCCTTCAGCGCGATAATGCGCAACATGACGTTGACCAGCCAGGCCAACAACTTCGTGGCCGCCATCAACCTTGCCCGCTCCGAAGCCATTCGCCGCAATACGGCGGTCACCCTCTCCGCCTCCACCAGCAATCTGACCCAGAACCACTGGGAATCGGGTTGGCAGATCTGGGTCGACAGCAACGGCAACGGCACTCTGGACAACGGCGAGTTGCTGCGACTCTTTCCCGACATGGGGGCAGGCACCCTGGTCGGCAATACGTCGCTGGTACGTTTCAGTGGCAATGGCTTTCTCGATGGTCGCGCCCAGGCGGCGCTGGTGTTTTCCCTGCAGCCGCCCGACTGCGCGCAGGAGGCATCGCGCGACATCACGATCACCCCGGCCGGCCGCCCTTCAATCACGGAGACCAGCTGCATATGAAGCACCAGCAAGGCGTCTCGCTGCTTGAAATCATGATCGCCGTGCTGGTGTTGTCGATCGGCATCCTCGGCATGGCGACCCTGCAGTTGCAGGCACTCAAGAGCAACCAGTCGGCCCTGACCCGGACCGAGGCGACCCAGTTTGCCTACATGATCACCGACATGATGCGGGCCAACCGCAGCGCGGCTCTGCTCGGCCAGTACAACGTCGGCCTGGGGGAGGCGGTCTCCGGCAGCTCGATGGCGATACAGGATGTGCAGTACTGGAAACAGGCGCTCGGCGGCCTGCCCGGCGGTGATGGGGCCATTGCCGTGAGTGCCGGACAGGCGACCATCACCATCCAGTGGGATGCCAGCCGGCTGGCCACCGAGCCTGCGCTGCGCAGCATGACCCTGAGGACGGATCTGTGAACGGGCGGCGCACCTTGCTGCGCCAGGCCGGTGTCGGTCTGGTGGAGGTGATGATCGCCCTGCTGCTGTCGCTGCTGACAGTCGGGATCATCATTCAGGTGCTGCTTGGCAACCACAAAACCTACCTGACCGGTGAGGCCATCGCCCGGGTGCAGGAGGACAGCCGGTTTGCCGTCAACCTGCTGCAACAAGAGCTGCGGATGGTGGGTTACCAGGGCTGCCTCAGCAAGCAGGGGGTCAACATCACCAATACCCTCAACGGGGCGACGGCACTGCCCTACAACTTCACCGTCTATCTGCGCGGCTATGACAATGTCACGGCGACGCTGCCTGCGCCGTTGTCGGCCCTGTTTACCTCGGCAGAGCCCAAACCCAAGCCGGGAACCGACGTGCTGCTGGTGCAGGGGCCTACCGGCAGCGGTGTGCCGGTGACCCGCAACAACAGTGCGGCCCAGCTGTTCGTGCAGCAACTCTCCAGCAAGGCCAACTACTGCGGCACTGGCAAACAGGGCTACAGCGACCTGTGCGAGGGGGACATCGTCATGGTCTCCGACTGCCAGAAGGCGCGGATCTTCCAGATCACCCAGACCCAGGTGGTGGGGGGGGGCAGCGAGGTCAACATCGGCCACTCCAACGACAACAAATACACCCCGGGCAATGCCGTCAGCTCCTGGGGCGGGGCCAGCAGCCCGGTCGAAGAGCGCTTCGGCGCCGGTTCGGTATTGAGCCGGATGGAAACCCGGGTCTATTACATCGCCCGTCCCTCGGCCGGCGCGCCCTATGCCCTCTATCGCAAGAGCGGGCTGGGGGCGGGCATGCCGCTGGTGGACGGGGTCACCGACATCCAGCTGACCTTCGGTGAGGATCAGAACCGGGATCGGGCGGCGGATCGTTACGTGAGTGCCGCCAGCAACCCGAACTGGGACAATGTGCTGGGGATCGGCGTTCAGCTGTTGATGCGCAGCAACCAGGGCAATGTGGTGTCGGATCCGCAGGCCATCAGCTTCGCCGGCGCGACCTTCCAGGCAACCGACAGCCACTGGTACTGGGTGGCCGAAACCACGGTCGCCTTGCGCAACCGGCTGCCATGAGGAGGGAGGCATGATGGGGCGACAAGGGGGAATGGCACTGGTGATCAGCCTGATTTTTCTCGCGGTAGTGAGCCTGCTGGCGATGGCCAGCATGCAGAGCGCCCTGCTGCAGGAGAAGATGGCGGGCAACCAGAAGGAGTCGCAACAGGCGCTGCAGGCGGCAGAGGCGGCACTGCGCGCTGCCGAGCGCTATCTGGAGGCAGGCAACTCAGGCCCCTACGACAACAGCGCCGGCCTCTATGAGTTCGTCAGCGTGGCGGTGGATCCCGCTTCTCCCTCCACGGCCTGGCGTACCTATGCCAATAGCGGGCTGGCGGGACGGGCCCCAGAGTACTTCATCGAGCGGCTGCCCTACACCCAGAGCAGCAACGAGAGCCTGGCGGTGGACGAACCCATCAGCGAGCGCCGTCTTTATCGCATCACGGCTCGGGGATTCGGCCTCTCGGACGAGAGCCGGGTGCTGTTGCAATCGACCTACAGCCGCTAGGAGGGAACCATGCGTGCATCTGGCTACGGATTTTGTGCCCTGTTGCTCTGCACCCAGGTGCAGGCGGCGCTCGACATCGCCCAGGTTCCCCTCTATCTCGGCACCCGGGCCGAACCCAACATCATGTTCAGTCTGGATGACTCCGGCTCGATGCACTTCGAGCTGATGCCGGAGGATTTGATCGAAAACAGCGCTCGCTACGTCTATCCCCGTGCCGACAACGTCTATGGCAGCGAGGACTATGACAACCGGACCGTGACCTTCACCAGCAACAACGATCGCAACGCCTACACCCGCTCGAGCAACAACAACAAGCTCTACTACAACCCCTTGCTGAGCTACCGCCCCTGGGCCAAGGCGGACGGTACCCTGATGGCGAATGCCAGCATCAGCTGCGCGCCGCACAACCCCTTCAACATCGCCGCCGGCTGTCGCGACCTGACCAAGAACAACCGCTCGAAGTCGTTGCGCTACTACACCGGGTTCTCCTCCAGCGACTACAACGATGACGAGACCTTCTGGCCCGCCGTCTATTTCGCCTACAAGGGCAGCGGTGACGTAAAGAGGGCGAGCAGTTATACCCGGGTCGAGATAAAGTCGGGCAGCACCTATGGCGGGCGTCCCAATCGCAGCGACTGCAAGAGTGCTCCTGTCTGTACCTATGAGGAGGAGATTCAGAACTTCGCCAACTGGTACACCTACTATCGCTCCCGAATCCTGGCGGCCCGGGCCGGGGTCGGTCGTGCCTTCGCCAGTCAGGGACAGGCCCTGCGGGTGGGGTTTGCCACCATCAATGCCAGCGGCAGCGTGATCCGCGGGGTGGCGCCCTTCTCCGGCACCGATCGCAGCGCCTTTTTCAGCGACCTCTACAGCCGCGACATTCCGGCCGCCGGCACGCCGCTGCGCACCAGCCTGAAGGATGTGGGGGAGTATTTCTCCCGCACCGACAACAATGGCCCCTGGGCGGCCAGCGCCGGCAGCACCTTGCCCCACCTAACTTGCCGGCAGAGCTACAACATCCTGATGACCGATGGCTACTGGAACGGGGATACCCCCTCTGTGGGGGATCTGGACAAGGATGGCTACAGCAATACCCTGGCCGACGTGGCCTACAAGTACTGGAAAACAGACCTGCGTGCCGATCTGGCCGACAAGGTGCCGACCAGCACGGCAGATCCCGCCAACTGGCAGCATCTGGTCAACTTTACCGTTGGGCTCGGGGTCAACGGGTCGCTCAATCCGGCCAACGGCATCCCGAACAGCTGGCCCAATCCCCATGATCCGGATGACAAGGAGTACAAGAACGCGACCTACATTCCGGAGTACAAGATAGATGACCTGTGGCACGCGGCGCTCAACAGCAAGGGCAGCTTCTTCAGCGCGGGTGACCCCGACGTCTTTGCCGCGGCCCTGAGCAGTACCCTGGCCCAGATCGCGGCCCGCAACAGCTCCGCCAGTTCGGTGACCGCAAACGCCACCCGGCTGGACAGCAATACCCACATCTATCAGGCCCGCTACAACAGTGGCGACTGGTCCGGGCAGCTCATCTCCATTCCGCTCAACAGCGACGGCTCGCTGGGCAACATGGCCTGGGATGCCGCAACCCAGATCCCTGCCCATACCGCCCGCAGCCTCTTCACTCGCCAGAACGGGGTCGGCATTCCTTTCACCTGGGCCGATCTCAACGCCACCAATCGCGCCCTGTTCAACCTCGCCGGTGACAACCAGGGGGAAAACCGGGTCGCCTACTTGCGCGGTGATCGCAGCCGTGAGCAGAGCAATGGCGGCCTGTTCCGCAGTCGCAGCGACCTGCTGGGGGACATCATCAACTCGGATCCCGTCTATGTCGGCAACCGGGACTACGGCTATGGCAGCGCCACCGGCCTGACCCAGGCCGAGCGGGAGGGCTACCAGAGTTTCCTTGGCTCGACGGCCATCAGTCGCCGCACTCCCATGCTCTACGTGGGGGCCAATGACGGCATGCTGCACGGTTTTCGGGTCGCCAACGGGGTGGAGACGCTGGGCTACATCCCGGCCAGCCTGCTGGGGGATCTGAGCCTGCTGACCAAGCCGGATTACAGCCACCGCTACTATGTGGACGGTACGCCCAAAGTGGGGGATGCCTATCTTGGCAGCAGCTGGAAAACCGTGCTGCTGGGGTCGACCGGCGCCGGAGGCAAGGCGGTCTTTGCCATCGACGTAACGGCCCCCGACAACTTCACCGCCGACAAGATGTTGTGGGAGTTTACCAACGCCGAGATGGGGGTAGCGCTGGCTGCGCCGACCCTGGTCCGGGTGAAGTCCGGCAACAAATGGGTGGCGCTGGTGGCCAACGGCTACAACAGCACCAGCCAGACCGCCCGGCTGTTTGTGCTGGATCTGGCGACCGGCGCCGTGATCAAGGAAATCGATACCCAGGCGGGCTCGGCCAGCGAACCCAATGGCCTCTCATCCCCCCTGCCGGTAGACGAGGACGGCGATCGGGTGGCGGACTATGTCTATGCCGGCGATCTGCAGGGCAATCTGTGGAAATTCGACCTGACCGACAACAACAGCGCCCAGTGGGGGAGCGCCTTCAAGACCGGCAACAAGCCAAAACCGCTGTTTCAAGCGTGCAACGGGACCTGCTCTGCCAGCACGCGCCAGCCCATCACCATGCGCCCGCTGGCCATCCGCCATCCCAAGGGGGGCATCATGGTGCTGATGGGAACCGGCAGCTATTTCACCAATGACGACAAGCTGTTGCCGGCAACCCCCAGGCTGGAGGCCGTCTACGGCATCTGGGATGCGGGGGCGACCGTGCTCGCCAGCCAGTTGCAGCAGCAGAGCATCACTCACGAATACTCCGCCAATGGCACCACCATCAAGTTCAACGTGAGGGTGGTCTCCAACACGGCAGTCAACTACACCAGTCAGAAAGGGTGGTATCTGGTACTGAAGTCCCCTGCGTTGAGCAAGGGGGTAGGGGAGAGAGCCGTTTCGGAGATGCTCTACCGCAACAAACGGCTGATCTTCAATACCCTGATCCCCTCGGCGGATGCCTGTGACTTTGGTGGACGCTCCTGGCTGATGGAGCTGGATCCTGTCTCGGGGGCGCGTCTGAGCTACTCGGTGTTCGACGTCAATGGCGATGGGGCCGTCAACGATGACGACTATGTGGGGATCAAGGACGGCAGCGGCAACGACATCAAGGTGCCGGTCAGCGGCAAGCAGTTTGACGAGCTCACCACGACGCCGAGCGTGGTGGAGGATGCCGACATGGAGCGCAAGTACATCAGCGGTTCCAGCGGCAATATCTCGGTCACGCTGGAAGAGGGGGCGGGTGACCTTGGGGGTCGCCAGTCCTGGTTGCAACTGAAGTAGAGGTGGAGATGGCGCGTGGATTTTCCCTGCTGGAGCTGATGATTGCGGTAGCCGTGATGGCGATTCTGACCCTGATTGCCTACCCCAGCTACAACAGCTACATGGCGTCGGCCAAGCGGGCCGAGGCCAAGGCGGCGCTACTCGAGGCGGCGCAATACATGGAGCGGCAGTTTACCGCCGATGGCAACTATGATGGTGGCAACCTGGCCTCAGCCGGACTGGCCACCTTGCCCAGGGATGGCGGGGCTGCCTATTACAATCTGGCGCTCAATGCCAGCGGCGCCCGCTATACCCTGACGGCGATCCCGACCGGAGTGATGAACGGCGACCCCTGCGGTTTGCTGACTCTGGATCAGGGGGGACAGCAGGGGGTGTCGATGGCCAGCATGACGGCCGCCGAGTGCTGGTAATGCGTTACCAGCAGGCGGCCGGGGTCTTGATGTCAGCCTTGTTGAGGGTGAGGGTATCGCAGGCGGTGCTGCCGCTCTTGTCACCCACCTGCGCTCCCTTGCTGGTGGCGATCAGGGTGTAGGTGGTTGCGGTCGCCCCGGAGATGGTGAAGTCGTAGTAGCTGCTGGTGGGGTTGCCCACCTGGGACGGGGTCGTGCCGTAGCTGGTGTTGGAGACTCTGAACTCTTCCTGTTTCAGCTGCATGCTGAGCAGGCCCTTGAACGCCTCGGCTCGACGGGATTTGCGCAAACCGTCGCTGAAACTGGGGTAGGCGATGGATGCAATGATGGCGACGATGGCGACTGCAACGAGCAGTTCCAGCAGCGTGATTCCGGACTGTTTGGCTTTCATGGGGCGGCATGCTTCGTGAAACAGGTTGATACTATAGGATAGTACTGACGGTGTGCTCTACTGGCATGTGCAAAAAGAAAGGAGTCTTGAACGATGGAAAGCAGAAAGGGCAGATCCGCCGGTTTTACCCTGATAGAGCTGATGGTCGCCCTGTCTCTGGTCGCTCTGCTGCTGACCGTTGCGATTCCCAGTTATCAATCACTGCGCCAGGAGCAGATGGTCAAGGCCGCCACCCAGGCGGTGTATACGGATGTGATGTTGCTGAAGTCCGAGGCCATCAAGCGTAATCGCACCCTGCAATTCATCATCTTCAACAGCGGCACCAGCAATTGGTGTTACCGCATTTTTATCGATGGCAGCTGCAACAGTTGCAGCGATCACTGTTCCAGCATTGAGGGGCGCAAAGGGGGCGATGCCAGTGAATATCCCGGTATCAGCCTGGTTGCCAGCTACAGTGAATCGTCAAGCAACATCAGGCCCCTGAGTATCTCTCCCAGAAGGTCCTCCCTGACGGCGGGGAATATTGCCATCTCATCCGGTACCTACTCCATGCAGGTCAAGACCAACAATGTCGGACGTGTGCGTACCTGCGGAGTCAGCAATGTCAGTGGGGTGCCTGCATGTTGAGAGCACCAAGGGGATTCAATGTGGTGGAGCTGATGGTTGCCATGGTCGCAGGCCTGCTGCTGGTCGCCGCGGTGACATCCTTGTTCGCCACCATCCTCAGGGTCAATCAAACCTCCATGCAGGTGAGCCGCCTCAATCAGGAGCTGCAGAGCGTCACCGACATGATTGCCCGTGACGTGCAGCGCACCGGTTATGATCAGGGGGCGACAGCCTTTCTCGGCGCGGCATCGGGAGCCAGATCTCCTTTCTATTTCGATACCAGCAGCGATCTGATGAATGAGACGGTCACAGGCTCCAAGATTTATCGCTGCATCAGGCTGAAATACGATGATGATAACAACGGCTCTCTTGGGGCTGATGAAACTTATATCTACAGCTACGACAGTGCCGACAAAGGGGTGCAGCTTGGCACCAGTTGCAGCACCGGCAGCCTGCTGAGTACCGACAATACCATCGAAATTACGGATCTCACCTTCTCGCTGTTGAGTGGCAGCGTCTCGTCAGGTGCACGGACGGTGCGGCTGAACATATCAGGCCAGTTCAAGGCCAATACCGCACTCAAACTCACTCTGCAGCGTGATATCAAGCTGCGCAACGACGGGTATTGATGTCATGCAACGTCATCTTGGTTTTACCACCTTCACCGTTACCTTGCTGCTTACTGTGATGTTGCTGAGCATCTCGTTGCTGGTGGGCAAGCTGATGGTGTCTGACCGCCGTGTCAGCCTCAACGAAGTGCAGTATCGACAGGCGCTGGCCCTGGCCGAACTGGGTTTATCCGACGGGGTCGGCCGTTTGGCACAGGACGCAAGTTGGCGTAGCGCCAGCAGTGGCGTGTCGGTCACTGTGTCGGCCGGTACCTATACCCTGTTTGCGCTGGACGACACAGCCGTGACCGTGGGTGGGGCGAGCGTGACGCCGGTCAGGGTGCGAGCCCAGGCTACCCTGGTTGACAGTACTGCCAATGCCGATGTGGAGATAAAGACCATCAAGGTCAGCGTATTGGCTGGCACCCCGGCTGCCCCCCTGACGGTTGCCGGTGGTATGGCCGTTTCCGGCAACTTTACCGTGGTGGCCAATCCCAACGGGGGCGGGCCTGGGGTGCCGCTCTCCATCTGGACCAACGGTAATGTGGATCTGACCAATGGCTCCGGTCAGACCTGCCATCAGGGGGATTACAGCGGAGGGTGCAGTGCCTACATCAGCCAGAAGGGGGACAAGCAGTCGGACATCAAGGACAACGATACCGCCTTCCCAAGCGATCTGGTCTGGTATCTGTTCAACGAGAATGACGATGCAACAGGATGGGCCAATCTGGAGTCGCGGGCAGTGCAGATGCTGACCAATTGCGATTCGTTGTCGACCGCCTCCCGTGGACTCATCATCGTCGATGGGGACTGCAAGCCGGGCGGTTCGATCGGTTCGGTTGCCGCACCTGTGGTACTTATCGTGCGCAACGGGGATCTGATGGTCAACGGCAACGCCACCCTCTATGGGCTGGTGTTCGCCTACTCCTCCACACCCGCCACGACTACCAACGATATCAGCCTGAAGGGGGGCGCCATCGTCAATGGCGCTGTGGTTGCCAACTACCAACTGGGCAAGACCGCCAACGGGACCTTCGACGCCAAGTACGACCAAGCGGTGCTGAGCAATATCGAGAATGGAGCCGCATTTCAGATCATTAACCTAGTGCCCGGTAGCTGGCGGGACTGGTAGGAGCGAACATGAAACCGCACAAGGGATTCGGGCTGTTGGAGATCTTGATCACCCTGGTTCTGCTCGGGGTGGGGGTGGCCGGGTTGGTGGCCATGTCGCGCGGGATCCTCGGGGCCTCCCAGGACGGTCGGCGCTATGAGGTGGCGATGCGGCTGGCCGAGTCGAAACTCGATGATTTTCGTACCTTCAACGGCGTAGTGAGTGCCGTCTCTCCGCTCACGGCCTATAACAGCATTGCGGCGGGCACCAGTACGGTCACCCCCGCCGACGGCGGCGGGACCTATACCCTGAGCTGGACCGTCAACAACCAGTACTGGAATGGTACGGCCTGGCAGACGACGGCCCCGGCGGGATACCTGCAGTCCTACCCGGGTCGCAAGGTCGTCAACGTAACCGTCAGCTGGAGCGACAATGACGGGAATCCAGTCTCGTTGTTATTGGCCGGTGCAGTGTCGCCGGCAGAGTCACTGGCCCAGAACCAGTTGAATGGCGGGCTCGATACCAGTCGCGAGCCACCCCAGGTGGTCTATACCCCGGGGGTGGCGCCGGACGTCATCTCCATCCAAATCGATCAGGAAGGGCGCAAGCAGGAGACCAGCAAACCGCTGCCGACGGTGACCTCCAAGGATGGCACCGTCGGCAAGCTGGTGCAGTTCGAGACGGTCACCTACAAGCCCGACAACGGCGGCAACACCCAGCAGGTGCTGCAGGATCTGGCCTCGGTCTCCTGCTCTTGCAGTTACGGCTCGAGCGTCAATGCCTACCTGCCGGGCCAGGCGATCCTGACCGACAGCAATCTTCTCTACTGGAGCGTGGGCTCCCAGGTCACCAAGCAGACCGGCATCCTCAACAGCAGCGTCAAGGATCAACCCACTCTCTGCACCAGTTGCTGCAAGAACCACTTCGATGGCAGCGGCAGCAGCTTTGATCAGTTCTACTCCCCGCTGCACACCAACAGGCAGCGCTATAACAGCTCGCTCACCTCGGTCAACAGTGGCGACTATGTGGATGCCTGCCGCTTCGTCCGGCTCGATGGCTATTATCGCCCTCTGCCCGAGTGGAACCTGATCAAAGTCATAGTGACCAGCGCCGACTTCCTCGCCAAGACGGCCAATCAGACCAGCTACCAGAATTACATCAAGTACGTGGTCACCACCTACATCACCTGGCAGAAGAACACCCTCAACTGGACCGCGAACCCCACCGCCACGCCACCGACCATCACCGAGTTTGCCGACTGGTTGCCTGCCAACGCGGCGGCGGGGGGAGACACCACGACCAAGGTCACCATGAGCACGGGCACGGCCCAGCTGATCGCGCGCGGCATCTATGTGGATGTGCTCTCGCCCACCTATCTGGCCGCACTCGACCTGACCTCGCAGGATCTGCTGGCCAGGGTGCCATTCCAGGATATCAACCTGACCATGCTGGCCGAGTGGAGTCTGGTGCCCTTGAGTGGCCAGTTGACCGGCAGTGTCTCCGACTATGTGGGGGTGACCAACGAGACGGTCAAGACGGTGGTCGATCTCAACAACTACTACTTCGGCAGCTACAGTCGCGGCTACCTGTCTGCCAAGAAGAGCACCAAGGATGCCTCCAACGTGTTGCAGAGCGCGTCGATCAAGGTGACCGCCTATCAAGGCAACTCGGGGATCACCGCCTCGCTCATCTCTCCCGTGGATCAGAGTGAAGCCAAGAGCGCCAGCATGCCGGTGGCGATCGATACCAGCGCTCAAACCGTACCGACCCTGACCGTGTCGGGGCGGATCGAGTGTCTGGAGAAGGTCAGCAACAAGGACCCATCCCCCACGGCGTGCAACAAGAACACCTTCAACGGGTTGAGCGTGACCACCACCACCACGGGGGCCACCTGCCGTATCGACAAGCCCCAGGCCAACAACCAGCCGGCCACCTATGTCTGCACGGCGGCACAAAACAGCAGCCTGGTGGTGAGTTTCTCCTACAGTGCCCAGGGCAACACCACCTATCTGCTGAAGCCGGCATCGTTGAGCATCGCCATGACACCGCCCGCCAGCGGTCAGGTGATCACCGGGCCCTGTGGCCTGCTGGTGGACAACGGCGTGACCAACGCGAGCAGCCTGACTTGTACCCCCTGAGTCTTGGGCGCTGGCACAGCCAGCGCCTTTTCTTTATCATTCCCCATCATTTTCGAATTCAAGATGCATCGCCATGGCAAAAGCCCTCTCTCTGATGCTTGCCCAGTTGAATCTGACGGTAGGCGCCATCGAAGATAACTGTGACAAGGTGCTGGCGGCAGCCGCCGAAGCCGATCGGCAAGGCGCCGATCTGCTGGTCTGCTCCGAACTGGCCCTGACCGGCTACCCGCCGGAAGATCTGCTGCTGCGCGCCGATCTGATGATCCGGGTGGAGGCCGCGCTGACCCGCATCGCGGCATGGCAGGGGGCTTGCGCCATTCTGGTGGGTCACCCCTGGCGTGAAGGGGAGGCGCTCTACAACGCCGCCTCCCTCTATGAACAGGGGCAGCTGGTCGCACGCTACTTCAAGCAGGATCTGCCCAACTACGGGGTCTTCGACGAGAAGCGCTACTTCACCGCGGCAACCGAGACCTGCGTGGTCCCCTTCCGTGGTCATCAGCTGGGCTTGCTCATCTGCGAAGATCTCTGGCAGCCGGGGCCGGCGTTGGCCGCCAAGGCCGCTGGAGCCGAGCTGCTGCTCACCATCAATGCCTCGCCCTACGATCAGGAAAAACCCTGGATCCGCCGTGAGCTGATGGCCGAGCGCTGCGATCAGACCGGTTTGCCGCTCATCTACCTCAACCAGGTATGCGGTCAGGACGAGCTGATCTTCGACGGCTGCTCCAAGGTGTTCAACAGCCAGGGCGAGCTGACCCACAAGCTGGCCCCCTTTGCCGAAGAGCTGGCGCTGGTGCACTTTGCCGATGGTCAGCCGGTGAAGGAGCGGGAACCCGCCGCACCACTGGAACCCTTGGCCGAGACCTATCAGGCACTGGTACTGGCGGTGCGCGACTACGTCACCAAGAACGGCTTCCACGGCGCCGTGCTGGGCCTCTCCGGCGGCATCGACTCGGCGCTGACCTTGGCCATCGCGGCCGATGCCATCGGCGCCGACAAGGTGCAGGCGGTGATGATGCCATTCCGCTACACCGCCCAGATGAGCGTGGAAGATGCCAAGGAGCAGGCCGAACGGATGGGGGTGGAGTTCAACATCATTTCCATCGAGCCAATGTTCGAAGGCTTTATGGCCCAGCTGGCGCCGCTGTTTGAAGGGACCGCCCGCGACACCACCGAAGAGAACCTGCAGGCTCGCTGCCGTGGTGTGTTGTTGATGGCGCTCTCCAACAAGCGTCGTCGCATCGTGCTGACCACCGGCAACAAGAGCGAGATGGCGGTGGGCTATGCCACCCTGTACGGCGACATGGCCGGCGGTTTCGACGTGCTCAAGGACGTTCCCAAGACGCTGGTCTTCAAGCTGTGCGAATACCGCAATTCCGTCGATTATGTGATCCCGCAGCGGGTCATCGACCGTCCTCCTTCGGCAGAATTGTCACCGGACCAGGTGGATCAGGACAGCCTGCCCCCCTATGACATCCTGGATGCCATCCTCAAGCGCTATGTGGAAGAAGATGCCTCCGTGGCCGACATGGTGGCGGAAGGCTTCGAGGAGGCGGTGGTGCGCAAGGTGATCCGTCTCGTGGATCTCAACGAATACAAGCGCCGTCAGGCGGCGGTCGGGCCCCGCATCACGGCCCGCAACTTTGGTAAGGATCGCCGTTACCCCATCACGTCCGGGTTTGGCAAACAGAACTGGTAAGGAGTCACCATGAAGAAGATTGAAGCCATCATCAAACCGTTCAAGCTGGACGATGTGCGCGAGGCCCTGGCCGAGATCGGCATCAACGGCATGACGGTATCCGAGGTCAAGGGCTTCGGCCGCCAGAAGGGCCACACCGAGCTCTATCGCGGCGCCGAGTACATGGTCGACTTCCTGCCCAAGGTGAAGGTGGAGCTGGTGGTGCAGGACGAGGATCTCGATGCCTGCCTGGAAGCGATCCAGAACACCGCCCGCACCGGCAAGATTGGTGACGGCAAGATCTTCGTCTGCGAGGTGGAGCGGGTCATCCGCATCCGTACCGGCGAAGAGAACGAAGACGCCATCTGACGGATGGCTGAGCCTTGTGATGAGCCAACGAATGGAGACTCGAGCCCGCTGATGTCCTGGATGCGCCTCGTTGCGGTGGCCGGCCTGCTGGCCGGTCTGACCGCCTGCAGTACCCGGCCGCCGGCCCAGCCGGAAAACCTGTGCCAGATCTTTCGCGAGAAGCCGGACTGGCACGAGGCGGCGCTCAAGATGAACGAGAAGTGGGGAACGCCTGTGCAGGTGGTGATGGCCATGATGTATCAGGAGTCCTCCTTCGTGCACGATGCCCAGCCGCCGATGCAGTATTTCCTCTTCATTCCGACCGGGCGGGCCAGCTCGGCTTATGGCTACGCTCAGGTGAAAGACGAGACTTGGGCCGACTATCAGCGAGAGACCGGCAACAGCTGGAGCGATCGCGATGACTTTGCCGACGCCATCGACTTCATGGGCTGGTACACTCACAAGGCCCAGCGGCTGAACGGCACCTCCAAGTGGGATGCGTATGGCCAGTATCTCAACTATCACGAAGGGTGGGGTGGCTATCGGCGTGGCAGCTACCGCAGCAAGGGATGGCTGATGAAGACATCCCGCAAGGTGGAGGCTCGCGCCCAGCGCTACGGCGCCCAGTATCGACAATGCAAGGATCAGCTCTCCAGCGGGGGCTGGTTCTGGTAACCAAATCAGGAGTCAGAAATGCCGTTATTGGACAGTTTTACCGTTGACCACACTCGCATGGCCGCGCCGGCGGTACGTGTGGCCAAGACCATGCAGACCCCGAACAAGGACACCATTACCGTGTTCGATCTGCGTTTCTGTGTGCCGAACCAGGAGATCCTCTCCGAGCGTGGCATCCACACCCTCGAGCACCTGTTTGCCGGCTTTATGCGTGACCATCTCAATGGGGATGGGGTTGAGATCATCGACATCTCTCCCATGGGCTGCCGCACCGGCTTCTACATGAGCCTGATCGGTGCGCCGGACGAAGCCCGGGTTGGCGCTGCCTGGCAGGCCGCCATGAGCGACGTGCTGACCGTGCAGGAGCAGGGCAAGATCCCCGAGCTGAACGAATACCAGTGCGGTACCTACAGCATGCACTCGCTGGAAGAGGCCCATGCCATCGCCCGCCACGTGCTGGAGCGCGGCATCGGCGTCAACCGCAATGACGAACTGGCCCTGCCGGAAGAGAAGCTGAAAAGCCTCTGATCCCGGGATGGCAAACATGAAAAAGGCCGGTCAATGACCGGCCTTTTTGCGTTTGGCGAGTTCAGGATGGCAGCGGCATCACCCGGTTGCGGCCCAGCTCCTTGGCCTTGTAGAGCAGCTTGTCGGTGCGCTCGACCAGGCTGTCGCCCGTCTCCTGACCATTGTATTCGCCCACCCCGAACGAGGCGGTGATGTGGTCGATGCGCCGGCCCGACTTGCGATCCAGGATCGACATCTTCTCGATGGCCCGGCGCAGGCTCTCCGCCATCTGGCGGCTCAGCGCCAGGTTGCGCATGGGAAGCAGCAGGGCAAACTCTTCGCCGCCGAGGCGGTAGGCGGTGACGCCCTCCTTGCAGGTCTCCCGCAGTCGCTTGCTGAAGGCGCGCAGCACCTGATCTCCCAGCAGGTGGCCATATTCGTCGTTGAAACTCTTGAAGCGGTCGATATCGGCGAGGATCAGCGAGAAGGGCTGCTTGCTGCGCAGCAGGCTATCTATCTCCAGATCGAAGGCGCGCCGGTTGAGCAGGCTGGTGAGGGCATCCTCGTTGGCCAGCTTGCGGGTCTCGTTGAGCGCCTCGCGCAGCTCCTTGATCTCCTTCTCGGCGCTGCTGAGCTGGTTGCGAAAGTGCATGGTCGACATGCGCACGTCCCGCGACTCGCGCACCAGATCCCGCAGGATCCCCATGGTGTCCTCCAGGCTCAGCCCCTCGTCATCGATAAGGCTCAGCCGGTCGAAACTCTTGTCGAGCATCTCCTGGAACATGCCGGTATCCGAGATGGCATCCTGCATGGTGTGGCCGAGCTCGTTGGCCATGGCGGCCAGGTTGAGCTTCATCGCCTCCATCTGCTGCTCATCCTGGGCGGCGAGGTGCTGGTGATAGAGGCGTTCGCAGGTGGTGAGAGAGCAGTTGCCCTGCAACTTGATGGCCTGATCGATGGCCTGATTGAGCTCGGGCATGCTGGCCGCCACATAGTTATACCAAAGGGTGTAATTATCCGGCGTGGTGGGGATTTGATACTTGATCATCAGGGGAACCGCCTGCTTGAGATAGGCGGCGGATTGGGCGAACGAATCCTTGCTCATGAGTTCCATGTCTCATCATGACTGCAAACTGTGCATAGTATGACAGAGAGATTGGCCAAAAGGCAGTCGATGGATGCCATTCGCCCCCCCCTCCGATATAATGTCGCCGTTACCACCTACCCTAAGGCCTGCTTATGTCTCAAAAAGATCCTTTCCTCGAACGCGAGGCCGAAAAATACGAGAATCCGATCGCCAGTC
Organism: Aeromonas sp. QDB20; assembly: GCF_027707805.1. NCBI lineage: Bacteria > Pseudomonadati > Pseudomonadota > Gammaproteobacteria > Aeromonadales > Aeromonadaceae > Aeromonas > Aeromonas sp. QDB20. Next base: position 3,902 of record NZ_JAPCJC010000007.1, on the reverse strand, counting down.
GCGAGCTGCTCCTCGACCTCATCAAGGGCCATGAAAAGCCCATGTCCCGTGAAGAGTTGGCCAAGGTCCTCAAGCTGACCGAAGAAGAGCCGCTGGAAGCCTTGCGTCGTCGTCTGCGCGCCATGGAGCGCGACGGTCAACTGGTCTTCACCCGCAACCAGTGTTACGCCCTGCCGGATCGCCTGAATCTGGTCAAAGGCTATGTGCTCGGCCACAAGGATGGCTTCGGTTTCCTGCGTCCCGAGGGTGGTGGCCCGGATCTGTTCCTGAACAACCGCGAGATGCAGCGCCTGATGCACGGCGACTATGCCCTGGTGCAGCCGACCGAGATCGACCGCAAGGGTCGCCAGGAGGCGCGTCTGGTGCGCCTGCTCAAGGCCCGCGAGGCGGACATCGTCGGTCGCTATTTCGTCGAGAACGGCGTCGGTTTCGTGGTACCCGACGACAGCCGTATCGGCCAGGACATCATCATCCCGGAAGGGGAGAACAAGGGGGCTCGCCAGAGCCAGGTGGTGGTCGTGCGCATCAACCAGCGCGCCACCGCCCGCTTCAACGCGGTCGGCACCGTATTGGAAGTGCTGGGTGAAAACATGGCTCCCGGCATGGAGATCGAGATTGCCCTGCGTACCCACGGCATCCCGCACACCTGGCCCGAGGAGGTGACCAAGGAGGTTGCTGGTCTGGGCGAGCAGGTGCCGGAGAAGGCCAAAGAGGGTCGCATCGACCTGCGTGCCCTGCCGCTGGTCACCATCGACGGGGAAGATGCCCGCGACTTCGATGACGCCGTCTTCTGTGAAGCCAAGCGCGGCGGCGGCTGGCGCCTGTGGGTCGCCATTGCCGACGTCTCCGCCTACGTGAAGCCGGGCACCGCCCTCGACACCGAGGCCTATCAGCGCGGCAACTCGGTCTACTTCCCCGAATTCGTGGTGCCCATGCTGCCGGAGGTGCTCTCCAACGGCCTCTGCTCGCTCAACCCGCAGGTTGACCGCCTCTGCATGGTGTGCGAGATGACCATCTCCGCCGCCGGCCGCATGTCCGGCTACAAGTTCTACGAAGCGGTGATGAACTCCCACGCCCGCATGACCTACACCAAGGTGGCGGCAATCCTGGATGGCGATCCCAAGTTGCGCCAGCAGTACGAGCCGCTAGTGGGCCACATCGAGGAGCTCAACAACCTCTACAAGGCGCTCAAGCATGCCCGCCATCAGCGCGGTGCGGTGGAGTTCGAGAGCGAAGAGACCCGCTTCATCTTCAACGCCCAGCGCAAGATCGACCGCATCGTGCCGCTGGTGCGCAACGACGCCCACAAGATCATCGAAGAGTGCATGATCCAGGCGAACGTGGCCGCTGCCCGTTACATCGAGAAGAACGAGGCTGCCGCCCTGTTCCGGGTGCACGACCGTCCGGGCGAAGAGCGTCTGACCGGCTTCCGTGACTTCCTGGCCGAGCTGGGCCTGGAGCTCAAGGGGGGCCTCGAGCCCGAGCCGAAAGACTTTGCCGACCTGGCCGCCAAGTTTGAAGGGCGCCCGGATGCGGAGCTGCTTTCCACCATGTTGCTGCGCTCCATGCGTCAGGCCATCTATCAGGCCGACAACATCGGCCACTTCGGTCTGGCGCTGAAGTCCTACGCTCACTTCACCTCGCCGATCCGTCGTTACCCAGACCTCATCCTGCACCGGGCGATCAAGTATCAGACCGCCAAGGAGCAGCAGGGCAACCTGCGCCACAAGTGGACTCCGAGCGGTGGCTACCACTACCAGCTGGAAGAAGTGGATCCGATGGGCGAGCACTGCTCCATGACCGAGCGCCGCGCCGATGACGCCACCCGCGACGTGGCCGACTGGCTCAAGTGCGAGTACATGCTGGATCACGTGGGTGACGAGTTCGACGGCGTCATCGCCAGCGTCACCGGCTTTGGCTTCTTCGTGCGTCTGGCCGAGATCCACATCGACGGTCTGGTGCACGTCAGCACCCTCACCAACGACTACTACCAGTTCGACCCGTTGCACCAGCAGCTGATCGGCGAGAACTTCCGCCGCCGCTACCGTCTGGGTGACAAGGTGCGGGTCAAGGTGATGGGCGTGAACCTGGACGATCGCAAGATCGACTTTGTGATGGTGGAAGAGCCCCTCAAGATCACCGGCAAGAACGCCAAGCAGGCGGCGCGCAAGATGGCCGAGATCAAGAAGGAGAAGGCCAAGAGCGCCGAGCGTCACGACAAACGCAAAGAGAAAGAGGGCAAGGACCACGGTAAATCAGCCAAGGGCGGCCGTGCCAAACCCAGCAACAGACGACCGAGCAAAAAAGCGCGCGACAAGGCCAAGGGGTAAACCCTCGGCCCATGCTTGGAGCCGGCGACCCGGTCTGAGGTCGTAAGGGGCTGATGGCCCCGGGGTATCTACTACAGCGCCCGATAGTCCCGGAGACGAAAAAAATCCGAACCCTGTTACCGGGGTTCGGATTTTTTTATGGTCATCGAAGTGGGGGAGGGGCTGCCACTACTGTTTATGTACTCTTCCTGTGTAGCGTTTTCTCACCTCCGCCACGTTTTTTTATGCGGTGGTTTTGGCATAGGCAGCGGCCTTTAGCTCTAAGTATTTAGCGACCACCGCTACCAGCGGTATCCAATTCTTATTTGGCTGGCAATCTGAATACTTGTAGTGATCTCGGGTCTCTAACATTTTTAGGTCGGTATTGGCGAGCGCACTCAGACCACCGATGAAACCAATATACTGGTAACCCGCTTCCAGCAATGTAGGTGCTTTTGCTACGAGCGCTTGAATGGTTGGTTCACGGCCTGTTTCGGTTGCTGATGTGTTGGCTTCGCTGGTGCTCCGTTCAATGGCTGCCCGTATGGTGGACAGGGCATAGTGTTTATCTGTGCTCGGTGGCTCGGTTACCACTGGCTCTATGGTGTGTAGCATATCGGTCCATGTCATTCGACGATAGTTTGAAGGCCAATCACCAATGTTATCCAAGGGAAGGACGGTCAGTGCCAAGTAATGGAATTGGCACGTCCCATAAACAGTATTCGGCAGGGCGCGTCGAATTGCGATCTCTTGTTCCTGCAACTGTTCGGCAAGTGCGCTACTAGAGGGATGTGTAAAGAATTTTGCCTCTATCACTAGTGCGGTGTCACCGTGTCGAAAAAAGAGATCTGGCACAACAGCCCTTGCCTTTTGAGCTGATTCAATATCATCTGCCCAGCCAGGCTGGTTTGGTTTAACCACATCTCGAATCGGGTTCAGTTCGGCAACAGCCTCAGTATCGCTTAATCGTTTCGATGCACACCAAGGTAGACCCAGTTGTTTAAAAAGGGCTCCTAAGCCAGCAAAATCATCTGCCATAAGCAAGTGTGGTAACAACATTGTCGCGTATTGGCGTTCACTGCGGGCTGTATCCGAGAAGAAGTAAGGCATCTTGTGATCCTGTGACGGGATGAAGCGGGAGTTAGGGGGACAACATAGTGCCTATCCGCTTCAGGTGGTCAATCGTCGAGTTGTTGACTCCTACATGGCACTCAAAATGATGGCTATCTCTCTAGACTGCAGTGTCAGGGTGTTTTTCCATATTTTCGATCAGAGATATGGTTAATACCATCAGATGTGGGTACTTCTCCAAGAGCAAATGGATTGACACCTTCAAGGCAGCCGACGTTGTAGGCGAAAACGCTTGGATCGGAGCGACGCTGATGGTGGGTATATATGCCGCAGACTTTGCAGAAATAGTGTTTGGCCGTATGTGTATTGAATTGATACAGGGTGAGCAACTCTTCACCTTGAAGGATGCGCAGACTGGCGACAGGAACAGAAGAGCAAATGGCACGGTAATCCCCCCGAAAAACTGAGGTGCTCATAAGTAGAATTTTCTCGTATCTTGAACGCAGGAGGTTCTACATGAAA
>NZ_JAPCJC010000006.1:38252-357691 GCF_027707805.1 Aeromonas sp. QDB20 | reverse complement strand
AAGCTGTTGAGTCGTTTTAAGTGTAATTCGGGGCAGAATTGGTAAAGAGAGTCGTGTAAAATATCGAGTTCGCACATCTTGTTGTCTGATTATTGATTTTTCGCGAAACCATTTGATCATATGACAAGATGTGTATCCACCTTAACTTAATGATTTTTACCAAAATCATTAGGGGATTCATCAGGGCTGGGCGCTGGCCACCTATTTATGTGCAGCCATATAGAGAAGGTGTTCTTTTGTTGGTTTTATTTTAAGTGGCTGTTTTTAATGATTTATTTAATTTATTTGCTGGCTTTTGTTTGTTTTGTTGAATTGTTAAACGTTATTTAAGTTGTTCATCTTGTAGTTTTTTATCTTGAAGTTGCGAATTTCAGAAAAAACTCACGATAAATTCCACTGCACAAGCCGGGACCAGAATGCACCCCTAGTTCTACTTGATTTTTGTTGCAGAGCTTTTACAGTGACCGAGCGGATAGTCTGTCAATCATCAGCTATTCAGTGAGTAATGCCAGGAAGGACGGGCCCGTCACCGGATGTGACTGGCCATAAAAGAACAACAAGGACGAGGTTCCACCATGCTGTCGTATTTCCTACGTCGGATGCTTTTGATCATCCCGACGTTTCTCGGTATCACCCTGCTCGTCTTCACCATCACCCGTTTCGTGCCGGGCGGTCCGGTCGAACGCATGTTGCTGCAGGCCCAGGTTTCCCAGAATGAGTCCGGTCGCTCCAGCGGCAGCAAGGGGGCGCAGGCGCTCTCCGACGAGCAGATCGAGGAGCTCAAGGCGTTCTATGGCCTCGACAAGCCCATGCTGGTCGCCTATTGGGAGTGGCTGCAGAAGCTGGCGGTGCTGGATCTCGGCGAGTCGACCCGCTATTACGAGCCGGTGTGGGATCTTATCAAGGACAGGTTGCCGGTGACCGCCTTCTTCGGGCTGGCCACCTTTCTGCTGAGCTACGCCGTCTCCATCCCGCTCGGGGTGGCCAAGGCGCTCAGACACAACACCCGCTTCGATTCAGTCAGCTCCATGCTCATCTACATGGCCTATGCGTTGCCCGCCTACGTGGTGGGCATCTTCCTCATCACAGTGTTCGCGTTTCATCTGGAGTGGCTGCCCATGGGTGGCTTCCCGGGAGACGAGTTTGACGGGATGGAGAACAGCTGGGATCAGATCCGTACCCTCTTCGCCCACGCGCTGCTGCCGCTCATCGCCTATGCCATCGGGGATTTCGCCATCCTCACCATGACCATGAAAAACAGCCTGATGGAGAACCTGTCGGCGGATTACGTACGTACCGCCGTGGCCAAGGGCTTGCCGTTTCGCAAGGCGGTGACCGATCACGCCATGCGCAACAGCCTGATCCCCATCGCCAGCCACCTGGGGTCGGTGCTCACCGTCTTCTTCGGCGGATCCTTCCTCATCGAGACCATCTTCAACATCGACGGCATAGGCCTGCTTGGCTACGAGGCCATCGTGGAGCGGGACTACCCCACAGTGATGGGCATTCTGGCCATCACCTCCATGCTGATGCTGGTGGGCAATATCGTCTCCGACATCTGTGTCGCCCTTGTCGATCCCCGCGTGCGGTTTGGAGAGTGAACATGAACCTGAATCCGGTAACGCTGAAAAAACTCAAGCGTTTCAAGTCGATAAAACGCGGCTACTACTCCTTTATCATCTTCACCACCCTGGTGCTGCTCTCCCTGCTGGCGGAGCTCTTGGTCAACAGCCGGGCACTGATGGTGAGCTATCAGGGGGAGCTCTATTTCCCCACCTATGGCGACGTGATCCCGGGTCAGCAGTTCGGGCTCGATTACGAGTACGAGACCAACTACCGCCAGCTCAAAGACAAATTCGCCGCAGAGGGCAAGGGGGACTGGGTGTTGCTGCCACCTGTGCCCTGGAACCCCTATGAGCAGGACTTCAAGCAGGACGCCTACCCACCCTATGCGCCGAGCCTGGCCGAGCGCCACCTGCTCGGCACCGACACCAGCGGCCGCGACGTGCTGGCGCGGCTGGTCTACGGCTTTCGTATCGCCATCGGCTTTGCCTTTATCGCGCTGGTGGCCAGCTACGCCATCGGCGTCACCATCGGCTGCATGATGGGCTTTCTCGGCGGACGCTTTGACCTGGTGCTGCAGCGCTTCATCGAGATCTGGTCCCAGGTACCGTTTCTCTACGTCATCATGATCCTGGTGTCGCTGGCCAAGCCCAACTTCGGCCTGTTCGTGGCTATCAACGTATTGTTCGGCTGGATGGGCATCACCTGGTACATGCGCACCCTCACCTACAAGGAGCGGGCGCGGGACTATGTGATGGCGGCGCGGGCCCAGGGGGCCGGCACCGGGCGGATCATCTTCAACCACATTCTGCCCAACACCCTGATGATGATCGTCACCCTGGCGCCGTTTGCCGTGGTGGGCAACATCTCCACCCTGACGGCGCTGGACTACCTGGGCTTTGGCCTGGCCCCGCCCACCCCGAGCTGGGGGGAGCTGCTCTCCCAGGGGATCAACAACCTGGATGCCATCTGGATCGTGAGCTCGGTAGTGGCGGCGGTGAGTCTGGTGCTGATCATGGTCTCCTTTATCGGCGAGGCGATCCGCGAGGCGTTCGACCCGCGCAAATTTACCCGTTATCAGTGACCTGTGGCGCACTCAAGGCGCCGGGTCGCTCACCCTTAAATTGATAAACCCCCAGTGCAGGGGTATGACCAGGAAGTCAAACATGAACAATAAAATCAAATGGATAGGTGCTCTATTCTTGTTGGTGAACGGGACCTGGGTGTGGGCGGCCAGCCTGCCTGCGGATCTCAAGTGGGAAACCAACGACACCGACCCCGTGTTCGCCTCGCCCAAGGCGCTGCCCGGCGGCAGCATCACCATGTTTGTAGACAGCTTTCCGCTGACGTTTCGTACCGTGGGACCGGACTCCAACGGCGCGTTCCGCTCCTTTATCCAGGACAACCAGCTGAGGCTCATCAGCTTCCATCCCAATACCGGCAACCCCATCCCTGCGCTGGCGACCCACTGGGCCATCGCGCCGGACAACCAGACCGTCTACTTCAAGCTGGATCCGCAGGCCAAGTGGTCTGACGGCAAGCCGGTGGTCGCCGATGATTACACCTTCGGCTACGAGATGATGCGCTCCAAGGACATCAAGGGGCCCTGGTTCAACAACTACTACACCACCGAGGTGGTGGCGGTGGAGAAGGTTGACGACCACACCATCCTGGTCAAGGCGGGCACTCGCAAGGCCAAGCTGGACCTGCTCAACACCACCGAGCTGTGGCCTCAGCCCAAGCACTACTACAAGCTGACCCCCAACTGGGTGAAGCAGTACAACTGGGCCGTGGTGCCCACCACAGGCCCTTATGTGATGACCGACGTGAAGAAGGGCAAGTCCATCACCTTCAGCAAGCAGAAGGGGTGGTGGGCCCAGAACTATCGCTACAACCAGCATAGGTTCAACCTCGACACCATCAAGGTGCAGGTGATCCGCGATCACAACATCGCCTTCCGTCACTTCCTGAAAGGGGAGCTCGATACCTTCGAGATGATCCTGCCCAACTGGTGGCATGAAAAAGCGGTCACTCCCGAGTACAAGCAGGGATACGTGCAGAAGGTGATGGCCATGACCGACACCAAGCAGGGCGGGCAAGGGCTGCATCTCAATATCGCCACTCCCAAGCTGGCGGACATCAACGTGCGGCTCGGCATTCAGCATGCCCTCAACATCGACAAGATGATCAAGACGGTGCTGCGTGGCGACTACGACAGAGCCACCACCTTCGGCTCGGGTTTTGGCGAGTTCACCGACATGCAGCTGCCGGAGCGGGCCTATGACATCAGCAAGGCGCGCGACTACTTTGCCAAGGCGGGCTACAGCAAGCCGGGGCCGGACGGCATCCTGCAGAACGACAAGGGTGAGCGACTGACCCTGGCGCTCACCTACACCAGCCAAGAGCACTCCAAGCGGTTGACCGTGCTCAAGGAAGAGGCCAAGAAGGCGGGGCTGGATCTGGAGCTCAACCTGGTGGACGGCGCCACCGGCTTCAAGGCAATGCTGGAGAAGAAACACGAGGCGGCCTGGATGGGCTGGGCCGGCGGCGGTCTCTATCCACAGTATTGGGAGTCGTTCCACTCCGCCAACGCCAACAAGCCGCAGACCAACAACCTGTTCAACGTGGCCGACAAACAGCTCGACGCGCTGATCGACGCCTACAACGTCGAGTTCGACATGGCCAAGCGGGCCGAGCTCTCTCGCCAGATCCAGCAGCGCATCTATGACTTGGCCATCTTCGTGCCCGGAGTGCAGCTCAACTACGTGCGAGCCAGCAGCTGGCGTTACGTGATGCTGCCCGAGGTGCCCGCCACCAAGAACACGCCGGATCTGCTCTACTGGCCCATGGACGGCTACCCCCACAGCAGTGGCGGTCTGCTCTGGCTCGATCCCAAGGTGAAGGAAGAGACCCTGAAAGCCAAGGAGGCAGGGGAGGCGCTGGCGCCCATCAACCTGCTCGACAAGACCTATGCACGTCACTGATATGGCGCAGAAGGGAGCAGCAGTCATGCCCAACACACAGGCTCCCCACCCGGGTGCCCGGGATCATGGGAGGCAGCTCGGCGTGAATGATGGCCAGAGCAAGGCCCCGATTCTTGAGGTACGCGATCTCGAGGTGGAATTTGCCGTCGACGACGGCAAGATCAAGGTGCTCGATGGGGTTAGCTTCAAGGTGGCCCCGGGTCAGACCCTGGGGGTGGTCGGCGAGTCCGGCTGCGGCAAGAGCGTCACCTCGCTCGCCATCATGGGGCTGCTGCCCAAGCCCCATGGTCAGGTGGTGGCGGGTTCCATCCGTTTTCAGGGGGAGGATCTGCTCGCGCTGTCACCGGATCAGATGTACAAGGTGCGCGGCAATCGCATCTCGATGATCTTTCAGGAGCCGATGACGGCGCTCAACCCGGTGCAGACGGTCGGCGATCAGCTGATGGAGGTGTTCCGCCTCCACCGTCCCGACTACAACAAGGCCCAGCGCAGGGAGGCGGCCATCGCCATGCTGCAGAAGGTGGGGATCCCCGAGCCCGCCCAGCGCTTCGCCGTCTATCCCCACAACCTCTCCGGCGGCATGCGCCAGCGGGTGATGATCGCCATGGCGCTCGCCTGCGAGCCGGCGCTGCTCATCTGCGACGAGCCGACCACGGCGCTGGATGTGACCATCCAGGCCCAGATCCTGGAGCTGATGAAGGAGCTGCAGGCCCAGACCAGCATGGCCATCATCTTCATCACCCACGATCTCGGGGTGGTGGCGGAGCTGTGTGACGAGGTAGTTGTGATGTATGCGGGCCGGGCGGTGGAGCAGGCCGACGTGTTCGAGCTGTTTGACCACCCGCGCCATCCCTATACTCATGGTCTGATGAGCTCGATCCCGCGGCTCGAGGATGAGCCCAAGAGCCTGCTCAAGACCATCAAGGGGCAGGTGCCGGCCCTGCACGAGATGCCCGCCGGGTGCCGTTTCTCCAACCGTTGTCCCCATGCCACCGAGATCTGCGTGAGGGCCATTCCGGCCACCGAGCAGCTCGCCGAGCGGCACGGGGTGGCCTGCCACCACTGGAGGGAGCTAGCCGTATGAAGACGCTTTTATCGGTGCGCGACGTGAAGCAGCACTTCCAGCTAGGCGGCGGCTTGTTGCGCAAGAAGTACCACGTCTACGCGGTGGACGGCATCAGTTTCGATCTCAAGCAGGGGGAGACGCTGGGGCTGGTGGGCGAGTCCGGCTGCGGCAAGTCCACCCTGGGACGCACCCTGCTCAAGCTGTTCGAACCGACCGCCGGCACCATCACCTTCGAGGGGCGTGACATCACCCACCTCTCGCCCAAGGAGATGCGCTCCCTGCGCCAGGAGATGCAGATCGTGTTTCAGGATCCTGCAGAATCCCTCAACAGCCGCCACACGGTGGGGCAGATCCTGGAGGAGCCCTTCGTCATCCACGGCAAGGGCAACGCCGAACAGCGGCGGGTCTGGGTGCAGGAGCTGCTGGAGAAGGTGGGGCTGCCCGGCAGCGCGGTGGATCGTTATCCCCATGAGTTTTCGGGCGGCCAGCGCCAGCGCATCGGCATCGCCCGGGCCATCGCCCTCAAGCCCAAGCTGCTGGTCTGTGACGAGGCGGTGTCGGCGCTGGATGTGTCGGTGCAGTCCCAGATAGTCAACCTGCTGCTCACCCTGCAGCGGGAGATGAACCTCGCCATCATCTTCATCGCCCACGACCTGTCGGTGGTCAAGCACATCTCGGATCGGATTGCGGTCATGTACCTGGGCCGGATCGTCGAACTGGCCGAGGCGCAGTCGCTCTACCTGGCGCCGCGTCACCCCTATACCCAGGCGCTCATCTCGGCCATTCCGGTGCCGGATCCGCGTCGGCGCAGCCAGCGCATCTTGCTGACCGGTGATGTGCCATCTCCCATCTCGCCGCCGAGCGGTTGCCACTTTCACCAGCGCTGCCCCTATGCCGGCGAGCTGTGCCGCACCCAGTCACCGAGCCTGCAGTCGTGCGACGGGGCCGGTCACCAGGTGGCCTGCCACATGCCGTTGCCGCTGGCCGAGGCGATCCCCCTGGGAAAGGCGGTATGATGCCGGTGCCCGCATCGCAGCAAGATGGCACGGGAAACAACGAATAAAAAATGGGGCCTGCGGGCCCCATCTTCATGGTTGGAGTTCAGGTTTGGCCGTGGAACATCTGGCCAGGGCAGGACAGCGCCCCCGAGAGGGGATGGCTGCTGTGTGGATTGCTGTTGTTTGTAATTTTACTACTTAAATACCCGGTAACTCTTTCACGAAATTGGCCGCTGGTGGTATCAGGCGCCATAACGGAAGTAGTAGTTGCGGGTTGACGGTGCATAGGTATCTTTCTCTGCCACGCCTTTCTTGCTGGTTACACCCTTCAGGTGGAACAGTACTGCCAGATTCTCAAACATATATTCACCTCATCGCTCTGTCGTTGACTTGTTATCTGTGACCTGGGTCACACTTTGATCCTATGGCCTTCTGTGAGCTGGATCAACTTTTCGTGTTGTAAATTTACATAAATCATGGAAAGGGTTTTCAAATCCAGCGCTGTTTATGGAGACGGTTTCAGCAGGCACTCAGGTTGCGGTACTGATGGCCAGGCTGACAGGCCTGGGTGAGTGGGAGATGGGACATGTCAGAGCAGCAGTGCAGTCTGGCGGTTTCGAGGGGAAGCACGCCAAGGGCGGGTGGGAGCAGGCAAAAAAATACCCCGCACCTGGCGGGGTATGTGGTGTGGTCGGCCTTGACCTGCGGGCTTATTTGGCCGGGATCTGTTCCAGCACGTGAATCAGCAGCTGCCAGAACCGCTCGACCGCCGGAATGTGCACCTTCTCGCCCGGCGCGTGGGCGCCGCGGATGGTCGGGCCGAAGGAGACCATGTCCCAGTCCGGATAGGCGCTCTTGAACAGACCGCACTCGAGGCCGGCATGGATCACCATGACGTTCGGCATCTCGCCAAACAGGGTCTGGTAGCTGCTCCGTACCAAGGCCATCACCGGGGAGTCCACGTTCGGTGCCCAGCCAGGGTAGGCGCCGGTAAACTCGCAGCTGGCGCCAGCCAGATTGAACAGGGAGCGGGTCATCTGCTCGACGCTCTCGCGACCAGAGTCGATCAGGGAGCGGATCAGGCACTGCACGTACACTTCGCCATCCTGGGTCTTGATGACGCCCAGATTGGTGGAGGTCTCGGTCACGCCCGGGATGGCATCGCTCATGCGGATCACCCCGTTCGGGCAGGCCATCAGGGAGTCCAGTAGGCGGGCCTGCAGGGACTCGCTCATCAGCTGGGCCGGTTTCTCCTGGGTGGTGAGCAGCACGGTCAGGTTGGCTTCGGTGGCAGCCAGCTCGCTCTGGTAGATGCCGGTGTAACGGTCAACCAGGGCCTTGAATTCATTGACGCTGGCGGCGGGTACCAGCAGCTTGGCACGGGCCTCGCGCGGGATGGCGTTGCGCAGGGTGCCGCCGTGGATCTCGGCCAGACGCAGGCCCAGCGGCTCGGCGGCCTTGAGCAGACGCACCAGCAGCTTGTTGGCGTTGCCGCGGCCGCGATGGATGTCGACCCCGGAGTGACCGCCGCGCAGCCCTTTTACTTGCAGCTCGAAACCTTCGCCTTCAGCGGCTGCAACCTGCTCCAGCGGGAAGCGGATATTGGCATCCACCCCGCCAGCGCAGCCCATGTAGACCTCGCCATCCTCTTCGGAGTCGGTGTTGAGCAGGATCTCGCCCTCCAGCCAGCCCGCTTCCAGACCGAAGGCGCCGGTCATGCCGGTCTCTTCGTCGGTGGTCAACAGCACTTCCAGCGGACCGTGCTTGATGCTCTTGTCGGCCAGCACGGCCAGGCAGCCGGCCATGCCCATGCCGTTGTCGGCACCCAGGGTAGTGCCGCGGGCGGTGACCCATTCACCGTCGATGTAGGCATCGATGGGATCCTTGGTGAAGTCGTGCTGGGTGTCGGCGTTGGCCTGGGGCACCATGTCGATGTGGGCCTGCAGCACTACCGCCTTGCGGTTTTCCATCCCCGGCGTGGCCGGTTTCTTGATGATGATGTTGCCGACGGCATCTTGCTTGACCGCCAGCCCTTCCCCTTCGGCCCACTGCATGATCCAGGCGCTCAGCTGGGCTTCGTGCTTGGAGGGGTGGGGGATGGAGCAGATCTGTTCGAAGAAGTGCCAAATCAGTTTGGGAGAGAGAGAGCTAAGCTGTGCCACGTCGGGACTCCTTACCAGCACGGAAAATGACAGAGCCCCGGCAGCGGGGCGAGGAAGAGGATAACGATAATACAGTCAATCACACAAAAATGTGAGCGATCAGCGCAAATTGCGGGCAGCTTGTGCTGGCAAGCGGGGGATTGGCAGCGAACTGCTCCGGTGGGGGCAAAATGAGCCAGCACAAAAGATTTTTTGTGATTCACATCACAAAAATATTGAGTTTATGGCGCCGACTGGTAAATTAACGACCGTGGTTCGCCACCCGTCAGGATGACGATGAATGCCTCCAGGGAACCGAAGCAAAGCAAGTGCGCCTCCATGGAACCGAGTGTCCGTTCAAGGATTTGAGCCCGCATAAAGGTACGTAACTTGTTAAGCAATCAGGAGTTTATTATGTCAGGCAGCAATTCAACCTATTGGTTCGCCCCGTCTCTTTATACCCAGGGCTTCAGCTACCCGAACCCCTACGCCAACCGCCGTTGATGCGGGCCGTCAGCCAGGCTGACGACGGGCGTATCGAAAAAAGCAGGTGAGTGAGGAATCCATCCTCCCCCTGCTATTTTTTTATCTGCCGAGCGGCAAACCCCGCCGAGGAGAGGAAAAAGAGGGAGTCAGCCGGACTTGCTTCGATTTTTTCCTGCATTTCGCATACGTTTGCCAGTCAATTTATCCGCAAACGATGGTATCATGCCCGCCCAACAGCCTGTCTGCGGTCCTGCCCCCTCTGTGACATGACCGCCAGCTCTGCCCATCCTGCTTCCATTGCATCTGTTTTCGCTGCCGAGGGTCTTCTCCCGAGGCGGCCGCGGTGCAAGCTGAATTTGGGGAAAAGGGCCGTCAGCATTAACGAAATCACGTGCGTCGGCACGGGGTTTAAAGTCTTAAGTGATTGTTTTTATAACTCGTTGAGATCGATAGTATGCCGAAAAAGTTTTATGTGTCGTGGGACAACCTGCAACGTGAAGCGCGCCGTCTGGCCCGTCGTCAACTGCCTGTCAGCCAGTGGAAAGGGATCATCGCGGTCAGCCGTGGTGGCCTGGTTCCGGCGGCGCTGATGGCCCGTGAACTTGGCATCCGCAACGTCGAAACCCTCTGCATCTCCAGCTACGACCACAACAACCAGCGCGATCTGGTGGTGGTGAAGGCCGCCAGCACCGCGGGTGACGGCGAAGGTTGGCTGGTGGTGGAAGATCTGGTGGACACTGGCACCACTGCCAAGGTGATCCGCGAGCTTTACCCCAAGGCCAAATTCATCGCCATCTTCGCCAAGCCCATGGGCGAGCCGCTGCTGGATGATTTCGAAGTGGCCATCCCGCAGGACACCTGGATCGAACAGCCGTGGGACATGGCGCTGGAGTTCGCCACCCCCATCTGCGACGAAGAGTAAGCCGCAAAGCTGCTGCAAAGGGCCCCTGTATGGGGCCCTGTTTTTTTGTGGTGCAACTGGCTGCCCGGCGGCAAAAGTGGTTAAGATGGAGCCATTGCATGACAGAAATGAGTAACAGCTTTGGACTTGAACGACGACCTCAACCTGACCGAACAGCTCTTTACCCGGGTCAAGAAGGTGCTGGAGACCTCCGAAGTCTCCAACTCCAGCCCGGTGGAGGAGCAGGATCACAATGTGGACGAGAGCTTCATCGACGGTTCCATGTCAACGCGCTGGTATCGTCTGCTGCGCCGGCCGACCTGGGCCTGGCAGGGAGCGGATCCGGTCGAGGTGGAGCAGACCCTGGCCCGCATCGCCATGGGGGAGGGCGAGCGTACCCACGAGCGCTTCCTCGACACCATCAAGGGTTATGTGCCCGGCAACTGGGTCTATGAGTGGAGCCAGCTGGCCGGCCGCTACTTCAACCGGGGTCGTGAGCTGGTGGCGCAGGGCGAGCGGGCCGCTGCCCTGAAAAGCCTGCTCAAGGCGGTGCGTTACTACTCCATTGCCAGTTATCCCCACCTGAAGAATGACGAGCTGGCGGATCAGGCCCAGTTGCTCGGCAACATGGCCTACCGCGAGGCGGGCCGCCTGTTCAAGGTGCCGCTCAAGGAGCTCCAGGTGCCGTTTCGCGGCAAGCACATTCAGGGCTACCTGCACCTGCCAACCACCGACAAGCCGGTGCCTTTGGTCATCGTCAGCGGCGGCATCGACTCGCTGCAGGTCGACTTCCTCAATCTCTATCTCAAGTGCCTGGAGCCCAACGGCATCGGCATGCTGTCGCTGGACATGCCGGGCATCGGTTATGCCGAGCACTGGCCGCTGGTGCAGGACACCAGCCGGCTCCATCAGGCGGTCTTGAACCATCTCTCCGAGGTGGCCTGGGTCGATCACCAGCGCATCGCCATGGTGGGATTCCGTCTGGCGGGCAATGTGGCGGCGCGCCTCGCCTTCATCGAGCCATTCAAGCTGCGGACCGTGGTCTGCATCGGCGCCGGCGTCAACCAGGTGTTTACCAATCATGAGATGTTCGCCCGCTGCCCCCGCATGATGCGGGACGGGCTGGCCAACCGCCTCGGCGCCGATGCGGCCGAGTGGGAGTCGCTGCGCACCAAGTGCCAGGTATTTTCACTCAAAACGCAAGGATTGCTGGGGACTCGCACATCCGTGCCGATATTGAGTATTGGACACAAGCGAGATTTCATTTGTCCCGAGCAGGATGTACGGGCATTGGCCTCCGCCAGCCGCAACGGCAAGGCGGTGGTGTTCGACAAACAACCCTTGCTGGAGGTGTACGACGAGGCGTTGAAAGAGATGGTCGACTGGCTCAAGAAGCACTTATGTACATGATATAGCGCTAAAACTTATCGTCATCCCAGGGTGACGTGGCTTGTTCAACAGGGAGGTTAACATGTCAGAAAGAGTGACCTACAAGCGACTGCTGAGGCAGTTTGCCGCGATTGGCCCCTATTTACGTGAGGACCTTTGTGAAGAGGGGCGTTACCGTTTCGACTGCCTTTCCGTCTGTGTCAGTGCCAAGCCGGCACCGGACAAACGGGAGTTCTGGGGCTGGTGGCTGGTGCTGGAGCAAGACGATCACAGCTTCAGCTACCACTATCAGGTCGGCTTCTACAATGCGGACGGGGAGTGGCTCGACAAGCCGTTGCCCAAGAAGCATCAGGTGGAAGTCGAACGCACCCTCAACCACTTCTACAAGCTCATCAGCGACAAGCTGCACCAACTTGGTTGCCAGCTCGCTCCCGCCGAGCAGGTCACCAACGAGCTGACCGTCACCGCCGCCTGATGACCCGCCGCCCCGCCAGCCCCCCATCGGCTGGCGGGGCATTTCTTTGCCGCGCTGCCGGTCCCGCCTGCCGGGCGGCGTTAATTGCCTTGCAGGGCAACAGGGCCGTGGGTATAAAGGGATTCCTTACATTTTAGCCTTTTTGCTCCCATGGAAAACAGAACCATAGTCGTCAAACTGGGCACCAGCGTGCTCACCGGGGGATCTTCCCAGCTCAATCGTGCCCACATGGTCGAGCTGGTCAGACAGTGTGCAGCCTTGCACCGTCACGGCCACAGGGTCGTGATGGTCACTTCGGGGGCCATCGCCGCCGGCCGTGAGCATCTGGGCCACCCTCCGTTGGCGCCAACCCTGCCCAACAAACAGATGCTGGCGGCGGTGGGCCAGACCCAGCTGATCCGGGTCTGGCAGGATCTGTTCAACCTCTATGGGCTGCATATCGGCCAGATGCTGCTGACCCGTGCCGATCTGGAGGACAGGGAGCGCTACCTCAATGCCCGCGACACCCTGCGCACCCTGCTCGATCACCGCATCATCCCGGTCATCAACGAAAACGACGCTGTGGCCACCGCCGAGATCAAGGTGGGGGACAACGACAACCTCTCCGCTCGCGCCGCCATCCTGGCCGATGCGGATCTGCTGATCCTGCTTACCGACCAGAAGGGGCTCTTCACCGCCGATCCGCGCACCAATCCGGATGCCCAGCTCATCGAAGAGGTACAGACCATAGACGACACCCTGCGCAAGCTGGCGGGTGACAGCGTCAGCGGGCTCGGCACCGGTGGCATGGCCACCAAGCTGCAGGCGGCCGACGTGGCGCGCCGCGCCGGGGTCAACGTGGTGATCGCTACCGGCCAGATGCCGGAGGTGGTGGGGCGTCTTGCCAGGGGCGAGCGCATCGGCACCCTGTTCCCGGCGCTGGCTTCTCCGCTGGAAGGGCGCAAGAGCTGGATCCTGGCAGGGCCACCCCCTCATGGCGAAGTGCAGGTGGATCAGGGGGCCGTGGCCGCCATGCAGGAGAAGGGCTCCAGCCTGCTGCCCAAGGGCATAGTGGCGGTGAAGGGGGATTTCGTGCGCGGCGACGTAGTGCGCATTCTCGATCCCAAGGGGGCCGAGCTGGCGCGCGGCATCTGCCGTTACAATCATCTGGAGCTGGATAAACTGCGCGGCGTCCATTCGGACAACATCGAACAGGTGCTGGGCTACGGCTACGGCGCCGTTGCTATCCACCGCGACGACATGGTGCTGCTGTGAGGCGTCAGCCGCGGCAGAGCATGGGCAGCGGCACACCAGGATAAGAGAGGCGCCGCCATCAGGCGGCCCCGCAAGAACCAAAGGGAAGAGAGATGAGTCTGGAGAAAATGGGGCAGGCAGCCCGCGAAGCGGCCTATCAGCTGGCCACCGTCAGCACGGCGCAGAAGAATCGGGCGCTGGCCGCCATCGCCGACGAGCTGGAGGCGCGCAGCCACCAGATCCTGGCCGCCAACGAGAAAGACATCGCCGCCGGGCGCGAGGCGGGCCTCTCCGAGGCCATGTTGGATCGGCTATTGCTCAACCCGGCCCGACTGGCCGGTATCGTGGCGGACGTGCGCAAGGTGATCACCCTGGATGATCCGGTCGGGGCCGAAATCGACAGCCGGGTGCTGGAGAACGGCCTGCGTCTCTCCCGCCGCCGGGTGCCCATCGGGGTCATCGGCGTCATCTACGAGGCGCGCCCCAACGTTACCATCGACATCGCCAGCCTCTGCCTCAAGACCGGCAACGCCAGCATACTGCGCGGCGGCCGCGAGACCTTCCACTCCAACCTGGAGCTGGTGCGGGTGATCCAGCGCGCGCTGGCGGCCTCCGGCCTGCCCGAGGCGGCGGTGCAGTACATCGACAACCCGGACCGGGCCCTGGTGGGTGAGCTGCTGCGCCTCGACCGCTACGTGGACATGATCATCCCCCGCGGCGGTGCCGGCCTGCACAAGATGTGCAAGGAGAACAGCTCCATTCCGGTGATCATCGGCGGATTTGGCATCAGCCACATCTTCGTCGACGAGAGCGCCGATCTGGCCCGGGCCTTGCCCCTCATCGACAATGCCAAGGTGCAGCGCCCCTCCGCCTGCAACGCCCTCGACACCCTGCTGGTGCACGAGAAGGTGGCGCCGGCCCTGTTGCCGCAACTGGTGACTCTGATGAACGAGCGCAAGGTGGCCCTGGTGGCCACGCCGGAGGCCATGCCGCTGCTGGCGGGCGCCGACAGCCTGCGTGCCGCCGGCCCGGAAGACTTCGATACCGAGTGGCTCTCGCTGACCCTGGGGATCAAGCTGGTGGCGGACGTGAATGAGGCGCTGGCCCATATGCGCGAGCACAATGCCGGTCACTCCGATGCCATCCTCACCAACGATCTGGCCAATGCCGAGCGTTTCGTCAACGGCGCCGGTTCGGCGGCTGTCTACGTCAACGCCTCCACCCGTTTCACCGATGGCGGCCAGTTTGGTCTCGGCGCCGAGGTGGCGGTATCGACCCAGATGCTGCACGCTCGTGGCCCCATGGGGCTGACCGAGCTCACCAGCTACAAATGGGTGGGATTGGCGGATTATCTGAGCCGCGCCTGAGCCCCCTTTTTGCCCTGTGTGAAAATGCCGACTCTGGTCGGCATTTTTTTGCTTTTTTCTTGCGGGCTATCAGGGGCTTGCATATAACTATCCAGCAGGGTGTGGCGATATTTTGCACACTTTGCTAGCAACAAAAACGGGAGCAGATTCAAGGATGAAGCAGACAGATTGGATAAAGCGCTGGGGAGCGCTGTGGCTGAGCGTGCCACTGTTGCTGGGGGCGCTCTGTTTCAGCAGCAGCAGCCACGCCAGCTGGGATCAGGATCTCTATCGCCAGCTGGGGCTGGCCGGCAAGCTCGACAAACAGGTGTTTCGCAAGGCTCTCAGCAGTTACCAGAGTGTGCGCCACAAGCGCAAACCCATTCTCACCATCATCGACTACAGCAAACCCTCAACCCAGCGCCGCTTGTTTGTCATCGACGTGAAACGCCACAAGCTGCTCTATCACACCTGGGTCAGCCATGGCCGCAATTCGGGTGAGCGGGACGCCCGCCAGTTTTCCAACCAGTTCAACTCCATGAAGAGTTCGCTCGGGGTCTATCGCACCGCCGAAACCTATCAGGGCAAGCACGGCTATTCGCTGCGCCTCGACGGCCTGAGCCCGGGCCAGAACAGCAATGCCCGCAAGCGGGCCATCGTCGTGCACGGCGCCGACTATGCGAGTCCCCGTCATCTGCTCAAATATGACAAGCTGGGGCGCAGCTGGGGTTGCCCGGCGCTGCCCAAGGAGCAGTCCAGGGCCATCATCGACGTAATCAAGGGGGGCAGCGTCATCTACGCTCACGGCTGAGGCTTGCCTTAGAGCCAAAAAAGAAGGCCAGCATATGCTGGCCTTTTTGTTTCGGGTGATGGATTACTTGCGCACCACCAGCACGGGGCAGGGGGCGTGACGGACCACGGATTCGGCGACGCTGCCCACCAGCAGGTGGCTGATGCCGGAGCGGCCGTGGCTGCCCATCACCACCAGATCGGCCTTCTCTTCTTTGGCCTGCACGACGATCTCGTCGGCGGCGCGGCCGAAGCGTACCTCGAAGGTGGCCGGAATGGGCAGGCTGGCGATCAGCTCCTTCATCTGGCTCTTGGCCTGACGCTCCATCTCGTGGGTGATCTCGATGGCGGTCATGTGCAGGATCTTGTAGCTGTCGAAGCCGTGCAGCTGGTCCACCACGTGAACCAGTTTGAGTTCGGCCTGATGGCTCTGGGCCATGAATACGGCATAGTCGAGCACGGCTTGCGACATCTGGGAAAAATCGACCGGGCAGAGCAGGGTTTTGATGGATGGCATATGAAGGCTCCCCTATGGTTGGGTTACTAATGAATCTCATTGTCAATAATACCCATTCGGTCGGCAATAACCCTCGACTCGCTCGCAAAACCGGTAAAAAGTGGTGCTTTGCCGACGGATCTTCATATCATGGGATATGGCCTGTGCACCCTTGCCAGATAGGCCGGCTCGATGGGTGACAGCGTTCGCCTCCGGAGAAATAGTCAAGACATGGTTCGTTTGCTGCTTTCATGGGTATTGCTGCTGCTCTGCTGGCCCGGTCGGGCCGATCCCCTCAATGTCTATTGCGATGACTGGCCGGGTTTTTGCCAGCGGGATGGGCGTGGCATCTATCTGGACATAGTGCGCGCCATCTACCAGCCCAATGGCTACGAGGTCATCCCCCGCATCGTGCCCTACAAGCGGGCGCTGGCGGTGATCGCCCAGCAGGGGGGCGACATGGCGATGGGAGTCTACCGGGATGAGGTGAGTGGCGTGCTGCAGCCCCGTTATCCCGCCTCGGCCGATGACCTGACGGTGCTGATGCTCAAGAAGTGGCAGCCCCAGTGGCTGGGCGAGTCGAGCCTCAAGGGGCAGGGGGTGGTGTGGCTGCGGGGCTGGGCCTTTGACAAGTACATCCCGGTCTCCATGCGCTGGCACGAGATAGACAGCCACGACATGGCGCTGCAACTGCTGGCCAAGGAGCGCTACCGTTACTATCTGACTGCCGGGGTGCTCTACTCGGAGGACTCCATTCCTGCCAACATGCATCGTACCTTCCTGCGCTGGATCCCGACCTACCCCATCTTTGCCGACACCGAGAAGGGGCACACCCTGCAGCAGCTCTGGGATCAGGGCATGGTCAACCTGGTGCGGCACGGCACCCTGGCCGAAATCTACCGACGCTATCGGTTGCACGACTACTACCGCGGTTTTATCGAAGAGCAGGAGCAGCGGCTAAAGCCTGGCAACTAAAACGCCCTGCGTCGGGGAGGGCTGGTTACCTGTTCAGGAACTTTTCTGTCAGCTTGCCGAGTTGCCGCGCAGCTGCTTGGCTAGTCGATCGTAGAGGACCACATTGACCGAGGCGGCTAGATTGATGCAGCCCTTGGGTATGGCCACGCAGATCACCTCCTGTTGCTCGTCTTTATCATCAGCGCCTCAACTGCTTGGCCAGCCGGTCGTAGAGGATCACGTTGACCGAGGCCGCCAGATTCATGCATCCCCGGGTCGGTACGTAGATCACCTCTTTCACCGCCTTGAAGCGGGCCGGCTCCAGGGTGCCGTCTTCGGGGCCGAAGATGTAGAAGGCGCGCGCCGGGTGTACATAGTCCGGCAGCGAAGTGGCTCCCTCGATCAGATCCACCAGCACCGGGGTGCAGCCGTCCGGCACCATGGCCATCAGATCGTCGACACCGAGCAGGGGGATCTGCTCCACCATCTGCTTGGTGTCGGTGACGAAACGGCGCGCCAGCTCGAAGCGGGTCCCCGTGTAGTAGACCTCATCCGCCCCATAGCAGCCGGCGGCCCGCATCACGGCCCCCACGTTCTCCGGTGACTTGGGGTTGACCAGCCCGATGCAGCAATAGCCTGCGTCGCCATGCGGTGCTGACTCATCCCCCTGTGGTGGCAGGCATTCGTGATCTGACTCTCTCATCTCGCTCTCCTCTGTGGCGGCCGCATTATAAGCCGCACTCGCCGTCAGGCGCAGGAAAAGTGACGCACGATGGCCGAGCGTCGCTTGCAGCCATCCGCCGAGTTTTTGTGCGCAAGCCGACAATTTTTGCACGAGGTGATGGCGGGTAAACGTTTTTCGGAAATAATAGACAAACGTTTGTAACTGGATGTTTGTCTATGACGGAACGTGAGCAAGAGATCCTCGCCCTACTGCGCCAGGATCCCATGATTGCCCAGCAGGAGCTGGCGGACAGGCTCGGCATCAGCCGTTCGGCGTTGGCGAGCCACATCTCCAGCCTGATGCGTCAGGGCTATGTGCAGGGGCGCGGCTATGTGCTGCGGGAAGGGCCCTACGCCGTGGTGATCGGCGGTGCCAACATGGATATCTGCGGCTGCAGCCACGACAACCTGCGCATCGGCGACTCCAACCCGGGCCGGGTGCGCACCTCCGCCGGTGGGGTGGGGCGCAACATCGCCGAGAACCTGGCGCGGCTCGGCACCGACACCCGGCTGCTGACCGCGGTGGGCAACGATCAGTACGGCCACCACCTGCTGGAGGTGAGCCAGCGCGCTGGCGTCGACGTGCGTCAGGTGCTGGTGCTGGACGGTCAGGCCACTTCCTGTTACCTCAGCCTGCACGATGGCAGCGGCGAAATGAGCTGCGCCGTCAACGACATGGGGATCATCGACCAGCTCACACCGGCCCGGCTCGCCCCCCTGAGCGGCTTTCTCGGGGCTGCCCGGCTCTGGCTGCTCGACACCAACCTCGCCACCCACACCCTCGACTGGTTGTTCGAGCGTCAGGGGGAGCACACCATCTTCGTGGACACCGTCTCGGTGGCCAAGGTGGAGAAGATCCGCCCCTGGCTGCACCGCATCCACACCCTCAAACCGAATCGCAGCGAGGCGGAGCAGCTGTGCGGCTTGCGCATCGCCGGGCCCGACACCTGGCCCATGGCGGCGGCCTGGTTCCACCGCGCCGGGGTGCAGCGGCTGTTCCTGAGCCTCGGCGATCAGGGGATCTTTTATAGCGACGGGGAGTGCCAGGGCCATCTGTCCGTGCTCGGCAGCCCGGTCGTCAACGTGACCGGCGGCGGCGATGCCTTCATGGCAGGGCTGGCCCACGCCTGGTTGCAGGAGCAGGACATCGTCGAGACCACCCGTTTCGCCCTCGGCTGCGCCGCCCTTACCGTCAATTGTCCCGATACCGTCTTTTCCGGCCTATCCAAGGCCGCCGTTGAACGCATGCTGGAGGAGTACCCATGTTGAACGCTTACCTCGATATCCAACCGGTCGTCGCCGAAGCCCTGGCCGCCGGCAAGCCTGTGGTGGCCCTGGAGTCCACCATCATCTCCCACGGCATGCCCTATCCACAGAACGTGGAGACGGCGCGCCAGGTGGAGCAGGTGGTGCGGGACAACGGCGCCGTGCCGGCCACCATCGCCATCATCGATGGCCGCCTCAAGGTGGGTCTGGATGAGGGGGCGCTGGAGGCGCTGGGTCGGGCCGGCCACGCCGCCACCAAGTGCAGCCGCCGCGACATCCCCTTCGTGCTGGCCAACAAGGGGCTGGGGGCGACCACGGTTGCCTCCACTATGATCATTGCCGCCATGGCCGGGATCCGGGTGTTTGCCACCGGCGGTATCGGCGGCGTGCATCGCGGCGCCCAGGAGACCTTCGACATCTCCGCCGACCTGCAGGAATTTGCCCAGACCCCGGTGGCCGTGGTCTGCGCCGGCGCCAAGTCGATCCTCGATATCGGTCTGACCCTGGAGTACCTGGAGACCCAGGGCGTGCCGGTGATCGGCTACCAGACCGAGGAGCTGCCCGCCTTCTACACCCGCGAGAGCGGCTTCAAGGTGGATTACCGCCTCGAGAGCCCGGCGGCCATCGCCGAGGCGCTGCGCCTCAAGTGGGAGCTGGGGCTGGCCGGCGGCGCCGTGGTGGCCAACCCCATTCCGGCCCAGTTTGCCATGCCCAAGGCCGACATCGATGCCGCCATCGCCCAGGCACTGCGGGAGGCGGACGAGCAGGGAGTGAAGGGCAAGGCGTCCACCCCCTTCCTGCTGGCCCGGGTGTGCGAGCTGACCGGCGGCAACTCCCTGGCGGCCAACATCCAGCTGGTGCTGAACAACGCGGCGCTGGGGGCGCGCATCGCAGCCAGCTTGTAATGCGATGCGACGAATGAAAAAGAGGGCCGACTGGCCCTCTTTTTATTGTCAGATCGGCTGCCCTGTCACTGCAGCACCAGGCGCCCGTTGAGGGGCTGGACGGGTCGGTTGTTGGGGTGGTGCATCACCGCCTTGAAGGCATCGATCTGGGCCTGACTTACCTGCACCGGCTGTTTCATCACCAGCCAGCGCACCCCTTCCGAGCAGGGCGGGGTGGTCAGCGAGCCGCTGAAGCGGTAGTAGTCCCGTTTGGCGGGCAGCAACTGCTCTGCCGAGACCGCCTCCTTGAGCTGGTGATGCTCCCCCGCCTTGGCTGGCAAGGATTGCCAGACCTGGCTCAGGGCCCCATTGGCCTGGCCCGGCTCGAACATCACCGCCACCACCGCCAGCTCCCCCTGGTCATTGGCATGGACCAGGTGACCCTCCAGCGGATAGGAGTGGCCCTCGATGAGGTTTTCGCTGGGAGCGTGGAAGTGGAACTGCTTGAGCTCAAAATGCATGCCGTCGAGTTCAAGGCTGCTGCCCGGGGCATAGTCGACCTGCACCGTGTGGCCGTTGTTGGTGACGCTGCGGCCCCCCGCCAGGTAGTGAAACTGCAGCGGGGCCAGTTCGGCCTTGACCAGACCCGAGAGATTGACCGGCGACTGGTTGCTGCCCGCGCACTGGCCAAATTCCGGGGTCAGGCTGGCCCATTTTGCCGGGCCGGCCTCGCCGCTGTATTCCCAGTGCGGGGTGGCGGCGAAGGCGGTGGGGCAGAGCAACAGGGCGGCGGCCAACAGGGACTCTTTCATCATGCATCCTTATCTTGATTGAAAAGCACGGCGATCCGTTTCCTGCACTGACGAGGAAATAACGGAAGGCATCATCTGAATTGCGGGATACAGAAGGTCAGACGCTATTGTTATTATTGGCTGGGTGAGCGCCGATGATATTTATGATGCATTTAATATGAATCTAAATAATGGGCGGTCACGCCTGCATATTGAATAATCGCTTTATTCAATGACAGCAATCTAATTAATTGGCTGTCATCGCGGATGAATTTGTTCATAATTCACTCATCAGAATTCAGCTCTTTTTTGCCGCGCAAGTCCCCGCCATTATTCCGTCCGTAATAAACTAATTCATTGTTTTAAATGTGGTTTTTGTTGGTCTCATTTGATCTTGAACAAATAATGCACAGGCTTTCCCGGGCAGGCTGAGGCTGCTGTTATGCACAGCCACAAGGGAGAGATAAAAAATGAATAAATATTATCTGTTGCTGGCGCTGGGCCTGCCAGGGATGGGGTGGGCGAACGAGCCTATCCAGGCAGTGGAAGCAGCCAAGGTGAGCGCACCGGAAAAAGTCGAGTTGGGCAAGATGCTGTTTTTCGAGCCGCGGCTCTCGAAATCCAACGCCATCTCCTGCAACTCCTGCCACAACCTGGCGA
This sequence comes from Aeromonas sp. QDB20, assembly GCF_027707805.1. NCBI lineage: Bacteria > Pseudomonadati > Pseudomonadota > Gammaproteobacteria > Aeromonadales > Aeromonadaceae > Aeromonas > Aeromonas sp. QDB20. The sequence continues at coordinate 336,546 of NZ_JAPCJC010000006.1, read as the reverse complement.
CCGGCGGGGTAGACAACCAGGTCAGTTCCCTCGGCCACAAGTGGAAGGAGGGGCCGATCAACTCGCCCACCGTGCTCAACTCCAGCCTCAACTTCGTGCAGTTCTGGGATGGGCGCGCCAAGGATCTGCAGGCGCAGGCGGCAGGCCCCATCGAGAACCCGCTGGAGATGGCCTTCAGCCACAAGCTGGCGGTGGAGACCCTGCACACCCTGCCCGAGTACCGGGCCCGCTTCAGCGCTGTGTACGGCAAGGCGGACTTCGGCATCGACGAGGTGACCGATGCCATAGCCGCCTTCGAGGAGACCCTGGTCACTCCCAACGCGCCGTTCGATCGCTGGCTGAAGGGGGATGCCAAGGCGCTGACTGCGCAGCAGCTGAAGGGCTATCAGCTGTTCAAGGAGAAGGGCTGCACCGCCTGCCACAACGGGGTGGCCATCGGCGGCAACTCCTACCAGAAGATGGGGTTGGTCAAGCCGTTCAAGACCGACAACCCGGCCCAGGGACGCGGTGGAGTGACCGGCGAGAAGCAGTTCATCGGCTGGTTCAAGGTGCCGACCCTGCGCAACATCGAGCTGACCTACCCCTACTTCCACGACGGCTCCGTGTGGGATCTGAAGGAGGCGGTGCAGGTCATGGCGGACATCCAGCTCGGCCAGACCCTGAGCGAGCAGGAGGCGGACGACATGACCGCCTACCTCAAGAGCCTGACCGGCGAGCAGCCGCAGATCGTGTTGCCGATCCTGCCACCCTCCCAGCCCGATACCCCCAGGCCTCAGGTCAAGAGCTGAGCGGGCGTGATGATTGCAGCGGAGCCGCCGGCTCCGCTTTTTTGTTCCTATCTATCTGATAAGCCTCTCGAAGTTACTGCACTACACAATGACAAAGGGATGACAATCCCCCAGCTGGCGACGGCGATTTTACCGATTTGCAGCCCTCTTCACATTTCCGACACGCTCACAATTCGTTCGATTGCCTTACTCATCCGACCTGGTGTCAAATCACTCCGCCTAACACAAGGAGTGGCATAATAATGAATAATATCAATAAATTAGTTCTGGCTATCGGATTCACTCTCACCACCTTCCCGAGCCTGGCGGCGGGCTTCCAATGCAAGGATCACGTCAAGCTCGGGGTACCCAGCCAATCCAGTCAACTGCTGTGCCGGGACGGCTATGCCGCCGGTTACAACTACGACACCAAGGTCTCTGACTGGGTCTCTTATCGGATGACGGCCGCCAGCGCCCAGGGTCAGGTGCCGCGCAAGGATGCCTTTGCCGAGGACAAGGAGGTGCCGGTGCAGTTCCGCGCCACCCTGGCCGACTACAAGGGCTCCGGCTATGACCGCGGTCACCAGGCGCCCGCGGCGGACATGCGCTCCACCGCCACCACCATGAAGCAGAGCTTCTTGCTGACCAACATGACCCCGCAGCTGCCGGCGCTCAACCAGGGGGCCTGGCGCATCCTGGAGGAGAAGACTCGGCAGTGGGCCATCGCCTATCAGGACGTCTATGTGATCACCGGCCCCATCTTCACCAACTCCGATGCCTCCATCGGCAACGGTGTGACCGTGCCCCACGCCTACTACCGGGTGGTGATGGATGTGGCCAACCAGGAGGCGATCGCCTTCATCCTGCCGCAGGAGAACGTGTCGGCCAGCCGGCTGGCGGATTACATAGTGACGGTGGATGAGGTGGAGCAGCAGACCGGGCTCGATTTCTTCGCCGAGCTGCCGGATGAACAGGAAGAGGCCATGGAGTCCCAGCTGATGGCCATGTGGAGCAACTGATTTCACCCATGACGCTGATGAAAACAGGGGCCTGTCGGCCCCTGTTTCTATTTGCTCAGCTCATCACCGACCTTCTTGACGGTGTCCCGGGTGCCGTGACCTATCTCGCGGGTCACGTCCCGGGTGGTGTGGCCAATCTCGCGGGTCACGTTGCGAGTGGTGTGCCCCACGGTTCTGCCCGCCTCCTTGATGTCGGCGCAGCCGCCGAGCAGGCTGCCCAGAACCAGGCCGAGGGCCATCAGGGCCATGCAGTCACGCCTCATGCCGTGCTCCTTCTCGTTTCATCATCGTTATGCCGATGGCGGCATTATGGCCTCGTGTGTAAGGGGCGGGCAACCAGCAGGGTGTGGCCCGGGCCCGGGATCTCGTGCTCGGCTTCCACGTGGAAGTGGGCCTCGCGCAGGCACTGATAAAGCTGTTTGGAGTGATAGAAGCGGCTGTTGCCGTTGGCCAGACAGGTGAAGTAGAGGGAGGTGGCGTTGAGACTGAAACTGGCGGCTTCGAAGGATTGGCGGTCCCAGAACAGCTCCAGGATGCAGACCCGGGCGTCCGGCTTCATGGCCAGCCGTATCCGGTTCAGGATGGCGACGATCTGCTCGTGACTGAAGCAGTCAAGGAACTGGCTCATCCACCAGATGTCCGCCTCGCCGGGCAGGGTGCCCGCTTGCAGCAGATCCACCGGGTGACCCTGTACCCGCTCCGTCAGCCCCGCCTCCTCGATGTTGCGGCGAGCCAGTGCCAGCTGCTCGGGCAAGTCCAGGATGGTGACTCGCAGCGCGGGATCCCGCTTGGCGCAGGCGATGGCCCACTTGCCGGTGTTGCCACCCAGGTCGTAGAGGTGGCGCGGCTCGTAACCGAACACCTTGTCCTGGGCCTGCTGGAAGGCCCAGTCGGAGTAGAAGTGATCGAACGCGAACCAGCTGCGGCGGGCAGGCTCGGGCAGCTCGCTCAGGTGCGGATAGAGGGTCTGCCAGGGGCCGAACTCCTGCAGGCCGGCCGGCGTGCCGTTGCGGATGGCGTCGAGCAGGTGGGCGAGGGGCTGGTAGCAGACGTGCTGGGTGAAGTCGAGATTGACCCGGCTCATGGTGTCGTTCAGCAGGTATTTGCCGACCCGCCCCAGCACATAATGCTCCTCGGCCAGGTAGCAGAGCCCGCCGCCGAGCCCCATGTCCAGCAGCACGCCGGCGCCGTATTCACTCAGCTCGCACGCCTGGGCGATGTCGGCCAGTGGTGCCCCCCGCTGGCCACGGGTCTCGAGATAGGCCAGCACCCCGGTTTCGCGCAGGCACCAGCTGGCCTGAAACAGCATGGGCCCGAAGGCGATTTTCTGGGCCTCGCTGATGGCTTCCAGCGCGTTGTAGGGGTCTGTCTGATAGTGATTCACGGGGGGCTCCTGCCGGATCAGCGGCTCTGCGCGCGGGCGAGTTCCAGCTGAATGGCCTGGTTCAGACCCAGTACCCAGCGGTTATAACTGCGGTGGATGCTGCCCTTGCCCTTGTCGTCCAGATTGACGCTGCTCACATAATTGATGGAATAATCGCGAGCGCTGTAGGGAATATTGATCACCGCCTGATGCTGACGCACATTGACCTGGCCCCGAATCAGTCCCGGCTGCTCCTGACGCATTACCCAGCTCTTGCTGATACCGGCCGTAATAATGGCGTTGGCAACCTGCTCCTCGGTGAGGTTGGATGGCACCGGATTGGCCGCCATATTGCGGATGGGCTGGTTGGTGGAGCAGGCGGCCAGCAGGGCACAGGCCAGCAGCAGGGATATTTTATTAATAATCTTCATAATATTTTCCTTGAGAAGGATATTCATCAATTGAGCGTGGCAATGAGACAACACAAATTGTTTATTTTCAATCACCAAGGCGGTGGATAATCCGGGCTGGCTATTATTTTTGATGAATAATGGTATTATCCGCCCGGTATTCACCTGATGACGCCATTCAATACCATGGCGCAGGCACTACCCGTCGGGTGAGTGCCTTTTATGCTCTTCGCTCCCACCACGGTTTTAAGGACAGGTCGCCTGCAACATGCTCTCTTTCTCGCTGCTGGATAGTCAGGCGCTGTCACCCGGTCTGGCCGATGAGGCCGCCTGGCAGGCGTGGGCGCAGCAGGGGCGCTGGCCCGTCGACCCGCCGTTTCCCGCCACTCCCTTGCTGCCCATGATGATGGCGCGGCGCCTGAGCCAGGGCTCACGGCTGGCGGTGCAGGTGGGGTTGAGCCTGCTGGCCCGCCACCAGGTAGACAGTGCCGTCTTCGTCAGCCGCCACGGCGAGCTGGCCCGCTCCATGACCCTGCTGCAGGCGCTGGCGGACGGGCAGGCGCTCTCCCCCACCGATTTCTCCATGTCGGTCCACAACACCGCCGCCGGGCTCTGCTCCATCCAGGGCAAGGCTGCCATTCCCATGAGCTCGCTGGCCGCGGGGGAGAACAGCCTGATGGTAGGCCTCATCGAAGCGGTCGGCGCCCTGCAGGCCGGCGCCCGCCGGGTGCTGCTGGTGGCCTTCGAGGGGCCTGTGCCCGAATTTCATCGCCCCTGGCTGGCGGAGGAGGCGCCGCCCTACGCGCTGGGGCTGGTGCTGGAGGCCGGTGAGCAGTGGTGCTGCGAGGGAGTTAGCCCCGCAGTTGACGCTGCCCGTTCGCTGCCCCAGAGCCTCGCCTTGTGGCGCGCCCTGCTGCGAGGCGAGCCGACCCTGCTCCTCGGCGATGACCGTCAGGCGTGGAGATGGCAGCGTTGCTGAACCGGGCCTGGCGGTTGATCGGCACGGCTCTGGGCTTCACCCTGTTCGGGGTGGGCGGCCTGCTGCTCTCCCTCTTCTGGTTCCCCTTGCTGGCGCTCTGTCTGCGCGGGGAGCGGCGGCGCACCCTGGCCCAGCTCACCATCCGCCACAGTTTCCGGCTGTTTCTTGCCATGCTGCGGGGCTGGGGGGTGCTCGACTATCGCGTCAGCGGCATGCCCGCCGATTTGCGTGGCGCCCTGGTGGTGGCCAATCACCCCAGCCTGCTCGACTACGTCATGCTGGCGGCCGAGATGCCGGTGTGCGACTGCATCGTCAAGCAGTCACTCTGGCGCAACCCCTTCATCGGCGGCGTGGTGCGGGCGGCCGACTACCTGCCCAACGTGGCGGGGGAGGATCTGCTGGCCCTGTGCATGGCGCGGATCCGGGCCGGCGGTCTGCTGCTGATCTTTCCGGAAGGGACCCGCACCACACCGGGCGAACCCATCAAGCTGCAGCGCGGCGCAGCCCAGTTGGCGGTGCGCAGCCAGGTGCCGCTGCAGCTGGTGCGGATCCACTGCAGCACCCGATTTCTCACCAAGCAGGACAAATGGTTCAAGATCCCGGAAAATAAGCCGACTTTCACCATAGAATTCCTGCAGCAAGTGGCGGCGGACGAGGTGGTCGCCGCCGGCCAGAGCAGTGCGCTGGCAGCTCGCCAGTTGACCCGGTTTCTCACCCGGGCCCTGCAACCCGGGCCCCAATGACAGCATATGGAACAGTTATGCAAGACCTGCATCTAGAGATAAAACAACTCATCATCGACAGCCTCAACCTCGAGGGGCTCACCCCTGACGACATCGACAGCCAGGCACCGCTGTTTGGGGACGGCCTGGGTCTGGACTCCATCGATGCGCTGGAGCTGGGCCTTGCCATCAAGGGTCGCTACGGCATCGTCCTCTCCGCCGAGGATGAGAACACCCGTCGCCACTTTGCCTCCGTTGCGGCCCTGGTGGCCCTGGTGCAGGCTCAGTCGAAAGGGGAGGCCTGAGCCATGACCCGCGACGACATCTTTGCCCAGATCAAGGCCGCCCTCGTCGAGCTGTTCGAAGTCGACGAAGAGGCCGTCACCCCCGAGGCCCGCCTCTATCAGGATCTCGAGCTCGACAGCATAGACGCCATCGATCTGGTGGTGCACCTGCAGAAGCTGACCGGCAAGAAGATCAAGCCGGAGGAGTTCAAGTCGGTGCGCAGCGTCAACGACGTGGTGGATGCGGTCGAGCGTCTGCTGGCCGACGCCTGATGCCGGTGTCTGCCCTGCCATGATGCGCTGGCTCTCCTGGCTGGCCGGTGGTGCCCTGCTGCTCTACCCGCTGGCGGTTTACTGGGGGCTGACCCATGCCGGTCAGACCCCGCTGTTGCTCGGCTTGCTGCTCATCTTCTCGCTGCGACTCTTGCCTGGTCTGCTCAAGGGGCGGGTTCGGCTCGGCCCCTTGCCGGAGTGGCTCTGGCTGGGGCGCCTGCTGGCCTGCATCGGGCTGGGGCTGACCCTGCTCTCCGCTCTGTTCAGCGCCCGGCACTGGCTGCTCTACTATCCGCTGGCGGTGAGCCTCTGCCTGCTCTGCCTGTTTGGCTGGAGCCTGACCCGCCCCATGAGCCTGGTGGAGCGGCTGGCCCGCTTGCAGGATCCCGCTTTGCCGGCGGCGGCCATCGGCTATACCCGGCGGGTAACCCAGGTCTGGTGCGGCTTCTTCGTCATCAACGGCGCCCTGGCGGCCGCCACCATCTGGCACGGGGATCTGGCGCTCTGGAGCCTCTACAACGGCCTCGTCAGCTACCTCCTGATGGGCGGCCTGATGGGGGCTGAGTATCTGGTGCGTCGCCGCCTGCTCAAGAGGCTGACTCCATGAGCCTGCTGCAAACCCTCTGGCAGCGCGATGGTGCCCAGCCGGTGGCCTTCGGCCCGCAGGGGGAGGTGACCCTGGCCGAGCTGCGCCGCGCCAGCCTGCAACTGGCCAGGGCCATGGCCCGTCACGACGGCGCCGGCCGGCCAGGCGCGCGCTGGGCGCTCTGCTTTGACGACAGCCTGCTGTTCACGCAAGCGTTGCTCTCCTGCGCCCTCGGCGGCTATCAGGCGATCCTGCCGGGTCATCAGCGGCTGGCCGGCCTGCAGGAACTGCAGAGCCAGTTCGACGGCCTGCTCACCGACTCCGAGCTGCCGGGGGCGGCACTTGTCGTGCCTCAACTCAGGCTGCCGCTGGCCGATGCCCACGAGGGGCTGGATGCCGCACACAGTGATCTTACGCCCGCGCGCCTGGATATCACCCTGTTCAGCTCCGGCTCCACCGGCGAGCCCAAGGCGATCCCCAAGGCCTGGCCCCAGCTGGAGGCCGAGCTGCGGGTGCAGATGGCACTGTGGGGCGAGCAGCTGGCCGATGCCCGGGTGCTGGCCAGCGTCAGCCACCAGCACATCTACGGCCTGCTGTTTCGCATCCTGCTGCCGCTGGCCCTCGGTCGCCCGTTCGATCGCCGCACCATCGACTACCCGGAGCAGCTGGCGGCGCAAGGCGCCCCCTGGTGTTTGATCGCGTCGCCGGCGTTTCTGAGTCGGCTCGATCCAGCCATGCCCGCCACCGGCTGCCGGTTGATCGTCTCCTCCGGCGGCCCCCTGCAGCTGGAAGATGCCCGGCAAGCCCGGGCGCTGCTCGGTCAGTTGCCGGTGGAGATCTTCGGCAGCAGCGAGACCGGTGGCATCGGCTGGCGCCAGCGCCACCGGGAGCAGACCCCCTGGACGGCGCTGCCCGGGGTCGAGGTGCGGGTCGGCCCGGAGCAGGGGCTGCTGCTGCGCTCCCCCTTCCTGGCAGAGGACGACTGGCTGGCCTGCGCCGACCGCATCGCCCTGCACGAGGAGGGTTTCGAGCTGCTGGGGCGCCAGGACAGGATCGTCAAGCTGGAGGAGAAGCGCATCTCCCTCGATGAGGTGGAGGCGCGCCTGCAGGCCCTGGCAGAGGTGGAGTCGGCCGCCGTGCTGCCCCTGCAGCAGGGTCAGCGCCAGATCCTCGGCGCCGTGCTGGTGCTAAGCGAATTGGGGGCCGCCCGCTGGGACGAGCTCGGTCAGGGGCGCTTCCTGTTGGCCCTGCGCCAGCAGCTGCGCCCCTGGCTCGAGCCGGTCGCCCTGCCGCGCAGCGTGCGCCGGGTCGTGCAGATGCCCGTCAACGCCCAGGGCAAGCGCCCCTGGCTACAACTCAAGGAGCTGTTCGATGAGCCTGTCCGCTGACACGCTGCCAACCGAGCTGGGTTGCGAAGTGCTGGCCGATGGCGTGCGCCTGCGGCTGCGACTCGATCCCGCACTGCCCTGGTTTGCAGGGCACTTTCCCGGCGCGCCCCTGCTGCCCGGGGTGACCCAGATCCACTGGGTGATGCACTACGCCGCCAGCCGGCTCAAGCTGACACTGCCGTTTCACGGGGTGGATCAGCTCAAGTTCCAGCGCCCGCTGCGCCCCAGGGCCGAGTGCAGCCTGAGCTTGCAGTGGCAGGCGGACAAGGGCCAGCTCCTCTTCAGCTACCAGCTCGGGGATGAGCCGGCGAGCAGCGGACGGGTGCGGCTGACCCCATGAACCCTTGCCTTCTTATTCCCTGTTACAACCACGCCGGACCGCTGGCCGCCGTGCTGGCGCGGCTGGCCGAATTCGAGCTGCCCTGCCTGCTGGTCGACGATGGCAGCGAGCCCGTCGCCGCCGCCGCGCTGGATGCGCTGGCTGCGCGTTACCCCTGGGTCAGCCTGCTGCGCCATCCCCACAACCAGGGCAAGGGGGGCGCCGTGATGACGGGGCTGCGCCGCGCCCATGAGCTGGGGTTCAGCCACGCCCTGCAGGTGGATGCCGACGGTCAGCACGATCTGGCGGATCTGCCGGCCCTGCTGGCGGAGGCGCGCCAGCACCCGGCTGCGCTCGTCTCCGGCCGCCCGCTCTACGACGACTCCGTGCCCAAGGGGCGCCTCTACGGCCGCTACATCACCCATGTCTGGGTCTGGATCGAGACGCTGTCGTTCGCCATCAAGGACAGCATGTGCGGCTTTCGGGTCTATCCGCTGGCACCCACCTGCGCCCTGCTGGAGCGGGTGGCCCTCGGCCGGCGGATGGATTTTGACACCGAGGTGATGGTGCGCCTCCATTGGGCCGGGGTGCCGATGCGCTTCGTGCCGACCCGGGTCATCTATCCCGTCGACGGCCGCTCCCACTTCCGGCTTTTTCGCGACAACCTCGACATCTCCTGGATGCACACCCGGCTGGTGTGCCGCCTGCTGTGGGATCTGCTGCTGCGCCTCTGCCGCTGGCCGGCCCGTCTCGGCGCCCGGTTGACCCGGCTGTGGCGCGAGCGGCGCACCCACTGGTCGCGTACCCCGGAGCGGGGCTCATTGCTCGGCATGCAGATCATGCTGGCCAGCTACCGCCTGCTGGGGCGGCGCGGGTTTTCCCTGCTGCTCTATCCGGTCATCGGCTACTTCTGGCTGACCGGTCGCGCCCAGCGGGAGGCATCCCGGGCCTATCTGGCCCGGCTCGAGACCTTCGCCGGCGCGCAAGGCGTTGCGCTGCCCGCCGAGCCGAGATCGAGCTTTCGCCACTTCCTGCGTTTTGGCGAGGCGGCGCTCGACAAGCTGGCGGGCTGGCGCGGAGATATCACCGAGCAGCAGGTTGAACTGGTGGGGGCTGAGCACTACCAGGCCGCCATCAACAGCGGCAAGGGAGTGTTGCTGCTGGGCTCCCACCTGGGCGATCTCGAGCTGTGCCGGGCGCTTGGCAGTCGCAAGCAGGGGCTGCGCATCAATGCGCTGGTGTTCACCCGCCACGCGGCCCGCTTCAACGCCTTGCTCAAGCAGATCAACCCGGATTCGCACCTCAACCTCATCCAGGTGCAGGAGCTGGGGGCCGATACCGCCATCCTGCTCAAGGAGAAGCTGGAGCAGGGAGAGTGGGTGGTGATCGTCGGCGATCGCACCTCGGTGACCCGGGAGAAGCGGGTGATCTGGGCCGATTTCCTCGGCGCGCCTGCGCCCTTTCCCCTTGGCCCCTTCGTGCTCAGCAGCGTGCTGGGCTGCCCCGTCTACCTGATGTTCGGCCTCAAGGAGCAGGGGCGCTTTCGGGTGCATTTCGAGCCCTTTGCCGACGGCCAGCCCCTGCCGCGGCAGGGGCGCCAACAGATTCTCGCGTCCCGGGTACAGGCCTATGCCGATCGCCTGCAGCACCACTGCCTGCGCGCCCCGCTGGACTGGTTCAACTTTTTTGATTTCTGGCAGCTGACCGATGAACAAGAGTGAGATGAGCAGGGTTGTCTTCGGCGCGAAGCCGCTGACCATCGAAGACGTGGTGGCGCTGGCCGAAGGGCGCGCCACCCCCGCACTGAATCCGGATCCAGCCTTCATGGCCCGCATCCAGCGGGGCGCCGACTTTCTCGACCGGCTGCTGGCCGAAGAGGGGGTCATCTACGGGGTGACCACAGGCTACGGCGATTCGGTTACCCGGCCGGTGCCAACCGAGCTGGTGCCCGAGCTGCCGCTGCACCTGACCCGCTTTCACGGCTGCGGGCTGGGGGCGGATCTCGAGCTCGATGCCGCGCGCGCCGTGCTCGCCACCCGGCTCTGCTCCCTGACGCAGGGGGTCTCCGGGGTCAGCCCGGCCCTGCTCGAGCGCCTCTGCTGGCTGCTGGAGCAGGATCTGGTGCCGCGCATTCCCGAAGAGGGATCGGTGGGCGCCAGCGGCGATCTCACCCCGCTCTCCTACGTCGCTGCCGTGCTGGTGGGGGAGCGCGAGCTTCATCATCATGGTGTGCTGCGCCCCGCCGCCGAGGTCTATCGGGAGCTGGGGATCACTCCCCTGACCCTGCGCCCGAAAGAGGGGCTGGCGCTGATGAACGGCACCTCGGTGATGACGGCGCTGGCCTGCCTCGCCTACGCCCGCACCGACTACCTGATGCAACTGGCGACCCGGATCACCGCCCTGGTGAGCGTCGCCATGGGGGGCAACGCCTTCCACTTCGACGAGCGGTTGTTTGCCGCCAAGCCGCACCCCGGCATGCAGGGGGTAGCGGCCTGGTTGAGAGAGGATCTGGTGGCCGGCGAGCTGCCGCGCCACAGCGATAGGCTGCAGGACAGATACTCGTTGCGCTGCGCCCCCCACGTCATCGGGGTGGTGGCCGACAGCCTGCCCTGGTGGCGCCAGCTCATCGAAAACGAGCTCAACAGCGCCAACGACAACCCGCTGATCGACGGTGAAGAGGAGCACGTGATGCACGGCGGCCACTTCTACGGCGGTCATATCGCCATGGCCATGGACAGCATGAAGGCGGCCGTCGCCAACCTGGCCGACCTGCTGGATCGCCAGCTGGCCCAGCTGGTGGACAGCAAGTTCAACGGCGGCCTGCCGAGCAACCTCTCCGGCGCGCCACAGGGGCGGCAGATGATCAACCACGGCTTCAAGGCGGTGCAGATCGGCGTCTCGGCCTGGACCGCGGAGGCGCTCAAGCAGACCATGCCCGCCAGCGTCTTCTCCCGCTCCACCGAGTGCCACAATCAGGACAAGGTGAGCATGGGCACCATAGCGGCGCGGGATGCCCTGCGGGTGCTGACCCTGACCGAGCAGGTAGGGGCCGCCTGCCTGCTGGCGGCGGTGCAGGGGGTGGAGCTGCGCCTCGCCCGGCCCACCCCCTTCACCCGCCCGCTCGGCACGGCGCTGGCCGGCATGGTCGCGCAGGTGCGGGCCGAGTTTGCCCCGCTGCTGGAAGACCGGGGGCTAGAGCCCGAGCTGAGGGCGCTGATCGCCCGCATTCGTCAGCGCCACTATCCCCTCTATGGGTCGCACCGGGACTGAGACAAGGTCACTATTGATGAGACAACCCATGCAGAATGAACCCTGGCAGATCAGTGCCGAGATCGAGGTGACCATCCCGTTCCACGACGTGGACATGATGGCGGTTGCCTGGCACGGCCACTACTTTCGCTACATCGAGCTGGCCCGCTGTGCCCTGCTCGATCTTATCGATTACAACTATCCGCAGATGGAGGCCTCCGGCTACCTCTGGCCCATCATCGACACCCGGATGAAGTACCTGGCACCGCTGCGTTTCGGCCAGCGGGTGCGGGTGCGCGCCACCCTGACCGAGTACCAGAACCGCCTGAAGATCGACTACCTGCTGAGCGACGCCGTGAGCGGCACCCGCACCAGCAAGGGTTACAGCATCCAGGTGGCGGTGAGCAAGGCGAGCGGCGAGATGTGTCTGGCCTCGCCCCAGGTGTTGCTGGACAAGCTGGGGGTGAGCCAGTGAGCCGACTGATGGGGCCGCTGCTGGCCGGTCTGATCCTGTTGCTGACATGGCCGCTGCAGGCGGCGCCCCTGAGCCGGGCCGAGGTGCAGCAGCTGCTCGCCCTGAGCCAGGCCAAGGAGGCCCGCTTCGAGCAGGAGAAGCAGGTGGCGGGGCTGAGCCAGCCCCTCAGGGCCTCCGGCGAGCTGCTGCTGGTGCGCGATCTGGGGCTCTGGTGGCAGCAGCAGAAGCCCTTCCCGCTGACCCTCACCCTGACGCCGACGCGCATGGTGCAGCAGATGGCGGGCCAGCCTGCCACCGTCATCGACAACCCCCAGCTGCTGGAGTTCAGCCAGATGCTGCTGGCGCTGTTCGGCTCGGACGAGGCGACCCTGAGCCGCTACTTCAGCATCGACTTTCACAGCACAGAGGCGGGCTGGCAACTGGTGCTGGTGCCGACCCTGGCGCCGCTCGACAAGGTGTTCGCCAGCCTCACCCTGAGCGGGCAGGGGCAGCTGGATCAGCTGCTCATCGCCGACAAGCAGGGTGACAGCACCCGCATTCGCTTCAGCGGCTGGCGCGAGCGCCCCCTGCCATTGACCCCTGAGGAGCAGGCCCGCTTTGCTGTCCACTAGTATCCCGCTGCGCCAGCGAACCGCTCCCGCCGGGACGAGGAGAGCCCACCTTGCTGCACGCTGAAACCACCTGGCGCCGGCTCGGGACCCTCTGGATCGGGCTCTGTCTGCTGCTGGCGGCTGTGCTTGCCTGGCAGCTGCCCCACAGCCGCATCAACACCAGCCTGATGGATCTGCTGCCCCACGAGTCCCGCAGCGATCTGGACCCTGCCCTGCAGCAGGGTCTGCTGCAGCAGCTCGACCGCCAGCTGGTCTGGCTGCTGAGCCTGCCCGCCGGCCAGGACGGGCGCGCCGCCGCCACCTTCTGGGCGCAGCAGCTCGGCGAGCTGCCAGCCCTGTCCCGCATCAAGGGGTATCAGCCCGAGCTGGCCCCCGCCTGGCAGAGCTATCTGCACGAGCTGGCCTGGCAGCGGCTGGATCCGGCGAGCCGGGCCCGGCTTGCCGGGGGGGCCGAGGGGTGGAGCCAGTGGGTGCTCGGCCAGATCTACTCCCCCTTCGGCGGTGTCTCCCGCGCCGAGTGGCAGAGCGACCCTCTGCTGCTGACCCGGGCCGGGGTGCTGGCCGAGGCCCGCGCCCCCATGCAGCTCAAGGAGGGCTGGCTGGTGAGCCGGGACAAGGCGGGGCGCGACTGGTACATGGTGCGCGCCGAGCTGGATCTCTCCGCCTTCGACATCCAGCGCAACCAGGCGCTGCTGAGCGAACTGGCCGGGGCCGAGCAGCGCCTCGCCGAGGCCTATCCAGGCGCCGAGCTGCTGCGCCGCGGCACCCTCTTCTACAGCCAGCATGCCAGCCAGCTGGCCCAGCAGGACATCTCCACCATAGGGCTGGGCTCCATGGTCGGGGTCATCCTGCTCATCTGGGGTGTGTTTCGCTCCACCCGGGCACTGCTGCTCTCCCTGCTGCCCATCGGAGTAGGGCTGATGTGGGGGCTCGGCACAGTGCTCATCCTGTTCGGCGAGATCCACGTCTTCACCCTGGTGATCAGCAGCAGCCTCATCGGCATCGCCATCGACTACGCCATCCACTTTTTGTGCGAGCGGCGGCTGCACGGCGACGACGAGACACCGCACCAGACCCGGCTCAAGTTGCTGCCAAGCCTGTCGCTGGCGGTGCTGACCACCCTGATCGGCTATGGCCTGCTCTGGTTCGCTCCCTTCCCCGGCTTGCAGCAGCTGGCGGTGTGCGCGCTGGCTGGGTTGTTCAGCGCCTTCATCACGGTGCTCTGCCTGTTTCCGCGCTGGGCCGGCCCGCTGCCGACAAGGCCGCTTTGGGGCCAGCGCTGGTTGCAGGGCTGGCTGCTGGCCTGGCAGCAGCGCCCGCTGCTGCGCATCGGTCTGCCGCTCTGCTGCCTGCTGCTGGCGGCCCTCGGCATCAGCCGGTTGCAGGTGGATGACGACATCCGCCGGCTGCAGCCTCTGCCGGTGGCGTTGCAGGGGCAGGAGCAGCGGATCCAGGCCCTCACCGGTCAGCAGGGGGGCATGCAGGGCTTGCTGGTGACGGGTGCGGACGGCGAGCAGGCACTGCAACGGCTGGAGCGGCTCGATGGCCGGCTGGCCGAGCTGCAACAGCGCGGTGCGCTGCAGGCGTTCGTCTCGCTGGCCCACTGGCTGCCTTCGCTGGCACGCCAGCAGGAGGATGCCGCCGCCATCCGGGCCCTGTTGCCAGAGGTGGTGAGCCGGCTCAAGGCGGCCGGCCTGCCGCTGCAGCCGCCCGTGCGCGAGCCACACTGGCTGACCCCGGCCGCCTGGCTGGCCAGCCCGGTCAGCGAGGGGAGCCGCCTGTTGTGGCACGCCCTGGCGGATGGCCGTGTTGCCATCTGGGTGCCGCTGGTAGGGGTGGTAGACGAAGGAGCCCTGACGGCGCTGGCGGCGGCCGAGTCAGGGGTCTACTGGCAGGATCAGCGCAGCCAGTGGAGCCAGCTGTTCGCCCACTACCGCATCAAGCTGGCGGAGCTGCTGTCGGTGGCCATCGCGCTGGTGGCCTTGCTGCTGTGGCGGCGGATGGGGGCGGCGCGAGCGGCCCGGGTGCTGCTGGTCAACCTGATTGCGCTGGCCATGGGGCTGGCGCTGCTCGCCGCCTGCGGCCAGCCGCTCACCCTGTTCGGAGTGCTGGCGCTCAGCCTCATCTTCGGCATCGGCATCGACTACGGCCTCTTCTTTGCCCATAGCGGGAACGGGGTGGCGCGCCAGAGTTCCACCCTGCTCGCCATCCTGCTGGCCAACCTCACCACCCAGCTGGCCTTCGGTCTGCTGGCGCTGAGTCACACCCCCGCCATCGCGGGCTTTGGTCTGGTGCTGAGCGGCGGTATCTTTACCGCCTTCCTGCTCTCGCCCCTGGTACTGGACCGGGGTCGACCGCAGTTGCCGGGGCCACATGGCCGGGAGCCAACCTCATCATGAAAGCCTTGTTCGTGTTCGTCATCCTGCTGCTGACCGGTTGCAGCAGCCAGCCGACCCCCACCGCCTATCTCGACAAGGGGACCGTCATGACGCTGCCGGCCCCCGTGCTGGCCGCCCCCTTCTATCGCCAGCAACTGCTGACCGCCAGCGTGGGGGGGAGCAACCACCAGCTGATGACGGTGCTGGAGGCGGACGGCCACCAGCTGACCCTGGTGGGGCTGACCCCGAGCGGGGTACGGCTGTTCTTGGTGCGCTATGACCAGCAGGGCATCGAGACCCGCCAGCTCAGCCCGCTGCTCACCAGCGGCATGCCACCGGTGAGCCAGGTGCTGGCGGACGTGATGCTCTGCTACTGGCCGCTCGCCAGCTGGCAGCCGCAGCTGCCGCCGGGCTGGACGCTGCGTGACGAGGGGCTGCTGCGCCGGCTGCGCGCCCCCGATGGTACCCTGGTCACCGAGATCCGCTATCGCGACGCCGACGGCGTGCGCGAGCCGGTCGGCCTGCAGCAACACGTGTTCAACTACCGCCTGCAACTGGAGACCCTGAGCCAATGAGCTGTTATATCGCCGCCTATGGCCTCGTCTCGGCACTGGGGACGGGGCGTGATGCCAGCGCCGAGGCGCTGCTGGCCTGGCAGAGAGAGGGCATCAGCCCGCTGGATCGTTACCGGGCGCCGCTGCTGGATGGCCGGCTGACCCCGGTCGGGCGGGTGGAAGGGGAGTTGCCGGCCATCCCGGCGGCGCTGGCCCCCTACGCCTCGCGCAACAACCAATTGCTGCTGGCGGCGCTGGCCCAGATCCGGCCCGCCCTCGATGAGGCGCTAGCCACCTTTGGCTGCGACCGTGTCGGCTTGGTGCTTGGCACCAGCACCGCCGGGATCGGCGAGGCCGAGCTGGCGGTGGCGGCTGCCCGGCGCGGGGAGGCCGTGCCCCCCGAGTTTGACTACCGTCAGCAGGAGCTGGGTTCACCGTCGGAATTTCTGGCCCGCCACCTCGGCCTGAGCGGGCCGGCCTGGACGATTTCCACCGCCTGCTCCTCCAGCGCGCGCGCCTTCATCAGCGGCCAGCGGCTGCTGGCGGCCGGGCTGGCAGACGCCGTGCTGGTGGGCGGTGCCGACAGCCTGTGCGGGCTCACCCTCAACGGCTTTGACAGCCTGGAGTCCCTCAGCTGTGCGCGCTGCCAGCCGTTCGATGAGACTCGCCAGGGGATCAACATCGGCGAGGGGGCGGCGCTGTTTCTGTTGAGCCGCACGCCTGCGCCGCTGGCCCTGCTGGGAGCGGGGGAGTCCTCCGATGCCTGGCACATCTCGGCGCCCCATCCAGACGGGGTTGGCGCCGAGGCGGCCATGCGCATGGCACTGGCCCAAGCGGGCCTGACGCCGGCGCAGGTGGGCTACGTCAACCTGCACGGCACCGCCACCCGCCTCAACGACGCCATGGAGAGCCAGGCGGTGCACCGGCTGTTTGGTGCCGAGGTGTCCTGCAGCTCCACCAAGCCGCTCACCGGCCACACCCTGGGGGCGGCGGGAGCCATCGAGGCCGCGCTCGCCTGCCTGTTGCTGGAGCGCGCTCTGCCGCTGCCACCCCAGCGGGTGACCACGGCGGATCCGGTGCTGGCCCCCATCCGGCTGGTGAGCGGCGAGGTGCCACTGGCGGCGCCCCGGGTGCTCTCCAACTCCTTTGCCTTCGGTGGCAACAATGTCAGCCTGCTGTTTGGGAGCGTTCACCATGAATGAGTCAGGTTCACTGCCCGCCATCGAGACCCTGCTGCCCCACCAGGCCCCCATGCTGCTGCTGGACCGGCTCTGCGCTGCGGATGCCCAGCAGGCGCGCTGCGAGACCCGTATCGGCGCCCGCCATGCCCTGTTGCTGGATGGTGAGGGCAATCTGCCCGGCTGGGTCGGCATCGAGTTGATGGCCCAGACCATCGCCGCCTGGGCCGGCATGCAGGGGCGCCTGCGCGGTGAGCCGGTGCGCATCGGCATGCTGCTCGGCAGTCGCAAGTATCGCTGCCTGCGCCCCGCCTTCATGGCCGGCAGCCTGCTCACCATAGAGGCGTGCTGCCTGTTGCAAGACGGCGGCATGGCCAGTTTTGATTGCCGGATCCTGCTGGAGGGGGAGGAGTGCGCCCAGGCGCGGCTCTCCACCTACCAGCCGAGTCCCGGCGAATTGTCCGATTTGTTAGCCTGAGGAAGCTTCATGATCTCTAGCGTATTGGTCACGGGCGCCAGCAAGGGGATAGGCCGCGCCATCGCCCTCAAGCTGGCGGCCGACGGTTTCTCCATCGTGGTGCACTACCACAGCGATCGGGCCGGTGCCGAAGCCACTCTGGCCAGCCTGCAGGCGGCCGGGGGAGAGGGGCGTCTGCTCCAGTTCGACATCGCGGATCGCGAGGGGTGCCGCGCGCGGCTGGAGGCCGACATGGCCGAGCACGGCGCCTATTACGGCGTGGTCTGCAACGCCGGCATCATCCGTGACGGCGCCTTCCCCGCTCTCACCGACGAGGAGTGGGACGGGGTGCTGCACACCAACCTGGACGGCTTCTACAACCTGCTCAAGCCCTGCATCATGCCGATGATCGGCCTGCGCCGGGGCGGGCGCATCGTGACCATCTCCTCGGTGTCCGGGCTGATGGGCAACCGGGGCCAGGTCAACTACAGCGCCGCCAAGGCGGGCATCATGGGGGCCACCAAGGCGCTGGCCCTCGAGCTTGCCAAGCGCAAGATCACCGTCAACTGCGTGGCCCCCGGCCTCATCGACACCGGCATGGTGGACGAGGAGGTGAAAGCGGAGGCGATGAAGATCATTCCGCTCAAGCGGATGGGGCAGGCCGACGAGGTGGCCGGTCTGGTCTCCTATCTGATGTCCGACATCGCCGGCTATGTCACGCGCCAGGTCATCTCCATCAACGGGGGCATGGTATGAAGCGAGTCGTAGTCACCGGCATGGCCGGGGTGACCGCCTTCGGGCAGGATTGGCCGAGCGTGCGGGCCCGCCTGCAGGCGGGGCGCAATGCGGTGGTGAACATGCCGGAGTGGGCCATCTACGACGGCCTCAACACCCGGCTGGCGGCCCCCATTCCGGACTTCACGCTGCCGGCCCACTATCCGCGCAAGAAGACCCGCGCCATGGGGCGGGTCTCGGCACTGGCCACCGTCGCCACCGAGCTGGCGCTGGCGCAGGCGGGATTGCTGGACAACCCGGTGCTCACCGACGGGCGCACCGGCATCGCCTACGGCTCCTCCACCGGCAGCACGGACCCCATCCGCGCCTTCGGGGTCATGCTCAACGACAAGAGCACCGCCAGCATCACGGCCACCACCTATGTGCAGATGATGCCGCACACGGCGGCGGTCAACACCGGGCTGTTCTTCGGCCTGCGCGGGCGGGTCATTCCCACCTCCAGTGCCTGTACCTCCGGCAGCCAGGGCATCGGCTACGCCTTTGAGGCGATCAAGCACGGCTACCAGACCCTGATGGTGGCTGGCGGGGCGGAGGAGCTCTGCCCGTCGGAGGCCGTGGTATTCGATACCCTGTTTGCCACCAGCCAGATGAACGACAACCCGGAGCTGGCGCCGCGTCCGTTTGACCGACAGCGGGACGGACTGGTGATAGGCGAGGGGGCCGGCACCCTGGTGCTGGAGGAGCTGGAACATGCGCAGGCGCGCGGTGCCACCATCCTCGCCGAGCTGGTGGGCTTTGCCACCAACTGCGATGCCGCCCACGTGACCCAGCCCCAGCAGGAGACCATGCAGCTCTGCATGGAGATGGCGCTGGCCCAGGCCGGGCTCCAGCCTGAGGATATCGGCTACATCAGCGCCCACGGCACCGCCACCGAGCGCGGCGACATCGCCGAGAGTCACGCCACCGCCGCCATCTTCGGCGACCGCACCCCCATCTCGTCCCTCAAGAGCTACTTCGGCCATACCCTGGGGGCCTGCGGCGCCATCGAGGCCTGGCTGGCGCTGGAGATGATGCAGGAGGGGTGGTTTGCCCCCACCATCAACCTGACCGAGCCGGATCCGGCCTGCGCCCCGCTCGATCACGTGGTGGGCAGCGGTCGCACGCTGGCGGTGGAGTACCTGATGTCCAACAACTTCGCCTTTGGCGGCATCAACACCTCCCTCATCTTCAAACGCTGGTCCTGAGTGTCGGTGCCCTGCCTGGCAGGGCGCCGGTACAGGCTGGGTTTAGCCTTGATGAATTAATATGCCCCCCGTTTTTTTTCGGGAGGCATCATGTCTGTGTTATCTGCTTTTTCTTTTTCCGCCAAGCGTCTGCGCGTCATTCATGGCGTTCTGTTATCCACCTTGTTGTGGGCGCTGGCCGCCCCGGCCATGGCCGATGATGAATTTCGGCTGGGCAAGACCATTTTGCTCGGGGTCGGCGATCATCCCGCCATCATTCCCATGCTCGCCTGCCGGCCGACCAAATCCATCATGGTCAAGGCTGGGCGGGAATTAACCCTGGAGCGGGTCAAGGTGTTTTATGGCAATGATCGCAGCAAGACCCTCTATTTCGGCAAGGATCTGAGAGAGGATCAGGAGTCGGAGTGGAAATCCCTCGGCAGCCGGCTCTGCATCAAGCGGATCGAGGTATACGGCAATTCGGAAGGGAGTCGGGCTGGGGTCAAGGTGTACGGCCGCAAATAAGCAAAGGGCGGGGCAAATCCCCGCCCAGCTTTTATTTCTTCGGGCGGAACGGCTTGATGACGGCCTCGTCGCACTCGAGATAGGGGCCTTCCATCAGATCGATGCAGTAGGGGATGGCGGGGAAGACCGCATCCAGACATTCGCGGATGGACTTGGGCTTGCCCGGCAGGTTGACGATGAGCGAGCTGCCGCGCAGACCGGCGGTCTGGCGCGACAGGATGGCGGTCGGCACGAACTTGAGGGACTCGGCCCGCATCAGCTCGCCAAAGCCCGGCATCATGCGATCGCACACCGCCTCGGTCGCCTCCGGGGTGACGTCCCGTTTGGCCGGCCCGGTGCCACCTGTGGTGACGATGAGGCTGCACTGCTCCTGGTCCGCCAGCCGGATCAGGGTTGCCTCGATTTGCTCCTGCTCGTCGGGGATCACCTCATAAAGGGGTTCCCATTCCGAGGTCAGATAGGCGTTCAGGGTGTCGATGATGGCCTTGCCGGAGAGATCTTCGTAGATGCCCGCACTGGCGCGATCGCTGACGGTGACGATACCGATTCTTGCCTTGCTCATGGTCTGCTCTTGGTTGCCGCTATAAGTGGCAAATAAAATAACATAATCAGCAAGATATGTTAAACCAGCCAGATCGCGGCGCGAAGGCGAGCGTCAAATGGCAAACTATATTGGCCACTTCCTTTCAATAAGACATAACATCGGCATATTGCCGTGCCAAAAATGTATAAACGCATTCGTCATCGATATTCAGGAATAATCGCTTGATCCATAACGAATAACCGGGTCGGGTTTTCGCTGCGCCGTCATCTTTTGGCGCAGCGGGAGGGGAAAGCCGGCCTCATGGATTGAACCGCTGCGGGGTTCGGCTTATATAACACCTGAAGCGATTGGTTAAAATATGAACCGATTGTTGTTGTTTGAGTATCACCATGCAGCGGCTGGCCGCGGGAGGGCATATGGAGTTGCCTGATTTTGATACCTTGAAACGGCTGGCGGTGGCGGAGCCTGAGCGGCTCGACGAGTTGCTTCAGCAAGAGATAGAAGGTCTGATAGACAGGGTCAGCCCGCAGCAGCAAATGCGCCTGCGCGGCCTGCAATTTCGCATCGACTGTCAGCGCCAGCTGGCCAAGAACAACATGGACAGCTGCATCCGGATTGCCGCCATGATGCACGACTCCTTTTATTCCATGCGTTGTGAAATGGTTCAGCTCAATAATCCTGATTATGTCGAGCCGTTACCGGAATATAAAGAGAACAACATCCTCTATTTCAGTGATTATTATCGCAAGAAAAAATAATATTATTCCGGATAAGTCATTTTAATATATTCCCGCCATTGTTGTAGTTTCCGGGTGAGACTATCTGACTGGCGTTGAACAGTTTGGGGTGATTTGTAATCTATTTGATGTATTTTTGTGTCGCTTTTTATTTTATTTGAGTTTGTTTATTGGCGTGATATGTGTAGATGAACGGCGCCGATAGTTAGGCTAACATGGCGACACTTTTTTAATTTGCTACGACTCGAAGGGATTATGAGAAGTATCACACCAAGGCGGGTGCTGTCGCGGGAACAGCAGACGGAGATCACCCGGATCATCGTCAAGGTGGGCCAGATGCTGGCCCAGTTCGGCGCCGAGAGTCGCATCATAGAGCAGACCACGGTCCGGCTCGGCATGGCGCTCGGGCTGGAGAGCGTCGAGATGGCCATCTCCTCCAGCGCCATCGTGCTCACCAGCCTCTATCAGGGCAGTTGCGTCACCACCACCCGGCGGGTGCGCGAGCACGGCATCAACATGCAGGTGGTGTGCGAGATCCAGCGCATCTGCATCATGGCGGAGAAGGATCTGATCGGCGCGCGGGAAGTGCGTCAGCGCCTGGAGGCCATAGTACCGTTTCACTATCACCCCTGGCTGGTGGTGCCCATGGTGGGGCTCTCCTGTGGTGCCTTCAGTCTGCTGTTTGGCGGTGACTGGCCCATCTTCCTGGTGACCTGCTTCTCGGCTTCGGTTGCCATGCGGGCGCGCCAGCTGATGGCGCGTCATCACCACAGCCCCCTCATCAATTTTGCCACCACCGGCTTTATCGCCACCCTGCTCGCCTCCAGCGCGACCTTCTTCAACTGGGGGGCCCAGCCCTATCTCGCCATGGCGGCCAGCGTACTGCTGCTGGTGCCGGGCTTTCCGCTCATCAACGCGGTCTCCGACATGGTGAAGGGTTACTTCAACATGGGGCTGGCCCGTTGGGGCACGGCGACTTTGCTCACCATCAGCGCGGCGATAGGCATCATCCTCGCCATGTCGGTGACCGGCATCTGGGGGTGGAAGGTATGAAGATCTTTGACGCTGTATCGATCCTGTTGATCGGGGCAAACCGGCTATCCATCAGCGCACGGAACCATATCGGGATCATTCTCGCCATGTCGGTGACCGGAAGCTGGGGGAGGGTGCCATGATGGATCTGCTCTGGCTGCTGGCCAAGGACGCCTTCTGGTCGGCCATTCCGGCGGTGGGCTTTGCCATGTTGTTCAACGTGCCACCACGGATGTTGAAGTACTGCGCCATGGGCGGCGCCCTGGCTCACAGCCTGCGCACCCTGCTCATTCACCATGGCATGCCCATCGAGTGGGCCACCCTGGCGGCGGCGACCACGGTCGGTTTTGTCTGCGTCTACTGGTCGCGCCGGCTGCTGGCGCCGCGCCCTGTGTTCAGCGTCGCCTCCATCATCCCCATGATCCCGGGCAGCTACGCCTTCAAGGCGATGATCGCGGTGGTGGAGCTCAATATCTCCGGGGTGACCATGGAGCTTATCCAGAGCGCGGTGGAGAACGGCCTCAAGGCGCTGTTTATCGTGGGGGCTTTGAGTTTCGGTCTAGCGATCCCGTCCCTGGTCGTGTATCGTAACCGCCCCATTATATGAATGGTGAAGTGAGAGGCTGATACCGTGAAGATTTCCATGATTGCCGCCGTGGCCCACGATCGCGTGATCGGCAAGGACAACCAGATGCCATGGCATATGCCGGCGGATCTGGCCCACTTCAAGCGGATCACTCTCGGTAAACCGGTGTTGATGGGTCGCAAGACCTTTGAATCCATCGGGCGGCCGCTGCCCGGGCGCCGCAATCTGGTGATCAGCCGCAACCCGGATTACCGGGTTGATGGTGTAGAAGTGATTGATTCTGTTAGTTCTGCATTAGAGTTATTAGGTCGTGAAGACTCAGTGGAAGAACTTATGGTTATTGGCGGCGGGCATCTTTTCGAACAGCTGCTACCTAGGGCAGAACGCCTCTATCTGACTCAGATTGAACTTGAAGTTGATGGGGATGCCCATTTTCCTGTGTTGGATCATACCGACTGGGAACTGCTGGAAGAAGAATCTCATCCTGCGGATGAACGTAATGCTTACCCCTACCGCTTCGAGACCTGGCAGCGGCGCTGACGGCTGGCGGATTTCCCCGGTTGATGAAAGGCCCCTTGTGTTGCACAAGGGGCCTTTTTGCTGTCCGGGACAGGGATTGAATGCCCAGATATAGCGATGTGCCATAGTGTGGACCCGCCACACCTCAGGCTTCTATTTCACAGTGGCAGTGCGGCAGCGAATGACAATATTATGGTTAGTGTTGTAACTAAATATATTGACCCGCTAATGAGAGACATGTTCCCTCCTTTCCCCTCCCATTATTGCTCTATTTTTCTCGCGTTACATACCTATCTGTCGTTGATTTTGATGGGGTTGTATTGATTTGTTCGGTTGGAATGACAGGGTTTCATTACACATGAGTGCATTTTTATGCCTTAAAATAGTCTTTAAAAATCAATAAATTAAAAATTAATCCTTTTGTTGAGACTCTTATGGTTCTTTTGTTTTTGTTGTTAATTGCTTAGGGTTAAAAGTAATTGGCTCACGTTCGATGGTTTGCCAGGCAGCCCGTCGGCCAAGAAAAAAGGACAATATGACAGTCAAACTCGAGGTCAAATCACTCTACAAAATCTTCGGCGATCAGCCGGAAAAAGCGTTCAAATTGCTGGCCAAAGGCCATGACCGCGCCAGCATACTGCAAAAAACCGGGCAGACCCTGGGGGTCCAGGATGTCAATCTGGCCATCGACGAAGGGGAGATCTTCGTGGTGATGGGCCTCTCCGGCTCGGGCAAATCCACCCTGGTGCGTCTCTTCAACCGGCTGATCGAGCCGAGCCGAGGCCAGGTGCTGATCGATGGCGAGGACATTGCCGCCATCTCCGACAGCGAGCTGCGTCAGGTGCGGCGCAAGAAGATCAGCATGGTATTCCAGTCCTTCGCCCTGATGCCGCACCTGAGCGTGCTGGAAAACACCGCCTTCGGGCTGGAGCTGGCCGGGGTGCCGCTGGCGGAACGTCAGCAGAGCGCCCGCCAGGCGCTGCAGCAGGTGGGGTTGGGGCCGTGGATCGATGCCTTCCCAGATGCGCTCTCCGGCGGCATGAAGCAGCGGGTCGGCCTGGCCCGCGCCCTTGCCAACGACCCCGACATCCTGCTGATGGACGAGGCTTTTTCGGCGCTGGATCCGCTGATCCGCACCGAGATGCAGGACGAGCTGCTCAAGCTGCAGGCCAGCCAGCAGCGCACCATCGTCTTCATCTCCCACGATCTGGACGAGGCGATGCGCATCGGCGATCGCATCGCCATCATGCAGGATGGTCAGCTGGTGCAGGTGGGCACCCCGGACGAGATCCTCAACCAGCCCGCCAACGACTATGTGCGCGCCTTCTTTCGTGGGGTGGATCTGGCCCATGTGTTCAGCGCCCGCGACGTGGCCAGCCGCAAGCAGATGCCGCTTATCAAGAAGCACACCACCGACGGGCCGGGCAACGCCCTGCGCCAGCTCAAGGAGCAGGAGCGAGAGTTCGGTTACGTGGTGGATCGCCGGCGCCGCTTCATCGGGGTCGTCTCGGTGGAGTCGCTCGGTCAGGCGGTCAGGGCCAAAGGCAGCCTGGAGCAGGCGCTGCTGGCGGACATCCAGCCCATCCTGGCGGACACCGCCCTCAACGAACTGATCAGCCAGGTGGCGGCCGCCCCCTGTCAGGTGCCCGTGGTCGAGGAGGATGGCACTTATCTGGGCCTCATCTCCAAGGCCAACCTGCTGAACACTCTGGACAGGAGTACCCCGGCATGAAGCGGATGAATCCCCATTTTTTACTGAGCGGGCTGCTGGCTCTGGTGCTGCTGGCGAGCCCCTCCCTGCGTGCCGATGAGGTGGCGGCAGACCCCTGGGGCGCCACGGCTTCCAGTGCCACCGAGGTGGCCGATCCCTGGAGCGATACCGCCACCGCCGCCACCGACTGGCAGAACCAGATCGAGACGGTGGACACCACAGCTGCCGTCGACTGGCTGGATCCCTTCCAGCAGGCGCTGGTGCCACTGGACAGCTGGGTCGAGGGTGGCATCGGCTGGCTGGTGGAGAACCTGCGACCGCTGTTCCAGCTGATCCGCGCGCCGGTGGAGCTGACCCTGAACGGCATGACCCATCTGCTGCAGACGGTGCCCTCCACCCTGATGATCGGCCTGCTGACCCTGATCGCCTGGCAGCTGGTGAACGGCCGCATGGCGCTGGGGACCCTGGTCTCGCTGGTGATCGTGGGGCTTATTGGCGCCTGGTCCGATGCCATGGTGACCCTGTCGCTGGTGCTGACCTCGCTCTTTTTCTGCGTCTTGCTAGGGTTGCCGGCCGGCATCCTGCTGGCGCGGAGCGAGCGACTGTCACGCTGGACCCGGCCCTTGCTGGATGCCATGCAGACCACTCCGGCGTTCGTCTACCTCATCCCCATCGTGATGCTGTTCGGCATCGGCAACGTGCCCGGGGTGGTGGTGACCGTCATCTTTGCGCTGCCGCCGATGATCCGGCTCACCATGCTGGGCATTCGCCAGGTGCCCGCCGATCTGGTGGAGGCGGCTCACTCGTTCGGTGCCAGCCCCTCCCAGCTGTTGTTCAAGGTGCAGTTGCCGCTCGCCATGCCCACCATCATGGCCGGGGTCAACCAGACCCTGATGCTGGCGCTCTCCATGGTGGTGATCGCCTCCATGATCGCGGTAGGGGGCCTCGGCCAGATGGTGCTGCGCGGCATCGGCCGGCTCGACATGGGGCTCGCCTCCATCGGCGGCCTCGGCATAGTGCTGCTGGCCATCGTGCTCGACCGCCTGACCCAGGCGATGGGACAGCCGGATCGCAGCCGGACCGGACGCTGGTATCAGCGCGGCCCCGCCGCCCTGCTGCTGCGCCTGCTCGGTCGCGACAA
Source organism: Aeromonas sp. QDB20 (assembly GCF_027707805.1). Classification (NCBI taxonomy): domain Bacteria; kingdom Pseudomonadati; phylum Pseudomonadota; class Gammaproteobacteria; order Aeromonadales; family Aeromonadaceae; genus Aeromonas; species Aeromonas sp. QDB20. The sequence goes on along the minus strand of NZ_JAPCJC010000006.1, from coordinate 310,781 downwards.
GCCAATCGATTACAAAGGAGTAAATGCATGAGACTGATCACCAAAAGGCTGACCCTGGGCTCCCTGCTGCTGAGCGCCCAGCTGTTCGGCCCGTTCGCCATGGCCAGTACCGAGCTGCCGGGGGAGGGCGTGCGCGTTCAGCCCCTGCAGAGCTCGTTGCCGGAGGAGAGCTTTCAGACCCTGTTGGTCAGCAAGCTGATGGCGCGCCTCGGCTATGTCGTCCTGCCGGCTCAGGAGGTGGACTACAACGTGGCTTACGCCTCGGTAGCACAGGGGGATGGCACTTTTCTGGCCTTCAACTGGATACCGCTGCAAAACAACAAGTACGAACAGGCTGGCGGCGACAAGGTGTTCTTCCGTGAGGGCACCTATGTGGCCGGGGCCGCTCAGGGTTATCTCATCGACAAGCAGACCGCGACCCGCTATGGCATCACCAACCTGGGACAGCTCAAGGATCCCAATCTGGCTGCGCTGTTTGACGGCGATGGCGACGGCAAGGCCGATCTCATCGGTTGCAACCCGGGCTGGGGCTGCGAAGAGGCGATCAACCGCCATCTGGCCGAGTTCGGGCTGACCCCCACCGTCACCCACAAGCAGGGCAACTATGCGGCGCTGATCGCCGATACCCAGGCCCGCTTCAAGAGCGGCAAGCCGGTGCTCTACTACACTTGGACTCCCTACTGGCTCAGCAGCGAGCTGGTGCCCGGCCGGGATGTGGTGTGGCTGCAGGTGCCTGCCGATGGCCCTGATGCGGCCAAGACCCGGCTGCCGAACGGCAAGAACTACGGCTTCCCGGTCAACACCATGCACATCGTCGCCAACAAGCGGTTCGCCGAGGCCAACCCGGCGGCCGCCAAGCTCTTTTCCATCGTCAAGCTGCCGCTCAATGACATCAACGTGCAGAACGGCCTGATGAACAAGGGACAGAACAAGCCGGCGGATGTGGAGCGTCACGCCGATGCCTGGCTCAAGGGCCATGAGGCGCTGGTGAACGACTGGCTGACCCAGGCGCGCGCCGCCGCCAGGTAATGAGGGCGGTAGCTCGCTTTTTTGCGCAAAGAAAAACGCCCGGCAGTTGCCGGGCGTTTTTTATGGGAGCCGTGCGGGTGGAACGTCTGGCTCAGATGCCGGAGCCGTCGCTCTCGCCACCTTCCTCATGCAGGCCGCACTCGCGCTTGAGGCCGAAGAAGCGGGTCTGCTCCTCGCTCATGCCGGGCTCCCACTTGGCGGTGGTGTGCACGTCGCCGACCGAGAGGTAACCCTGCTCCCACAAGGGGTGGTAGGGGAGGTCGAACTCCTTGAAGTAGTAGAAGACGTCCTTGTTGCTCCAGTCGATCACCGGCAGGAACTTGAAGCGACCGCGCTGGATGGCCAGCACCGGCAGCTTGCCCCGGCTGCCGGATTGCTCCCGGCGCAGGCCCGAGAACCAGGTGCGGGCGCCCAGCTCGTTGAGGGCGCGGTCCATCGGCTCCACCTTGTTGAGCTGGTTGTAGCGGGTGATCCCCTCCACCCCCTGCTCCCACAGGAGGCCGAAGCGGGCCTCCTGCCAGGCCGGGGTGAGCGCGGCCCGGTAGATCTTGAGGTTGAGGGCGAGACGCTCGGTCAGCTCGTCGATGAAACGGTAGGTCTCGGGGAAGAGATAACCGGTATCGGTCAGCACCACCGGCACGTCTGCCCGCTCGCGGCTCACCAGGTGCAGCATCAGCGCCGCCTGGATGCCGAAACTCGACGACAGTACATGCTCCCCCGGCAGGTTGGCCAGGGCCCAGCGCACCCGCTCGGGGGCGCTCATGGCGTCCAGCGCCCGGTTGATGGGAGCCAGCGCCTCGACCTGCTCCTCGCGACTCAAGGCCAGCAGGGCGTCGAGGTCGAGCCGGCCGTCGGCGGTGCGCGCCAGCCGCTCTGTATCGGTCTGATCAGGCTGCATAGAAGTCCCTCGCGGAGTCGATGACCGGGGCTATGATCCCGGCGCGAATGACGAAGTCGCCGAAGCACTCGCCTGGGTTGCGATCCTTGGCCCAACGGCCGATCAGGGCGTCCAGCTCGGCCAGGATCTGCGGCTCGGTTATGTTCTCCTGATAGAGGCGCGGAATGCGGGTCCCCTCCAGATTGCCACCCAGGTGCAGGTTGTAGCGACCGGGTGCCTTGCCCACCAGACCCACCTCCGCCAGCATGGCGCGGCCGCAGCCGTTGGGGCAGCCTGTGACCCGGAAGATGATGGCGTCATCGGCGAGATCGTGTTTGGCCAGCAGTCCCTCGATGTCGGTGACAAACGCCGGCAGCATACGCTCGGCCTCGGCCATCGCCAGCGGGCAGGTGGGCAGGGCCACGCAGGCCATGGACTGCTTGCGCTGCTCGCTCACGCCGTCATCGAGCAGGCCGTACTGGCGCGCCAGCGCCTCGATGCGGGCCTTCTCGCCGGCCGGGACGCCCGCGATGATGAGGTTCTGGTTGGCGGTCAGGCGGAAGTCCCCCTGATGCACCTTGGCGATCTCCAGCATACCGGTCTTGAGGGGCTTGCCCGGGAAGTCCAGCAGGCGGCCGTTCTCGATGAACAGGGTCAGGTGGTGCTTGCCGTCGATCCCCTCGACCCAGCCGAAGCGATCGCCGCGGCTGGTAAATTCGTAGGGGCGAACCGGCCCAAACTGGATACCGGCACGACTCTCTACCTCGGCCTTGAAGGCCTCGACCCCCACCCGTTCAAGCGTGTACTTGGTCTTGGCGTTCTTGCGGTTGACCCGGTTGCCCCAGTCGCGCTGGGTGCTGACCACGGCGGCCGCCACCTCCAGCACGTGGGAGAGCGGCACGAAGCCGAAGTCGCTCGCCTTGCGCGGATAAGTGGTGGTGTCACCGTGGGTCATGGCCAGACCCCCGCCCACCAGCACGTTGAAGCCCACGAGCTTTCCGTGTTCGGCAATGGCCACGAAGTTGAGATCGTTGGCGTGGATGTCCACGTCGTTGTGGGGCGGGATCACCACGGTCGTCTTGAATTTGCGCGGCAGGTAGTTGGAGCCCAGGATCGGCTCCTCGTCACCCCCCAGTTTCTCGCCGTCCAGCCAGATCTCCACGTAGGCGCGGGTCTTGGGCAGCAGGTGCTCGGAGATTTTCTTGGCCCACTCGTAGGCCTCCTGATGCAGCTCGGACTCCACCGGGTTGCTGGTGCACAGCACGTTGCGGTTCACGTCGCCGGCGGTGGCGATGGAATCGATGCCGGTGCTGTTGAGGGTCTGGTGCATCAGCTTGATGTCGCGCTTCAGTACCCCGTGGAACTGGAAGGTCTGGCGGGTAGTCAGGCGGATGCTGCCGTACAGGCTGTGTTCCTCGGCGAACTTGTCGATCACCAGCCACTGGGCCGGGGTGATGATGCCGCCGGGCAGGCGGGCACGCAGCATGACGTTGTGCAGGGGCTCCAGCTTCTGGGCGGCGCGCTCGGGGCGAATGTCGCGGTCATCCTGCTGATACATGCCGTGAAAGCGGATCAGCTGGAAGTTGTCGCCGTTGAAGCCGCCAGTGAGCGGGTCCTTGAGATCCTGCTCTATGGTGCCGCGCAGAAAGTTGCTCTCGCGTTTCAGACGTTCGTTGTCGGCCAGCGGTCCTTCCACCGGTCCTGGAATAACTTGTTTGCTCATCAATAGACATCCCTTTGATAACGTTTGGCACGACGCAATTCGCTCAGATACTCTTCTGCTTCCTCACGGCTCTTCTGGCCATGTTCGGCAATCACATCCAGCAGGGCTTCCTGCACATCTTTGGCCATATGATTGGCGTCGCCGCACACATAGAAGTGAGCGCCTGCTTCCAGCCACTGGTAGAGCTCGAGCCCTGCCTCGCGCAGGCGGTCCTGCACATAAATCTTGTTGGCCTGATCCCGGCTGAAGGCCAGGGAGATCTTCGACAGCAGGCCCGACTTCACATAACGCTGCCACTCCACTTGATAGAGGAAATCCTGGGTAAAGTGTGGATTGCCGAAGAAGAGCCAGTTCTTGCCGTCGGCCCCTTGCGCTTCCCGCTCCTGCAAGAAGGCCCGGAAGGGGGCGATGCCGGTGCCAGGGCCCACCATGATGACGGGGGTGTCGGGGTTTTGCGGCAGGCGGAAGTTGTCGTTGTGCTCCACGAATACCCGCACCTCGGCATCTTCTGGCAGACGGTCCGCCAGGTAGGAGGAGGCGGCGCCGCTGCGCACTGTGCCGTCTTCCTGCGGGTAGCGCACCACGCCGACGGTCAGGTGCACCTCTTCCTCCACCTCGCTCTGGCTGGAAGCGATGGAGTAGAGGCGCGGAGTGAGCGGGCGCAGCAGGCCCAGCAGCTGTTCGGCTGTGAGCGCGGTCGGGAAGCGCTTGAGCACATCCACTACCTGGGCGCTGGCCACCAGGGCGTTGACCTGGGCCTTGTCACCGGCCAGATCCTTGAGCGCCGCGTTGTCCGAGATCTCTGCCAAGCCGGTGATAAAGCCGCCGTGCAAGCGAGTCAGCTCCAGCTCGCGGCTGAGCACCTCGCGCAGGCTGCCGCGGGCGGTGGCCTCGTCGCCGGAAAGATCAGCCAGCGCCAAGACCTCACCGACCAGGTCGGCATCGTTGTCAAACCAGATGCCGAGGGCATCGCCCGGCTGGTAGCGGATGCCGGACTCTTCGAGGCTGATCTCGATATGGCGGATATCCTTGGTCGAGTCGCGGCCGGTGATCTTCTGGTTGACCGAGAGTCTGGCCGGGAAGGGGTTCTCCTTGCTGTACTGGCTGTGGCCGACCGCCTGTTGGACCGCGCTGGCTACGCTGCTGCCGGCGGGGCCGGCAGAGAGGGTGGCGGCGATGGCGTTGAGCGCCTGTTCGCCCCATGCCTTGGCGGCATCCTGATAATCCACGTCCAGGCTGGCGAGTTCATGCACCCGATCGGCGCCGGCCTTGGTCAGCAGGCTGTCAAAGTCCTTGCCGGTCTGGCAGAAGAACTCATAGGAGCTGTCACCCAGCCCCAGCACGGCGAACTTGAGCCCTTCCAGCTTGCCAACCTTGCCCTTCTTGAGCTGCTCGTACAGATCGACCGCGCTCTCCGGCGGTTCACCCTCCCCGTAAGTGCTCACTACCACCAGCAGATGGGTCTCTTTCTTGAGCTGCTTGGGTTTGTAGTCCGCCATAGATGTGAGGGTTACCGGCAGGCCACGGGCTTCGGCCTGCGCCTTGATGGCGCTGGCCACGCCTTTGGCGTTGCCGGTCTGGGAGCCGTAGAGAATGGTCAGATTGCCGCTGGGGGCGGCGGCGGCTGCCCCGGTCACGGCAGGCTGGCTGCCCGCCTGGGAGAGACCGTAGAGATAACCGCTCACCCAGGCCAGTTGCTGGGTATTGAGGGTCGATAGCGCCTGGCTCAGCTGTCGCTGCTGCTCGTCAGAGAGGGGAGTCAGGTTGGTCAGGGAGTCCTTCAATTGCATCACACACGTCTTCCATGGTCTGATTTTTGGTCAGGTTAAGGGGTGTGATGGATAACAACAAAGAATAAAAATGTCTTTTTTATTCTATTACTGCATTAAAAAGGCGATGGAGAGGGTCGCAAGGCGACTCAGGTCGACAGGGTTCTCATGGTATAAAAGGCGATGAATGAGCCCGTATTACCCACACAGGAAGCGTGAATGTCGATCATCAGCTTGTTTCATGTCAATGCCTTCAGCAGGAACCCCTTTGGCGGCAACCCGGCGGTGGTGGCGCTGGGGCCGAGCCAGCCGGATGCCACCCTGCTGGCCATGGCGGCCGAGTTCAACCAGTCGGAGACCGCCTTTCTGGTGCCTTTGGGCCGGGCCCGCTACCAGCTGCGCTGGTTCACCCCCGAGCTGGAAGTGGATCTCTGCGGTCACGGCACCCTGGCGGCGGCCCATGTGTTGTGGCAGACGGGGGCGGTGGCTGAGGATGAGGTCATTGGCTTCGAGACCCGCAGCGGCGAGCTGCTGGCCCGGCGCGAAGGGGAGTGGATCTGGCTCGATTTCCCGCGCATTGCCCCGGCGCCGCTCGTTCTGGATCCCGCCTATGCGGCGGCGGTCGGTTGCCAGCCGTTGCAAATTCTGGCGGCCGGCGCCAAGTTCTTGCTGGAGCTCGCCAGCGAGGAGGAGGTCCGCGCGCTCAGCCCAGATTTTCAGGCCCTGCGCGCGCTGCCCGGTCGCGGCCTGATGGTGACGGCGCCCTCGCGTGATCCGGACCATGACTTCGTCTCCCGCTACTTCGCCCCCTGGGTCGGGGTAGACGAGGATCCGGTGACCGGCTCCAACCACTGCGCTCTGGTGCCCTTCTGGGCCGAACGGCTCGGCAAACAGCAATTGCGGGCCCGCCAGATCTCGGCCAGGGGCGGGGAGCTGCGGCTAGAACTGCAGGGAGATCGGGTGCTGATGGCGGGTCAGGCCGTCACCCTGTGGCAGGGGGCGTGGCTGTTGCCGCCAGCCTCATAAGTGCCAGACTGGCGGCGGATTGAGTGTTCGCCACACCGGTTTGTGCCCGCCATAAAAAAACGCCCCGCAGTGGCGGGGCGTTTTGATTGTCATGGACGGCAGCAGCGCTGCTACGGCCTTATGCCTGCGGCGCTTACTTTTGTGGACGCAGAGCCGGGAACAGAATGACGTCGCGGATGGTGTGGCTGTTGGTGAACAGCATCACCAGACGGTCGATACCGATACCCTGACCGGCAGTCGGCGGCAGACCGTGTTCCAGCGCGGTCACGAAGTCGGCGTCGTAGAACATAGCTTCGTCATCGCCGGCGGCTTTCTGGTCAACCTGAGCCTGGAAGCGCTCGGCCTGATCTTCCGCATCGTTCAGCTCGGAGAAGCCGTTGGCCAGCTCGCGGCCGCCGATGAAGAATTCGAAGCGGTCGGTGACGTCCGGGTTCTGGTCGTTGCGACGGGCCAGCGGAGAGACGGCGGCCGGGTACTCGGTGATGAAGGTCGGTTGCAGCAGCATGTGTTCCACGGTCTCTTCGAAGATCGCGGTGATCACGTGGCCCAGCTCCCAGCTCTTCATCAGCTCGATGTGCAGGCGCTTGGCGACGGCGGTGGCCTTCTCCAGGGTCGCCAGATCGTTACGGGTCACATCCGGGTTGTACTTCAGGATGGAGTCAACCATGGAGAGGCGCTGGAACGGCTGACCGAAATCGATGGTCAGGCCCTCTTCGCCCTCTTTGGCGTAACGGATCTTGGTGTCGCCCAGGATGTCTTGCGCCAGGGTGCGCAGCATCTCTTCGGTGAGATCCATCAGATCGATGTAGTCGGCGTAGGCCATATAGAACTCGAGCATGGTGAACTCGGGGTTATGGCGAACGGAGATACCTTCGTTACGGAAGTTGCGGTTGATCTCGTAGACACGCTCGAAGCCACCGACCACCAGACGCTTCAGATAGAGTTCCGGAGCGATACGCAGGTACATGTCGATGTCCAGCGCATTGTGGTGGGTGATGAACGGACGGGCAGAGGCGCCACCCGGGATGACCTGCATCATGGGGGTTTCCACTTCCATGAAGCGCTTGTCGTTCAGGAACTTGCGGATACCGGCCACGACCTTGGTACGGGTCACGAAGGTCTTGCGGGACTCTTCGTTGGCGATCAGATCCAGGTAACGCTGACGGCAGCGGGCTTCCTGGTCGGTCAGACCTTTGTGCTTCTCGGGCAGCGGGCGCAGGGCCTTGGTCAGCAGGCGAATGTCGGAGACGTGAACGGAGAGTTCGCCTGTGTTGGTGCGGAACAGGGTACCTTCGACACCCACGATGTCGCCCAGATCCCACTTCTTGAACTGCTCGTTGTAGAAGCCTTCCGGCAGGTCGTCACGGGTGACGTAGACCTGGATCTTGCCTGCCATGTCCTGCAGGGTGGCGAAAGACGCCTTGCCCATGATCCGGCGGGTCATGATGCGACCGGCAATCTTCACCCGTTTACCCAGTGCGGCCAGCTCGTCGGCGCTCTTGTCGCCAAACTCGGCGTGCAGATCGCCGGAGAGGTGGTCACGACGGAAGTCGTTGGGGAAGGGGTTGCCCTGGGCGCGCAAGGCGGCCAGCTTGGAACGACGCTCCTGCATCTCGTTGTTCAGTTCGAGAGTTTGGTCGACTTCCGGAGTGGTGGTTTGTTCAGACATGGTGATTCCTGCTGTTCTGTTTTTTTACAGGCCTGACTTCAGGCTAGCTTCGATAAACTTGTCCAGATCGCCGTCGAGTACCGCCTGGGTATTGCGGGTTTCGACGCCGGTACGTAGATCCTTGATGCGCGCATCATCCAGCACATAGGAACGGATCTGGCTGCCCCAGCCGATGTCGGACTTGGTCTCTTCGAGGGCTTGCTTCTCGGCATTCTGCTTCTGAATTTCCAGCTCGTAGAGCTTGGCCTTCAGCTGCTTCATACACTGATCTTTGTTTTTGTGCTGGGAACGATCGTTCTGGCACTGTACCACGACCCCAGTGGGAATGTGGGTAATACGTACCGCGGATTCGGTCCGGTTGACGTGCTGACCACCGGCGCCGGAGGCACGGTAGACGTCGATGCGCAGGTCGGCCGGGTTGATCTCGATGTCGATGTCATCGTCGATCTCGGGGTAGACGAACACGGAGCAGAACGAGGTGTGGCGACGACCACCGGAATCGAACGGTGATTTGCGCACCAGACGGTGCACGCCGGTCTCGGTGCGCAGCCAGCCGAAGGCGTACTCACCGGTGAACTTGATGGTGGCGGACTTGATGCCGGCCACGTCGCCTTCGGAGCATTCGATGAGCTCGGGCTTGTAGCCGTGGGCATCGCCCCAGCGCAGGTACATGCGCAGCACCATGTTGGCCCAGTCCTGGGCCTCGGTACCGCCGGAGCCGGACTGGATGTCGATGTAGCAGTCGGAAGGATCGTGCTGACCGGAGAACATGCGGCGGAACTCGAGGTCCACCAGCTTGGACTCCAGCACGTCGGCTTCGGCCACGGCTTCGTTGAAGGTATCTTCGTCTTCGCCTTCCACGGCCAGCTCGACCAGCATGGCCACGTCGTCAGCCCCCTGGGTCAGGGTGTCGATGGTGCCGACTACGTTTTCCAGCGCTACGCGCTCTTTGCCCAGCGCCTGTGCGCGCTCGGGTTCATTCCATACATCCGGCTGTTCCAGCTCGGCGTTGACCTCTTCCAGACGCTCTTTCTTGGCGTCATAGTCAAAGGTACCCCCTAAGCAGCTCGGTCCTCTCAGACAGCTCCTTAAGCTTGTTTAATACAGGATTGACTTCAAACATCGTGAAAACTCTCGGGGTCGATGTGATTTAAAAACGGGATATTCTAGCCAATTGTGGAAGGAATAAACAGGGTCGGCTGTCCTTGTGCGTGCCCGGTAGTCAATTTCTGGTGCAGTTTTCCCCAACTCGGTGGAAAATATCGCCCACCGCCCCATTTTCCGGTTCAGTTTTGTGCCGACGGGTCGTTAATAACTACGCAGTGCTGTGCACTTTTTGGGAAATCCTGTTCCTGACCTCCATAAGAAGAACGCATGATGAAAAATCTATCACTCAAGCAGAAGATACTGTTGTCAGTGGTCATCGCCCTCTCGCTGGTGATCCTGCTGCTCTCCTGGCAGAGCTATACCAGCCAGAAGTCCCTGTTGCTGCAAGGCAGTCAGGAACAGGTGCAACGCCTCGGCAACCAGCAGGCCGCCAGCGTCAGTGACTGGCTTGCTGCCCGTCGCGACGTCATTCAGGCGCTCGGCAACAAGGCCGGTGCCGAACCCCTCAACGCCCTGCAACAGGCGCAAGTCTCCGGCCGCTTCCAGCTCACCTACTTTGGTGAGAGCAGCGGCAAGATGAACGACTCCGATCCCTCCATCAATCGTGACGGTTACGATCCCCGCTCCCGCGGCTGGTATCAGGAGGCGATGGGCAAGGGTGGCATGATCGTCACCAAGCCTTACCTTGACGTGGCCTACAACATCATGGTGGTGACCCTGGCCCAGCCGGCGCAGGGCGGCGTGGTCGGTGGCGACCTCTCCATCGCCTCGCTGGTGGAAGACGTCACCAAGATGAAGCTGCCGGCCGACGGTTTCGCCATCATGATGCACAAGGACGGCACCGTCATCGCCTACAAGGACGCCGCCAAGGCGATGAAACCGGCCACCGAGATCGACAACGATCTGACCAATGCCCTGATCGAGCAGAGCAAGACCAGCAACAGCCTGGTGCCGGCCTACTTCGACGGCGAAGGGCGCGACAAGCTGCTGTGGGCGGTGGATATCCCCGACACCGACTGGGAGCTGGTGCTGGTGCTGGACAAGGAGACCCTGGAGGCGCCGCTCTCTTCCCTGCTGATGACCCAGCTCGGCCTGGCCCTGCTGGTGCTGGTGGGCAGCATCCTCGCCATCTCCTGGCTGGTCAGCCTGCTGCTCGGCCCGCTCGGCAAGGTCTCCCAGGCGCTGGCCCGCATCGCCGACGGCAACGGCGATCTGACCCAGCGCATCAAGATCGACACCAACGACGAGGTGGGTCAGCTGGCCAACAGCTTCAACCGCTTCGTCGGCAGCCAGCACCAGCTGATCGGCAACATCCGCCAGCTGGCCAACGAGCTGAACGCCGATGCCGAGCGCAGTCTGGTGACCAACCAGGCCGCCGTGGACGAGTTGCAGCGCCAGCAACAGGAGGTGACCATGGTCGCCACCGCCGTCACCGAGATGGCGAGCGCCACCATGGAGATCGCCGGCAACGCCGAGAACACCGCCGCCGCGGCCCAGCAGTCCGCCCAGAGCAGTGAGCAGGGCAAGATGCTGGTGAACCAGACCCGTCAGTCCATCAACGGTCTGGCCGAGGAAGTGGGGCAGGCGACCGAGGTGATCGGCGAGCTGAGCCGCCACGCCCAGGCCATCTCCGGTATCCTCTCCACCATTCAGGGCATCGCCGAGCAGACCAACCTGCTGGCGCTGAACGCGGCCATCGAGGCGGCCCGCGCCGGTGAACAGGGTCGCGGTTTCGCGGTAGTGGCGGACGAGGTACGGGTGCTGTCGCGCCGTACCCAGGACTCCACCCAGGAGATCCAGTCCACCATCGAGACCCTGCAGCAGACCACGGCCCGTGCGGTGAGCCTGATGCAGACCAGCCAGGGGCTGGCGGACAACAGCGTGAAAGACGCCGATGCCGCCGCCGCTGCGCTCGAAGAGATCACCCAGGCAGTCAGCCTCATCTCCGACATGGCGGGCCAGATCGCCACGGCCGCCGAGGAGCAGACCCAGGTGACCGGCGAGATTACCCAGAATACCACCGCCATCAAGGATGTGAGTGACGAGATCACCGCCGCCGCCATGCGCGATCTGGATCAGGCCGAGAGCCTCAAGGGGCGGGCCACCGACCTGAACAAGCAGGTCTCGACCTTTATCCTGTAAGTGCTTGAACGCGGCGAACACGGCCGCCATGACCAAGCCCCGCACTCGGCCGAGTGCGGGGCTTTTTGTTTATGGGTCTCGCCACGGCTATCCATGAAGGAAGTGGTGCAGAGAAGCTGGCGAGCAGAAATGGCAGAGCCCACCAGGGGGTGGGCTCTGTTCATATACGTCTGACGGGAAAGGAATTACAGGAAGGGCAGTGCCAGGAACAGCTTGATCACCATGGCGTTGATGATGTCGATGAAGAAGGCGCCCACCATGGGCACCACCAGAAACGCCAGGTGGGAGGGACCGAAGCGCTGGGTGATGGCCTGCATGTTGGCGATGGCGGTGGGGGTGGCCCCCAGGCCAAAGCCGCAGTGGCCCGCTGCCAGCACGGCCGCATCATAGTTGCGGCCCATTACCCGGAAGGTGACGAAGATGGCGTAGAGCGCCATGGCCACGGTCTGGGCCGCCAGCAGGATGAAGATGGGCAGCGCCAGGTTGGCCAGATCCCACAGTCGCAGGCTCATCAGCGCCATCGCCAGGAACAGCGACAGACTGACGTTGCCGAGCAGAGAGACTTCGCGGTCGCTCACCTCGTGCCAGTTGAGCAGGGTCAGCACGTTGCGCAGCAGCACGCCGACGAACAGCACGCAGACGAACACTGGCAGCTCGAAGGCGCCGCCCTTGAGATAGGCGGAGAGCATCTCGCCCCCCTTCAGGCTGATGGCGATCAGCGCCAGGGTCTCGATCAGGCTGAAGGTGGTGAGCGGGCGCTCCATGTCCGGCATCTCGAAGCCTTGTGGCGCGTCGTCCCGGTTGTGCTCCTCGCCGGGCACCTGCACCTTCTTCACCAGATAGCGGGCCACCGGACCACCGATCAGGCCCCCCAGCACCAGGCCGAAGGTGGCACAGGCGATGGCGAGCTCGGCGGCGGATTGCACCCCGTACTTCTCGGTGAAGGTGGCGCCCCAGGCCGCCCCGGTGCCGTGGCCGCCGGAGAGGGTGATGGAACCGGCCAGCAGCCCCATGTGGGGATCCAGGCCGAGCAGGGTGGCCAGACCCACCCCCAGGCTGTTTTGCACCAGCAGCAGGCCGGTGACCACCAGCAGGAAGGTGAGCACCGCCTTGCCGCCGCGCTTGAGGCTGGCGAGATCGGCGGAGAGACCGATGGAGGCGAAGAACGCCAGCATCAGCGGGGTTTGCAGGCTGGTATCGAACTGCAGCTCCATCTGCAGGGTGGAGCGCAGCAGCAGCAGCACCAGGGCGACCACCAGGCCGCCGGCAACCGGTTTGGGGATGTTGAAGGTGCGCAGCAGCCCGACTCGGGTCACCAGCAGACGACCGAGCAGCAACACCAGGGTGGCTGCGACCAGGGTGGCGTAGGAATCAAGTTGTAGCATTCAGTACTCCCATGTTGATTGGCTGTGTCTTTCGTTGATGCAGACTCACAGATTCAGCCGGGATAAAAACAGTGTGGCTCAGGTGCCAACAAAGAAGGGGCGCCATGCCCCCGCCCCACGTAAGAATGGGACCGGTGCGGGCCTGAATTGATCAGGCATCCAGATGAGATTTATGAAAAATCGAGCGGATAGTAGCAAAAAACACCACTTATATCCACATTTGTCAGATAAATGGTCGCTCATTGTGTTTGTTGTGAAATTTAACACTATCGGGTTGGTCGCGGTGCAAGCCGGGGTGAGGGCTATTTCCTGGCTGTCATTTGGGGCGCCAGTCCCTATAATTCGGCGGTTTTTGGCCCGCGGACGGCACTGGTGGGATGTGAGCCGGCAGCCTGGCGCGCTATCATGTGCGGGCTTTCGGCCCATGGCGAATGCGGCAGGCAGTCTATGCCACCGTTTCGTCCAGTTTGAGCCACGATTCGCGGCTGTTGTGCCCATCAAAGAGGAGAGGGTGTGAAGAAGTCCATCTATATCGCCTACACAGGCGGCACCATAGGGATGCAGCGTTCCGACCACGGCTATGTGCCGATGGCGGGTTTCATGGAAGACTGTCTGGCGCGGATGCCCGAGTTCCATCGTCCCGAGATGCCGGATTACCATATTCACGAATATGCGCCCCTCATCGACTCTTCCGACATGACGCCGGCGGACTGGCAGCGCATCGCCGAGGACATTCGTGACAACTACGAGAAATACGACGGTTTCGTCATCCTGCACGGCACCGACACCATGTCGTTCACCGCCTCGGCGCTCTCCTTCATGCTCGAAGATCTGCACAAGCCGGTGATCATTACCGGCTCCCAGATCCCGCTCGCCGAGCTGCGCTCCGACGGTCAGCAGAACCTGCTCAATGCCCTCTACATTGCGGCCAACTACCCGATCCACGAGGTGACGCTGTTCTTCAACAACCAGCTCTATCGCGGCAACCGCAGCAAGAAGGTGCACGCCGACGGCTTCCACGCCTTCGATTCGCCCAACTACCCGCCGCTGCTCAACGCCGGCATCGCCATCTCGCTGGAGGCTGGCGAGCTGGATGTGCCCTCCGAGCGGCCGCTGGTGCTGCACGACATCACCCCTCAACCCATCGGCGTGGTGACTCTCTATCCCGGCATCTCGGCCGAGGTGATTGCGAACATCCTGCAGCAGCCGGTGCGGGCGCTGATCCTGCTCTCCTTCGGGGTGGGCAATGCGCCGCAGAATCCGGCCATGCTGGCGCTGCTCTCCGAGGCATCGGCGCGTGGCGTCATCATCGTCAACCTGAGCCAGTGTCTGCACGGCAAGGTCAACATGGGGGGCTATGCCACCGGCAACGCCCTGTCGCGCGCCGGGGTCATCTCGGGCTTTGACATGACCGCCGAGGCGGCGCTGACCAAGCTGCACTTCCTGCTGAGCCAGGATCTGCCGGCGCCGCGCATCCGCGAGCTTATGCAGCAGTCCCTGCGGGGTGAGCTGACCCCCTGACTGGTTCCCCCTCACCCTCTCCCAGCGGGAGAGGGGATAGCTCGAGGTGCTGTTGGCCGCGAAGCTTGCCATGAAGATCGCCGGCAGGTGGCCCGCTTACTGTTAGCAGGTGCGTGCTAGCTCCCTTCTCCCCTGGTGGGAGAAGGGCCGGGGATGAGGGGGATGAGTCATCCTGCATATAGAGGAAAAAAGAGGGGAGCCATTATGGCTCCCCTCTTTCGTTTCGTTACCGCGATAGGTGACGTGCGGCCTGCCTCAGTGGCTGAGGTCGACCCGCACTATCTCTTCCTCGTCGCGATACTGGCGCTTGAGCTCGCTCTTGCTCTTCATCACGATCTCGCCGTCACGGCCGATGTTCATGTGCTCGGGGTTGTCGAGGTGCATCGCCTGCCAGGCCATCACGGCCTGCAGCGATGTGGCCTTCTGCTCGTCGGTGAGCGGCTTGCCATCAGGCCACTTGCCGAGCTCGACCGCCGTCTTGAGGCGTTCGTACACCTCTTTGGGCATCTGCCTGATTGCTTGCAAAAACTCACCTTGTTGAAACGACATCCGGCCTTCTCCTTGCACATTGAGCCATGACGAATCGGGATCAGACCGGTAGATCCTGGCGGACTGCGCCAGCCATCTGCTCCATCACCCGCACTACCTGACAACTGTACCCGAACTCGTTGTCATACCATACGTAGAGCACGCAGTGATCCCCCTCGGCGATGGTGGCCTGGGAGTCGACGATGCCCGCAAAGCGGGAGCCCACCATGTCGGAGGAGACCAGCTCGGTGCTGGCGCTGAAGTCGATCTGGCGATGCAGGGCAGAGCTCAGCGCCATCTGCTGCAGATAGGCGTTGAGGCTCTCCCGATCGGTGGTCTGTTCCAGCGAAAGGTTGATGATGGCTAGCGACACGTTGGGTGTAGGCACCCGGATGGCGTTGCCGGTCAGCTTGCCCTTGAGCTCGGGCAGCGCCTTGGCCACCGCCTTGGCGGCGCCGGTGCTGGTCATCACCATGTTGAGGGCCGCGCTGCGACCGCGTCGCTCGCCCTTGTGATAGTTGTCGATGAGGTTCTGGTCGTTGGTGTAGGAGTGGACCGTCTCCACGTGACCGTGGCGGATACCGTACTTGTCCTGCATCACCTTGAGCACCGGGGTGATGGCGTTGGTGGTGCAGGAGGCGGCGGAGATGATCTTGTCATCCGGGCCTATTACCTCGTGGTTGACCCCGAACACCACGTTCTTCATCTCCCCCTTGCCGGGAGCGGTCAGCAGCACCCGGGCGGCGCCGCGCGCCTTGAGGTGCTCGGACAGACCCGCCTCGTCACGCCAGACGCCGGTGTTGTCGACGATCAGCGCATCGTGAATGCCGTAGGCGGTGTAGTCGATGTCGGCCGGGCTGTTGGCGTAAATCACCTGGATGAAGGTGCCATTGGCGATGATGGCGCTGCGTTCCACATCCACTTCGATGGAGCCGTTGAAGGGGCCGTGTACCGAGTCACGGCGCAGCAGGCTGGCACGCTTCTCCAGATCTCCATCGCGACCGCCGCGCACCACGATGGCGCGCAGGCGCAGGGAGTTGGCGGCGCCGGTGCGCTCGATCAGCAACCGGGCCAGCAGACGGCCGATGCGGCCGAAGCCGTACAGCACCACGTCGGTCGGAGCCGGTACGCCGCGACCCAGGGCCGGTGCCAGCTTGGCACGCAGGTAGTCGTCGATGCCGGCTTCATCCTGGTGATCCTGCCAGTAACCCACGGCCAGTTTGCCCAGATCGATCTCGGCGGCGGTCGGGTTCAGGGCCAGGATGGCTTGCAGCAGGGGAAAGCTCTGTTGGATCGGGAGGGGGGCTCCCTGGTGGCGGCGAACGACCCGGTGGGCCTTGAGGATATCGATGGTGGAGGCGTTTTGTAGCGGGCGGCCGAAGATGGTGATCTCGATCCCTTGCTGACGGTAGAGGCGACCGATCAGGGGTTGCATGGCTTCGGCGAGCTCCTGGCTCTCCTGCCACGCCTGCAGATAGTGCTCGTGGGTCATTAACCAGATCCTTTATTTCACGTTGTTGGGGCAAATAGAAATTCGTCGAATGCAGATCAGTGTAGGGGTGTATATTTCGTTATATTATTCTGCAGTCGCGGCCTTATACGGCGCGCGCATTGTAATGGATATGTAATTCGTTTGCTAGCCAAGGGTGGCTATAGCGGGCTGCAATTGTTACCAACAAGATGTGAACCATGACCCCTTTTCCAGCTAGAACCCTGCTGTTCGGCCTCTGTTGCGGCCTGGTGCTTACCGCCTGTGACGATGACAGGATCCACAACATCTGTGCCAACTATCCGGCCCTCTGTCAGGATCTGGTGGACGACGGCTGGTGTCGTTACGAGCGCAGCGACATCATCCGGGCTCGCTACTACCTGCAGGCGGAGCAGACGGAGCGGCATCAGTACGAGTTGATGCGCAGCCTGGAGCGCTATCTCAAGTGTGCCGAGCGCTCCACCAACATCGAGTACAAGCGGGCCCGCGAGCAGAAGAGCCCGCGGGTGGAGGGGATGCTGGCGGCTGGCGACCAGCTGGCCCAGCTCGATGCTGCTACCCGCAACGCCAAGGATCCCTATCTGCTGCTCTGGCACTGGACCAACAACACCAACGAGCTGGCCCGCCAGCAGTTTCTGGCGCTGGAGGGGCAGCCCGCGCTCGAGGAGCCCGAACTGCAGCTGGCGCTCGGGGGCATCTATGCCAAGCGCGAGCCGCAAAAGGCCATCGCGCTGATGCAGCACGCCCTCTCTCTCTACCGGGAAGGGGATCAGGTGAACGGCCGCATCCTCACCTCCCTCAGCACCCTCTACATGGGCCAGAAGGAGTACGGGCAGGCCTATCTGTGGGGCAAGGTGAGCGAGTCGTTCCAGAACGCCGCCGAGGTGTCGGCCAGCCGTTTCAGCCTCTACCACTCCCTGAGCAAACAACAGCAGGAGGGTCTGGACAGCCAGGCCGCCATCCTGGTCGAACAGCTGAAAAGCGGAACCTATCGTCCCTGAGTCCTGATGAACCACATTGAACCTCTGGCCAGCGACTGGCCGCACCCCTTCGATATCCGGCTCACCCACGGCCGGGTCAATACGGATGGCCGCCAGCTGGAGCGGGTCACCGCCCGGGCCATCGTGCTGCGTGGCGACCAGCTGCTGCTGGTGCACTCCAGTGTCAACGGCGATCTCATGTTTCCCGGTGGCGGCATCGAGCACGGCGAGTGCCACAACACGGCCCTGGCCCGCGAGCTGCGCGAAGAGTGCGGCGCCGAACTGGTGGCGGTCGGCGCCCTGCTCGGGCAGACGCGGGAGTACCGTCCGGCCCGCGAGACCGACTACGACGCCTACTGCATCCGCTCCTTCTACTACCTCTGTCAGGTGGGGGAGAACTGGAGCGAGCCGCGGCCCCAGCCCTACGAGATAAGGCTCGGCTTCACCCCCGGCTGGTTCGAGCTGGCCGAGGCGCTGCAGACCAACAAGACCCAGCTGGCGGGCTCCTGCCCCCAGTGGACGGCGCGGGAGACGCGGGTGCTGGCCGAACTGCAGCACTGGCACGGTGCCGGCCTGTTGGGCTGAGTACTTTCACTGCACCAAAAAAAAACCGCCGATTGGCGGTTTTTTTGCGTTGGTTGCCGATCAGGGTGTGCAGACCGGGCAGAGGGCGTAGGTGCCCTGCGGATCGTTGAAGCGGGTCAGCGGGTCCAGGCTGCGGTTCACCTCCACCAGCGCCTTGCCAAGGCCGGCCGGCAGCCAGCTCTGCAGGTGCGAAGCCAGCACCTGGGCGCTGCTGTCGAACAGCTGGCGCAGGAACTTGTCTTTGGCCGACTCTTCCTGCTCGATGGGGGCGACCTGCCACTCCTTGAGGTTGGCCAGCTCGGCTGCCGCCTTGATGGCCGCCTCCTGATCGCCAAACTCGTCCACCAGGCCCAGTGCCTTGGCGTCCTGGCCGGTCCAGACCCGGCCCTCGGCCGCTTTCTCGGTCTCTTCCGGGCTCAGGCCACGGCCCTTGCTCACCAGACCGACGAAGCGCTGGTAGGTATCTTCCACGTTCAGCTGGATCGCCTGGCCGACGTGTTCCGGCAGGGCCCGGGTCAGGCCGACGCCGACATAATCGGTGGTGCCAACACCGTCGGTGTGCACCCCGTACTGGGAGAGTGCCTTGTCGATGGTGGCGAACATGCCGAACACCCCGATGGAGCCGGTGAGGGTGGTGGGGGAGGCGAAGATCTTGTCCGCATCGGCGGAGATCCAGTAACCGCCGGAGGCGGCGTAGCTGCCCATGGAGATCACCACCGGCTTGCCGGCCTGCTTGAGGGCCAGCAGCTCGGCGCGGATCTGCTCGGCTGCGAAGGCGCTGCCGCCCGGGCTGTCGACCCGCAGCACCACGGCCTTCACCTTGTCATCGCGGCGGGCATCGGCCAGCAGATCGGAGAGGCTGTCACCGCCTATGGTGCCGGCAGGCTGGACACCATCCATGATGGCGCCGCTGGCGACGATGAGGCCCACCTCATCCTTGCCGCTCTGGGGATACTGGTTCGGAATGGCGGCCAGGTACTCCTTGAGGCCAACCCCCTTCCAGCCGTGGTCATCGCTCTCGCCCACTTCTTTGATCACCGCCTGGGTCATCTCGTCGCGGGTTGCCAGCTGGTCCACCAGGCCGTTGTCGAGGGCGTAGTTGGCCGCGTTGCCGCCGGCCTTGCGCAACAGCTCGAGGAAGCGATCCTTGCCCGGCGCCACGGCGTCCGGTTCGATTTCGCGCTGCTCGGCCACGTCGGCCACATAGGATTGCCACAGCTGATCCAGCCAGCGCTGGTTCGCTTCCTTGCTCTCGGGGGACATCTCGTCGCGGGTATAGGGTTCGACGAAAGACTTGTAGGTACCGACCTTGAACACGTGCGGGGTGATGTTGAGCTTCTCCAGCGCCGACTTGTAGTAGGTCTGGTAGACGCCGAGCCCCTCGATCACCACGGCGCCGCTCTGGTTGAGCAGCACGTGATCGGCGTGGGCGGCCAGCAGGTACTGGCCCTGGGTGTAGAAGTCGGCCATGGCGATGACCGGCTTGCCGCTCTCCTTGAATGCATCGATGGCGCTCGCCACCTCCTGCAGTTTGGAGAAGCTGGTGCCCTGCAGCCCCTGGGGCTTGATCACCAGTGCCTTGATGCGATCGTCATCCTTGGCGTTCTTGATGGCCCACAGCAGATCGGAGAGGACGATCTCGCTGGGCAGCTCGTCGCTGTTGTCCACCTGGCGCAGCAGCTGCACCGTGGGGTCGGTTTGCGAGCGCTGTTCCACCAGTACGCCGGAGAGATTGAGGGTGAGGGCCCCTTCGATGGGGGCGCTGGGGGCCTCTTTCTGGCTGACGCTGAAAACGATGATCAAGACCACGACGAGAAACAGCAGATTGACCAGCATCAGCCGGGTGAAATTGAGCAGGCGCCACAGGCTGCGAAACAGCCAACCCAGACCTTTGAAAATAGACATAGTCGCGTTATCGCCCTGTTAATGGGGAGGGAAGCGCCATTATTAACCAGTTGGCCGGTGAAATGCCATTTCCGCTTGGAGAGGATTGGAGCCGGTGAGTTCGGAACACGTCTGTTCGCCGAAAAATTGTCCAAACATTTGTTTGAAAAAGCATTTTTGATTCTTTACTCTAGCCTCGGTTTGATAACAAAAAATTAACTGGAGGCCCTGTGAGCCGCCCACCCATGCTGCCGCCTTGTTCCAGGCCTGAGTCCGGACGGCGGGGGATGGGCGTGGTGCCATCCAGCCCGGCCCCGACAAGGAGTTCATGATGAGCCGTTACCCGACCCTGCTGACCCCCCTCGATCTGGGCTTTACCCAGCTGCGCAACCGCGTGTTGATGGGATCCATGCACACCGGCCTCGAAGAGGAGAAGGGGGGCTTTGACAAGCTGGCCGCCTTCTATGGCGAGCGGGCCCGGGGCGGGGTCGGCCTCATCGTGACCGGCGGCATCGCCCCCAACCTGCGCGGTCGGCTGGTGCCCCACGGCTCCCAGCTGAGCTTTCCCTGGCAGGTGGCCAAGCACAAGAAGGTGACCAGTGCGGTGCATCAGGAAGGGGGCAAGATAGCGCTGCAGATCCTCCATGCCGGCCGCTACGCCTATCATCCGTTCAGCCTGGCGCCGAGTGCCCTCAAGGCCCCCATCTCTCCGTTCAAGCCGCGCGCCATGAGCGAACGGCAGATCCGCGGCACCATCCGCGACTTCGCCGCCACCGCGCAACTGGCCAGGAGCGCGGGCTACGACGGGGTCGAGGTGATGGGCTCGGAAGGCTACCTCATCAACCAGTTCATCTGCGAGCGCACCAACAAGCGCACCGACGGCTGGGGTGGCAGCAGCGAAAACCGCATGCGCTTCCCGGTGGAGATTGTCCGCGCCATCCGCGAGCGGGTCGGGCCGGATTTCATCATCATCTTCCGCCTCTCCATGCTGGATCTGGTGGAGCAGGGCTCGACCCTGGAAGAGGTGATTGCGCTTGGCAAGGCGCTGGAGCAGGTGGGGGTCACCCTCATCAACACCGGCATCGGCTGGCACGAGGCGCGTATTCCCACCATCGCCACCAGCGTGCCGCGCGGCGCCTTCAGCTGGGTGACGGCGGAGCTGAAAAAACACCTCAAGGTGCCGCTCATCACCACCAACCGCATCAACACCCCCGAGGTGGCCGAGCGCATTCTGGCGGGCGGCGAGGCGGATATGGTCTCCATGGCGCGCCCCTTCCTGGCCGACCCTGAATTTGTCATCAAGGCGGCCGAAGACAGGGCGGACGAGATCAACACCTGCATCGCCTGTAACCAGGCCTGCCTCGACCACATCTTCAAGCAGAAGCGTGCCTCCTGCCTGGTCAATCCGCGTGCCTGCTTCGAGACCGAGCTCAACTTCGGCCGGGTGCCCCAGCCCAAGAAGCTGGCGGTGGTGGGGGCCGGTCCGGCCGGGCTGGCGTTTGCCTGCTACGCTGCCGAGCGTGGCCATCAGGTGAGCCTGTTCGATCAGGCGAGCGAGATCGGTGGCCAGTTCAACTTCGCCAAGCAGATCCCGGGCAAGGAGGAGTTTCACGAAACCCTGCGCTACTTTGCCAAGCGGCTGGAGAAGTGCGGCGTCGAGCTCTATCTGGGTCAGCGCCAGAGCGCCGAGAGCCTGCTTGGCGGCGGCTTTGACGAGGTGATCCTCGCCACCGGCATCCGCCCGCGCACCCCCAACATTCCGGGTATCGAGCATCCCAAGGTGATGAGTTACCTCGATGTCTTGCGGGATCACAAACCGGTGGGCGAGAAGGTGGCGGTGATCGGGGCCGGCGGCATCGGCTTTGACGTGGCCGAATATCTGGTGGAAAAACGGGCGGATGGGGGCCAGAGCCGGGATCACTGGCTCAAGGAGTGGGGCATCGACAAGCAGCTCGGCGAGCGCGGCGGTCTGACGACCCCGGTGATCGACGCCCCCGAGCGCCAGATCTGGCTGCTCCAGCGCAAGGAGAGCAAGGTGGGCGACGGCCTGGGCAAGACCACCGGCTGGATCCACCGCACCGTGCTCAAGAACCGCAAGGTGGAGATGCTCTCCGGCGTGCAGTACCTGCGCATCGACGACGAGGGGCTCCACATCCGGGTGGGCGACCAGCAGCAGTGCCTGCCGGTGGATCAGGTGATCATCTGCGCCGGCCAGGAACCCCTCAAGGAGCTGCAGGCCGGTCTGCAGGCGGCGGGCAAGCCGGTACACATCATCGGCGGGGCCGATGTGGCCGCCGAGCTGGACGCCAAGCGCGCCATCCGCCAGGGGGCCGAGCTGGCGGCGGTCATCTAGTCGACGGGCCGCCATGTATTGCGACAAACCCCTGAGGCTCAGGGGTTTTCTTCATACGGTGCTGTGCTAAGGTAGCGCCATCATAGCCCCTGACAAGGAACTGCTCATGGATGCCCTCCACCTGTTACTCAACCGCCACTCCTGTGGCCGTCTGGCCGAGCCGGCTCCCGCCGGCGAGATACTCGACAATATCCTCAAAGCCGGGCTGCGGGCGCCGGATCACGGCACCCTGACCCCCTGGCAGTTCATCCTGTTCGAAGGGGAGGGCCGCGAGCGGTTGGGCACCCTTTTGGCGGAAGCCGCCCGTAGCCGCGGTGAGGATGAAGAGAGCATCAAGAAGTGCCGGGAAGCACCGCTGCGCGCACCGCTGGTGATCGCGGTGGCGACCCGCCATCAGAAGCACCCCAAGGTGCCGCGACTGGAGCAGGAGCTTTCCGCCGGCTGCGCCCTGATGGCGATGCAGATGGCGGCCCAGGCCCAGGGCTTCAACGGCATCTGGCGCTCCGGCTGGTTTATCTTTGACGAGCAGATCCAGGCCGGCCTTGGCCTTGGTACAGACGATCAGCTGGTGGGCTTCCTCTACCTCGGCACCCCCATGCTGGAGGCCCGCAAGCTGCGCGAGCTGCCGGTGAGCGAATTCGTGCGCCGCTTCTAGTCCGATGAACTGTCGATAAAGCCCTGACTTGTCAGGGCTTTTTTGTTTCTGGCGACAGGCTGTACTGATATTTGAAGGATTGCCAAGAGGCAGGCCGTGGCTGGCAGGGAATTTTTTAAATAGTGAGATGCCGTTCTCAATCCTGGTTTATTACGCTATGTAAAACGTTTGCGCCTCGTTAATATCCCTGTGCCAGTTTAGAAGGTGACCCCTTCTAATTTTCTGCGATGAGAGTCGCAATTCCGTAGCACCTTTTTACAGCCCAACGTCTTGATGACATTGGGCTTCATTTTTATGGGTGTTTTTCAGGTGCCGGTCCCCTTAACTCCCTGATACCGGCAACCCCACCTTTTTACAGGCCATCATGGTCTTGATGACATTGGGCTTCATTTTTTTGGGCGTTTTTTAGGTACCGGTACCCTCAACCTCCTAGGACCGGAAAGGTCGCCTTTTTACAGGCCAGCATGGTCTTGATGACATTGGGCTTCATTTTTATGGGCGCTTTTCAGGCGCCGATCCCCTTAATTCCGTAGCGCCCGGCGCGCGCCGCTAGCTTACCGGCGTCTTGCCTTTGGCGGGCAGCACGCGGGCCGGGTTGCCGGCCACCCGGGCGCCGGCCGGCACGTCTTTGGTGACCACGGCTCCGGCGCCCACGATGGCCTCCCGCCCTATGGTGACGCCGGGCAGCAGGATGGCGCCGCCACCGATCCAGACCCGGTCCTCGATGGTGACCGGCAGCGCGGTCTCGACCCCCTGAGTCCGCTCATCGGCGTCCAGCGCATGGGCGGCGGTGTAGATCTGCACGTTCGGCCCTATCATCACCTCGGCGCCGATGCGAATGGGGGCGTTGTCCAGCAGGGTGGCCCCCATGTTGATGTAGCTGCGCTCGCCAAGATAGATGTGGCGGCCATAGGTGCAGTAGAGGGGCGGGCAGATAAAGGCGCCCTGAGCCAGCTCACCGACGATCTGCTGCAGCAGCGCCAGCTGTTCATCCTCCTCGTCGCTGCGATTGAAGCGGCGGTACAGGCGGGCCGCCTCCCGGCGCAGCAGATCCAGTTCCGGTGCCATGCAGTTGTAAGGCTGGCTGGCGATCATCTTGTCGTACTCGGTCATGGGGGCTCCTGTGGCTTGTCTTTGTGGCGCCTGGGTTACACATGCTAGCGGCCCGGTCGCCGGATAACCGTGATCAGCGGCCCGCTACGGGCAGCACCAGATTGGTCGGTCTGCCCTCGGCAAAGGCAATCAGGTTGTCAAAGGCGGCCTGAAAGTAGAGTTGGTAGCTGTTGCGCTCCACATAGCCGAGATGGGGCGTGGCCAGCACATTGGGCAGGTGCAGCAAAGGCTCGCTCTGCGCCGTGGCGGGCTCTGCGTCGAACACGTCGAGCGCTGCACGCCGGGTGGGGTTGGCGGCGAGTTCGGCATAAAGGGCGCCGGGCTCGACAAGCTCCGCCCGACTGACGTTGACCAGCAGGGAGTCGGCCTTCATCCGCGCGAGATCGGCGCGGGTCACGCAGCCACGGGTGGCCTCGTTCAGGCGCAGATGCAAAGAGAGGATGTCGGCCTCGCGAAAGAAGCTCTCCTTGTCACTGGCGCTGGCATGGCCATCCTGCTCGGCCTGCCGGCGGGAGCCCTCGCTACCCCAGATCAGCACCGACATGCCGAAGGCCCGACCGTAACCGGCCACCAGTCTGCCAATCTTGCCGTAGCCCCAGATGCCGAGCGTCAGCCCCTGCAAGGTACGCCCCAGCCCCAGTGTGCCGGACTGCTGCCACTGCCCCTGGGCGAGGGCATGGCAATAGGCCGGGAGGTGGCGGGAGGCCGCCATGATGAGGGCCCAGCAGAGCTCGGCGGGCGCCACCGGGCTGCCGATGCCTTCGGCGACGGCCACCCCGTGGCGCTGACACAGGAGGGGGTCGATATGCTGGCTGATCTTGCCGGTCTGGCTGATGAGCCGAAGGGAGGGGAGCCTGCGCAGCAAGGCTTCGTCGATGCGGGTGCGCTCGCGGATGAGCACCAGCGCCTCCACCCCTGCCAGCCTGGCGGCAAGGCGCTCGGGGTCAGGTTCGCTTCGGGTGAGAATGGTGACGTCGTGGCCCGCCAGGCGGGTAAAGCAGGGTAGATGACGCACCTGATCCTGATAGTCATCCAGTATGGCAATCCGCATAAGCACTCCGTGTCTCAAGGGGGACTGGCGGCCTATCCTACCGGAAACGGGGTGAGCTGTGTGGTCAAATGAGCATGTATGGCGCTGGGTGGTGGAATCAGCGAAGAAGCGGTTGCCGCCGGCGGACCGAAAACAGACGGGGCTCCCGTGTGGGAGCCCCGTTGATAGTTTGGCAAGTGCCGCTTAGCCGAGTTTGCGGCCGATGGGTTGGCAGCCACCGTGGCTTGTTGCTTATCAGCCGAGTTTACGGCCGATGGGTTGGCTGCCGCTGTGGCTAGTTGTTTATCAGCCGAGTTTACGGCCGATGGGTTGGCTGCCGCTGTGGCTTATTGCTTATCAGCCGAGTTTACGGCCGATGGGTTGGCAGCCGCCATGGCTTGTTGCTTATCAGCCGAGTTTGCGGCCGGAGAGGCGGCACCACTCTTCCTTGACGGCGGTCGGGTCCATCTCGAACCACTGGCCGTAGATGGTCTCCAGCTCCGGCGCCTGGCTTTCCAGCACGCCGGAGAGGGCCATCAGGCTGCCCGCCTTGCCGTGGCCGGCGATGAGCGGCGCCAGCTCGCGCAGCGGGCCGGCCAGGATGTTGGCGACCACCACGTCCGCTTCGACATCTTGCGGCTGATCCGCCGGCAGGTAGAGTTCGATCTGATCGGCGACGCCATTGCGCATCGCGTTGTCACGGCTGGCCTGGATGGCCTGCGGATCGATGTCGATGCCGATGACCCGGGCCGCGCCCAGTTTCAGGGCGGCGATGCCGAGGATGCCGGAGCCGCAACCAAAGTCGACCACTGTCTTGCCAGCCAGATCCAGCCCGTCCAGCCACTGCAGGCAGAGCGCCGTGGTGGGGTGGGTACCGGTACCGAAGGCCAGACCCGGGTCCAGCATGACGTTGACCGCATCGGGGTTCGGCACGTCGCGCCAGCTCGGGCAGATCCACAGCCGCTCACCGAACTGCATGGGGTGGAAGTGATCCATCCACTCGCGCACCCAGTCCTTGTCTTCCAGCTGCTCCACCTTGTAGCCCACGTCTTCACCGAAGATCTGCTGGAAGAAGGCGATGGTGGGCGCCGGATCGGTTTCGGCGTCGAACAGCCCCATTACTTCGGTCTCGCCCCACAGCGGGGTTTCACCCGGCATGGGTTCATAGACGGGCACATCCTTGGCATCCATAAAGGTCACCGCCTGGGCACCACGCCCCAGCAGCATGTTGCTCACCTTGTCTGCGGTCTTGGCAGTGGCGTTGATTCGAATTTGTATCCAGGGCATGGCGTCGACTCTTCATAAATGTGAAACCGCGGGATTCTATCATCATGGGCGTGTGCTGTCGTGGTTTGCCCATGCAGTGTGGTGGAGGAGGCAGGCTTTGCCGAGTTGGCACGGTTCATGTATTCCTCATTGGGTGACGGGAAGCAACCTGTTCCCGCTGAATGCTTTGCTCTAGGAAAGTTCCGTCATCTTTTTCAGCCACCTTCGGGTGGCTTTTTTTTGCCCGCAGAGTGGCCCGGGGCTGCAGACCTCGGTGGCAGGGCACAATGTGGCAAGAAAGCGGGGAGGGGGGCGAGATTGGCACACTAGCTGCAAAGGTTCAGAGGTCCTGCATAAGGATATGTGTGTGATTGTTACCCCAACGTTCAGGTATTTAGGGCCATCCCGGCGGGATGGCCCCTTTTTTTTGGCTTTTTTATGGTGAAGCTGCGTGGTGACTGTCTGTTGCCTGATATGTGCTGTGCAGTGATGGGGCTTGTCACTGGTGAGTTCACCCCATGATGGTGCAGTTTTTACCCATAAGGGATTAGTTGCCGAACCGGCTCATGTCGATCACCAGCTTGCCCACCATGCGGCCGGCTTCCACCTCGGCATGGGCCTGAGCCAGGGTCGTCGGGGTCAGCTCGGGTACCACCTTGCTGAGGGTGCTCTTGACCACGCCCTGATCCACCAGGGCGGCGACCAGCCCCAACAGGTTGTGCTGCTCAATCATGTCCGGGGTCTGGAACAGGGAGCGGGTAAACATGAACTCCTGGCTGAAGGTGACGCTCTTGCTCTTGAGCAGGGAGAGATCCCAGGGCTCGCTCGATTCGGCGATGGTGCAGATATGGCCGAACGGGCTGATGAGGCTGGCCATGGCATCCCAGTGCTGCTCGGTGGCATTGGTGCAGAAGATGGCGTCCACCTGGTTGATGCCGAGGGCGGTGAGCTCCTCTTGCAACTGGTGATGGCTCACCACCTGGTGGGCCCCCATCTGCAGGCACCAGGCCCGGGTTTCGGGGCGCGAGGCGGTGGCGATCACCTCCATGCCGGTGAGCTGGCGGGCCAGCTGGATGGCGATGGAGCCGACCCCGCCGGCGCCGCCGATGATGAGCAGTCGTCCGCGGCTCTCGCGGCTGAGGCTCATGCGTTCGAACAGGGTCTCCCAGGCGGTGATGGCGGTGAGCGGCAGGGCGGCCGCTTCCAGGTCGCTCAGGCTGGCGGGGGCGAGGGCGGCGATGCGCTCATCCACCAGTTGCAGGGCGCTGTTGCTGCCTGGGCGGCTGATGTCGCCGGCATACCAGACCCGGTCGCCCGCCTTGAACAGGGTCACCTCGCGGCCGACGGCGATCACCTCGCCCACGGCGTCCCAGCCCAGCACCCGCGGGCTGCTCTCGACCTTGGCCTTGGGGGCGCGCACCTTGGTGTCGACCGGGTTGATGGAGGTGGCGTTGACCCGCACCAGCAGGTCGCGCGGGCCCGGCGTCGGGTCGGCCAGATTGGCCTCGATAAAGCAGTCGGGATGATCGCTCGGCAGATAGTGGGTCAGGGCGATGGCTTTCATGGCAGTTCCTTTCAAATCGGTTGGATGGGGATTGCCAGCCACTCTAGTCTGGTTGATTATTCAGATTAAGATGGGTAATTGGTAAAGACTGTTTGAATATATGAACAATGTCGAACTGGAGCTGATGGGGCTGTTTGCCACCGTGGTGGAGCAGGGCAGTTTTACCGGCGCGGCCGAGCTGCTTGGCATGCCCAAATCCTCGGTCAGCCAGAAGATCTCGCGGCTCGAATCCCAGCTCGGGGTGCGCCTGTTGCAGCGCACCACCCGCCGGCTGAGCCTGACCCCGCAGGGAGAGGTCTATGTGGAGCAGTGCCGGGCGCTGCTGGCGCTGGCCCGCAGCGCCAATCTGGCGATGGCGCGGCTGCGCGCGGCCCCGGCCGGGCGGGTGCGGATCACCGCCCCCGAGGCCACTGGCACCCTGCTGCTCGGCCGGATCCTGGCGGAGTTTCGAGCCCTCTATCCCGAGGTGGTGCTTGAGCTGACCCTCTGCGATGAGCAGCTCGATCTGGTGGGGGAGGGTTACGATCTGGCGCTGCGGGCGGCGCCGCTGAAAGACTCCAGCCTCATCTGCCGGCGCATCGGTCAGGTGCCGCGCCATCTGGTGGCGGCCCCCGCCTATCTGGCGGCCCACGGCATGCCGCAACAGCTGAGCGAGCTGGGTCGATACGCCTGCCTGGTGCACACGTCGCTGCCGGTGTGGCCGCTGCAGGAGGGGGGCTGGCGGCCGCAGGGGGCCTGCATCAGCAACAGCCTGCTGGCGCTGCGGGAGCTGGCCATCAATGAAGGGGGAATTGCCCTGCTGCCCCATCACGTCTGCGAAGGGGATCTGGCGAGTGGCCGCTTGCAGAAGGTGTTGCCCGAGCTCGCCGTGCCGCCCAACCCCTTCTACCTCATCTACCCGAGCCGGGAGCACCTGGCCCCCGCCCTGCGCAGCCTGATGGATTTTGTGGCCGAGCGCCTGCCGTTTGCCTGAGGCTACCAGCCGCTCTGGCCGGCCGACTCCTGATTGGGCTTGAGGCCGAGCGGCACCGACTGGCGTTCCGCCAGCATGCGGATCTGCCCCTCGATCAGGCTGGCGTTGGGGCCCAGCACCAGTACCAGCTGATGGTCATTGAGCTGGATCCAGGAGAGGCAGCCCAGCCCCAGCAGGCGGGATTGATCCACCAGCGAGATGTCGCGTACCCGCAGGCTGAGGCGGGTCAGGCAGACGCTCATCGCCTGCAGGTTGTCCATGCCCCCCAGCACCTTGAGGTACTGGATCGCCAGCATCTGGGGGTCGGAGGGGGCGACGCTCGCCAGCCGTGGGTGCTCCGGGGCGATGGGCTTGCTCGGCAGGCTGAGGGGCGTGCGCTCCAGCAGCTGATAAAACAGCAGGGTGTAGGCGACGAAGAACAGGATGCCGACCGGAATGAGCCAGAAGCTGTGCTCGCCGGCGTGGTAGCTCAGCACCAGATCCAGCAGGCCGGCGGAGAAGTAGCTGCCCACCTTGATGCCGAGCGCGCTGCAGGTGGCGAGTGACAGGCCGGTCAGCAGGGCGTGGGCCAGAAACAGCCAGGGGGCGGTGAAGGCGAACAGGAACTCGATGGGTTCGGTGATGCCCACCAGCGCCGAGGTGAGCGCCAGGGTGAGCAGCAATCCCCCCTGCGGCAGTCGCTGCATGCGCTGGCGGTGCAGCCAGATGGCGAAACAGGCGCCAGGCAGGCCGAACATGATGATGGGGTAGAGCCCGGCCACATAGCCTTCGTGCAGCGGCTGGGCGCTGGCCAGCGCCTGCAGGTTGCTCTCTCCCAGCCCGATGAGGCTGCCCAGCACCTGGTGCAGACCGAGCGGGATCAGCAGCCGGTTCAGCACGCCGTAGCAGAAGGCGCCGAGCGGGGTGGTGAGGAGTTCAGAGGCGAGCAGGGTGATGCCCTGCTCCAGCAGCGGCCAGAGCAGCGCGAGGGGGAAGGCCAGCAGCAGGCAGGCCAGCGCCGAGGCGAGCAGGCTGGTGAAATCGCCGTTGACCAGCCGCAGCCAGTGGGGCATGGGGTGGCGCTTGAGCCAGGGGTAGACGATGGCGGTGGTCAATCCCGCCAGCAGGCCGCAGATCATGTCGCTGTGCAGGCCGGGGGCCAGGGTGCCGAGCGCCGAGCTCAGCAGCAGGAAGTTGACCGCCCCGGCCAGCGCCTGGCTCCCCTCGCCCTGGCGGCTCAGCCCGAAGGCGATGGCCACCGCATAGATAAGCGGCATCTGGCTGAACAGGGCGCGACCGGTGAGGGAGAGTACCGCCAGATCCAGCACGTCCGGCTGGCCGAGCCGATAGAGCAGCGCGGCCAGCGGCAGGATGGAGACCGGCAGCAACAGGGCGTAACCGAGTCGCTGCAGGGCTTGGGTCAGGATCTGTCTGGCGTTCTGGACGGGCATAAGGGCGCACTGTTTTGTGACATGGCGCACAGTTTACCCTTAAAGCACCCATTTTGGGATAGTTTCGGAACCCTTTATTAATCCATTTCTGAACAAGGTTCGAAGAGTCGCCGCACGCTCTGGCTCGGAGCCGGGGTGAGCAGGCTGACCAGCACGAAGGCGATCAGCCCCAGCGCCAGGCTCGGCACTATGGCGTGCAGGCCGGCCAGCTTGATCCCCCACTGGCTCAAGATGCCGTAGCAGAGAATGCCGCACACCATGCTGGCCAGGGCTCCCGGGCCGTTGGCCCGTGACCAGTAGAGGCCGAGCACCAGCGGCCAGAGGAACACCGCCTGCAGGCCACCGAAGGCGAGCAGGTTGAGCCAGATGATCATCTCGGGGGGCTGCAGCGCCGCCAGCAGCACCAGGGTACCCAGGATCAGGGTGCAGAGCAGGGAGAGGCGCGGCACCCGTACCTCCAGCTTCTCCTGGCCGGCCTTCTCCGGGCTCAGGTAGTTGAGGTAGAGATCCTTCACCAACGTGGCGGAGGCCTGGATCAGTTGGGAGTCGATGGTGGACATGATGGCCGCCATGGGGGCCGCCAGGAAGACCCCGGCCAGCCAGGGGGGCAGCACTTCCATCATCAGGGAGGGCATGATCTTGTCCGGGCTGTCCATGCCGGGCAGGATGGCGCGGCCCAGCGCCCCGGCCAGGTGCATGCCGAACATCAGGAAGGCGCTGACGATGGTGCCGATCAGGATGCCGCGGTGCAGCGCCTTGCTGTCGCGATAGCCAAAACAGCGCAGGGCCGAGTGGGGCAGTCCCACCACCCCGACGCAGACCAGTACCCAGAAGCTCAGCATGAAGGGCTGGGTCAGCATGTCGCCGGCCCCCTGCGGGCTCACCAGCTTGGGATCGATCGCCTTGAGCTGGTGGATAAGGTTGGGCAAACCATCCCCCGCGATCAGGATCCCCGCCAGCAGGGCGCCGGTGCCGATCAGCATGATGATCCCCTGCAGCGCATCCGTCATCACCACGGCGCGAAAGCCGCCGATCACCGTGTAGAGCAGCACGCAGCCGGCAAACAGCAAGAGTCCCTGCTGGTAAGAGAGGCCGGTGGCGGTCTCCAGCAGGCGGGCGCCGCCGATGAACTGCACCACCATGGTGGCGATGAAGGCGAGGATGATGGTGACCGAGCCCAGCACCACCACGGCCCTGCTCTGGTAGCGGGCCCACAGCATGTCGTTGATGGTCACCGCATTGACCCGGCGGGCGATGATGGCGAACTTCTTGCCAAGCACCCCCAGGGTGAGCCAGACGGTGGGCAGCTGGATCATCGCCAGCAGCACCCAGCCAAGGCCAATCTTGTAGGCGGCACCCGGCCCGCCGATGAAGGAGGAGGCCGAGGTGTAAGTGGCCACCAGGGTCATGGCCAGCACCAGGCCGCCCATGCTGCGGTTGCCGATGAAGTACTCCTGCACGAAGTCACCGCCCACCCGGTGGCGGCTGGCCCAGAAACCGACCCCCAGCACCAGCACCAGATAGATGCACAGCGGCAGCAGCAGCTCAAGATTCATGGGGCGGCTCCTTGTCATCGAGGGGTTGGGAGTCGAGGGGGATGTCCACGAACAGGCGATCCACCATCAGGCCGCACAGCACGATGAACAGCAGCGGCATCAGAATGCAGCTGAGCAGGAACCAGAGCGGCATATCCCAGAATTCGATCTCTTCGGGGATGAAATAGGCCGTGCCATACCAGGCAAGGAAGTAGAGCAGGGTCAGCAGCAGGCAGAGTGCTGCTTCCCGACGAGCGAGCGCAAAACGGTTCACCTTGGCCTCCGACAATTTCGAGGGGCGCAAGGATAACAAAAAAGGGCCATGTCGCCATGGCCCTTTTTCAGCAGAAGATCTGCGGACGCGAGTCTTACAGACCCAGCTTCTTGTGCAGGTAGTGGATATTGGTACCACCGTGCTGGAAGTTTTCGTCCTTCATGATCTCTTTTTGCAGGGAGACGTTGGTCTTGATCCCTTCCACCACCAGCTCGTCCAGCGCCTGACGCATGCGGGCAATGGCGACGTCGCGGTTTTCACCGTAACAGATCAGCTTGCCGATCATGGAGTCGTAGTAGGGCGGCACCTTGTAGCCGGCGTAGATGTGGGAGTCCCAACGCACGCCCAGACCACCCGGCGCGTGGAAGCGCTGGATCAGGCCAGGAGACGGCATGAAGGTGGCCGGGTCTTCTGCGTTGATCCGGCACTCGATGGCGTGGCCACGGATGCGGATGTCCTGCTGGGTGATCGACAGGGGCTGGCCGGCGGCGATGCGCAGCTGCTCCTTGATGAGGTCGACGCCGGTGACCATCTCGGTAACCGGGTGCTCTACCTGGATACGGGTGTTCATCTCGATGAAATAGAACTCGCCGTTTTCGTACAGGAACTCGAAAGTACCCGCACCGCGGTAGCCGATCTCGATACAGGCGCGCACGCAGCGCTCACCGATGAACTTGCGCATCTCGGCGGTGATGCCCGGCGCCGGTGCCTCTTCGACCACCTTCTGGTGGCGACGCTGCATGGAGCAGTCGCGCTCGCCCAGATAGAGGGCGTTGCCCTGGCCGTCTGCCAGCACCTGGATCTCGATGTGGCGCGGGTTCTCCAGGTACTTCTCCATGTAGACCATGTCGTTCTTGAAGAACTGGCCTGCTTCGGACTTGGTCAGCGCGATGGCGGCAGCCAGCTCGGCTTCGCTGCGCACCACGCGCATGCCGCGACCACCACCGCCACCGGCGGCCTTGATGATCACCGGGTAGCCGATGCGCTTGGCAATGGCGGCGTTGTGTTTGGCATCGCTGTCAACCGGACCGTCGGAGCCCGGTACGCAGGGTACGCCCGCCTTCTTCATCGCCTCGATGGCGGAGACCTTGTCACCCATCAGGCGAATGGTCTCGGCGCGCGGGCCGATGAAGACGAAGCCGGATTTCTCGACCACTTCGGCAAAGTCGGCGTTCTCGGAGAGGAAGCCGTAGCCGGGGTGAATGGCAACGGCACCGGTCACCTCGGCGGCGGCGATGATCGCCGGCACGTTGAGGTAGGAGTCGGTACTGGCCGGCTTGCCGATACAGATGGTTTCGTCGGCCAGCAGCACATGCTTGAGCTCCCGGTCGGCGGTGGAGTGAACGGCCACTGTCTTGATCCCGAGCTCTTTGCAGGCGCGCAGGATCCGCAGGGCAATTTCACCGCGGTTGGCGATGACTACTTTGTCCAACATGGGTGGCGATTTCCCTTATTCGATGATGAACAGCGGCTCGTCAAATTCGACGGCCTGACCATTTTCAACCAGGATCGCTTTGATCACGCCGGCCTTGTCGGATTCGATTTGGTTCATCATTTTCATGGCTTCGACGATGCACAGGGTATCGCCGACATTGACGTGCTGGCCCACTTCCACGAACGGCTTGGCTTCCGGGCTGGAAGAGCGGTAGAAGGAACCGACCATGGGGGAGCGCATCAGGTGACCGGCCGGGGTGGCGTCGGCAGCAGGTGCTGCGGCGGCCGGGGCGGCGGCGACAGGAGCGGCTACCGGAGCAGCAACCTGCGGCATGATCATCTGTGGAGCAGCGGTCACCTGACCGGAGAAGTTGCGGCTGATGCGAACGGACTCTTCACCTTCGGAGATCTCCAGTTCGGCGATGCCGGACTCTTCAACCAGTTCAATCAGCTTCTTGATTTTGCGGATATCCATTAGCATTCTCTTTCTTCTTTATCTGATCAGTGATTATCAAGCCGCGCGCAACTGGTGCACGGCCGCGGTTAAAGCGAATTGGTAGCCATCGGCCCCCAGCCCACAAATGACCCCCTTGGCGACATCAGACAGATAGGAGTGATGACGGAAGGGTTCCCTGGCGTGGACGTTGGACAGGTGAACCTCGATAAAGGGGATGGCCACACCCAGCAGCGCATCGCGGATGGCGACGCTGGTGTGGGTGAATGCGGCCGGATTGATGATGATGAAGTCCACCTGACCCATGGCCTGGTGGATGCGGCCGACCAGCTCATGTTCGGCGTTGGATTGCAGGTGTTCCAGTGTGACCCCGAGTTCGCCGGCACTTAGCGTCAGATCGGCGACGATCTCATCGAGCGTCTTGCTGCCGTAGATGCCCGGTTCCCGTTTGCCCAGCAGGTTCAGGTTTGGCCCGTTGAGCAGGAGAATTCGGTGTTTTTGCGACATATTGAGTACATCCTCGATGATAATGCTGCTATCTGTCAGCTATCTTGTGGACTACCAGAAATCTAGCCATTTTCTGCTCAAATCGGTGTGCACTGGCACACAGATTTCGCAATTATATTGATTTCGTGAAAATTAGCAGCATTTTACTGGTCTAATCTCTACATCTGTCTGTTTTTTGCTCTATTAGGTCGGCTGTCAAAACACTCACTGGCAGGAATGACAAAGCCGGCACAGGGCCGGCTTTGGAGGCAAAAGGCAGACGGGATCAGGCGGCTTCGGACTTCTCGCGAATGAGTTTGTCCACTACGCCCGGATCCGCCAGGGTGGAGATATCCCCCAGGCTGTCGGTCTCGCCGGTGGCGATCTTGCGCAGAATTCGCCGCATGATCTTGCCGGAACGGGTCTTGGGCAGCCCCTCGGCCCAGTGGATCACGTCCGGGGTGGCGATGGCGCCGATCTCCTTGCGGACCCACTCCTTCACCTCTTTATGCAGCTCCCGGCTCGGCTCTTCGCCGGCGATCAGGGTGACATAGGCATAGATGCCCTGACCCTTGATCTCGTGCGGCACGCCCACCACCGCCGCTTCGGCGATCTTGGGATGAGCCACCAGCGCGGATTCGATCTCGGCGGTGCCCATGCGGTGACCGGAGACGTTCAGTACATCATCCACCCGGCCGGTGATCCAGTAGTAGCCATCCTCGTCGCGACGGGCACCGTCGCCGGTGAAATAGCGGCCGGGGAAGGTGGAGAAGTAGGTCTGCTCGAAGCGCTCGTGATCGCCGAATACGGTGCGCATCTGACCCGGCCAGGAGTCGGTGATCACCAGGTTGCCCTCGGTGGCCCCCTCCAGCGGCTCGCCCATGTTGTCCACCAGCGCCGGCTGCACGCCGAAGAAGGGGCGGGTGGCCGAGCCTGGCTTGAGGTCGGTGACGCCGGGCAGCGGGCTGATGAGGATGCCGCCGGTCTCGGTCTGCCACCAGGTGTCGACGATGGGGCAACGCTCGTCGCCTATGGTGCGGTAGTACCACTCCCAGGCTTCCGGGTTGATGGGCTCGCCCACCGAGCCCATGATGCGCAGGCTCGAACGGGAGGTACCCTCAACGGCCTCGTTGCCCTTGGCCATCAGCGCGCGGATGGCGGTGGGGGCGGTGTAGAGGATGGTGACCTGGTGCTTGTCCACCACCTGGCTCATGCGGTTGGTCGCCGGGTAGTTGGGCACCCCTTCGAACATGATGGTGGTGGCGCCGTTGGCGAGTGGCCCGTAGACCAGGTAGGAGTGGCCGGTGACCCAGCCCACGTCGGCGGTACACCAGTAGATGTCCTCCTCGTGGTAGTCGAAGATGTACTTGAAGGTGAGGGTGGCATAGACCAGATAGCCGCCGGTGGTGTGCAGCACCCCTTTGGGCTTGCCGGTGGAGCCGGAGGTGTAGAGGATGAACAGCGGGTCTTCAGCCCCCATCGCCTCCGGCGGGCAGTCGCTGCTGACGGCAGCCGTTGCCTCATGCCACCACAGATCGCGGTGGTTGTGCCAGGCGATGTTGCCGCCGGTACGTTTGAGCACGATCACCTTGCTGACCTTGGTCTCCGGGTTGGTGAGCGCTTCATCCACATTCTTCTTGAGCGGCACCGGGCGGCCGCCACGCAGCCCCTCATCGGCGGTGACGACGATGGTGGAGCCGGAGTCGATGATGCGACCGGCCAGGGCTTCTGGCGAGAAACCGCCGAAGACGATGCTGTGCACGGCGCCGATGCGGGTACAGGCCAGCATGGCGATGGCCGCTTCCGGCACCATGGGCATGTAGAGGCAGACCACGTCGCCGCGATGCACCCCTTGTGCCTTCAGGACGTTGGCAAACTTGCACACCTCGGTGTGCAGCTCGCGATAGGTGAGCTTGCGATCCTCGGCCGGGTTGTCCCCTTCCCAGATGATGGCGACCTTGTCGCCGCGCTCGCTCAGATGGCGATCCAGGCAGTTGGCAGAGACGTTGAGCAGGCCGTCTTCATACCACTTGATGGAGACGTGGCCCGGATCGTAGGAGGTGTTCTTGACCCGGGTATAAGGCTTCATCCAGTCGAGGATCTTGCCCTGCTCGCCCCAAAAGGCATCCGGGTTCTGCACCGAGGCCTGGTACATGGCCTCATAGCCTGCCTTGTCCAGCAGGGCGCCCTGGCTGATGTGGGCTTTGACCGGGTAGACCTTGCTCTCGCTCATGTGTCACTCCTTTGAATACATTTTTGTAATGATTGGATAACAACTTATACCTTTGGCGGGGGAGGGCAATTAGACTTTTGGATAGATGGCAACATCCGCTTACAGTCGCGTCGATGACAATTCATCGCCGATTGGGTAAAACGTCGCTTTTACCGATGGAGACAGCCCCCGTGTTGACCCTGCTTCTTTGCTCCTCCCTCTGGCAGTTCGAGGCCCCGAAGGCCACCGATGAGGCCACATTGGCCGCCCCCCATGCCAACGGTCTTGAACTGACACCGACACAGCCCGATTCACCCTCACTGCGGGATCACATCAGCGGCCAGCTGAGCGAAGCATGGCTGGCGCGCAAGCCGCCGGTGTCCGTCACCCTCGGGGAGAAAAAGTCCTCCTATCCGCAGGACTCCTTGCTGGAAGAGTCACGCCGGCAGCAGGACGAAGGGTGGGACGCCAGGCTGACCTTCAACGATTGAGTTGGCTGTGGCTGTCACCCCCTGGCGCGGGGCTCAGCACCAGTGATTCCTGCCCGATGCCAGCTGCGCCGCCAGATGGGGCTCGGCCAGCGGATGGCTGAACAGATAGCCCTGCCCCTCCTGACAGTGGAGGGATTGCAGAAACTGGCGCTGGGCCTGGGTCTCTATCCCTTCGGCGGTCACCATCATGCCCAGGCTGTCGGCCAGGTTGACAATGGTGCGGCACAGCTCCCGGCTGTGCTTGTCATCGGGCAGCGCCTGCACGAAGGTCTTGTCTATCTTGATCCGATCGATGGGCAGGCTTTTCAGCAGGCTCAGGGATGAGAAGCCGGTGCCAAAATCGTCGATGGCGATCTGCACCCCCAGCTCCTTCAGCCGCTTGAACAGCTGCAGACTCTGGTCGACCCGCTGGATGATGCTCTCGGTGACCTCTATCTCCAGCCGTTGTGGCGGAAAACCGGTCTCGGCCAGGATGGCGGCGACCCGCTCCACGTAACCTGCCGAGCGCATCTCCCGTACCGACACATTGACCGACAGTCTGGGCACCGCCAGCCCTGCGGCCAGCCAGGCTTGCCCCTGCTGGCAGGCGGTACGCATCACCCACTCCCCAATCTGCTCGATAAGGCCGCACTCCTCGGCCACCGGAATGAAGCGGGTCGGCCCTATCATGCCCTCGCTGGGGTGCTGCCAGCGCAGCAGGGCTTCCAGCCCGCTCAGCTGGTTGCTGGCCAGATCCGTCATGGGTTGATAGAGGATGCAGAGCTGCTGCTGCTCGATGGCCTGGAACAGCCCCTGCTCCATGCTCAGTCGCTCCCGTGTCTGCTCCGTCATGTCCGGGGTATAGAAGAGGTAACCGTTGCGGCCCTGGTTCTTCGCCTCGTACATGGCACTGTCGGCGGCACTGACCAGGGTGTCCGGGGTGGTGGCGT
The DNA here is from genome assembly GCF_027707805.1 of Aeromonas sp. QDB20. NCBI lineage: Bacteria > Pseudomonadati > Pseudomonadota > Gammaproteobacteria > Aeromonadales > Aeromonadaceae > Aeromonas > Aeromonas sp. QDB20. The sequence continues at coordinate 272,868 of NZ_JAPCJC010000006.1, read as the reverse complement.
GTTCCGGATAGAGGGCGATGCCGATGCTGGCGGAGACGGCCACCCGCTCGTGATCCAGCTCGACCGGTTCGCGCAGGCGGGCCAGCAGCTGCTCGGCGAGCCTGGCCAGCTCCTCCGGCTGCTCGAAGTAGGGGATCAGCACCAGAAACTCGTCGCCCCCCAGCCGGGCCGCCACGTCGTTGTGGTGCAGCAGTCGGCGAATGCGCTCGGCCAGCAGCTTGAGCAGCTCGTCCCCGGCCCGGTGGCCCAGGGTGTCGTTGATCAGCTTGAAGCCGTCCAGATCGATAAACAGCAAGGCGAGCTGCTGCCGGTTGAGGTGGGCGGTCTTGATCTCCAGCTCAAGCCGCTCCTGCAGCAGGTTGCGGTTGCCGAGCTCGGTCAGGGGATCGTGATAGGCGAGGTGGTTGAGCTGTGCCTCGGCCTTGCGAATGGCGCTGATGTCGGAGAAGGCGATGACATAGTTGGTGGTGTTGTGGCGGCTGTCGTGGACGGCGCTGACATGCTGCCAGGAGGTGAAGTAGCCGCCATCCTTGCGCAGGCACATCATCTCGCCATGCCAGGCGTGGCTGCCGGGCAGCAGGGTGTGCCAGGGGTAGTCGATGTCGGTGTGGCGGCGCGGGTGCATGATGGCTTCCGGTGACTTGCCGACGACCTCGTCCTCCTCGTACTGGGTCATGCTGCAGAAGGCCGGGTTGACCGAGATGATCTGGCGCTGGCCATCCATGATGATGATGCCTTCGGCGGCGGTTTCGAACACCACGTTGGCCTGGCGCAGCTTGTCTTCCTGGGTGCAGCGATCGGTGGCGTCGTGGATCACCCCGGTGATGCGTCGCCCCAGATGTTCGCTGGCCGCCACGTGATCGGCATGGATGTCGACCCAGCCTCGCTGCTGATCGGGCCCCAGATAACCGAGGGTGAGATGAATGGGGGCCGTGCCCTTGAGCGCCGCCCTGAGCTGCTCGCCAGAGAGAGGGTCGAAGCGCTTGATGAACTGATCCATTCCCCCCTGAAACTCGCTGGCGGCGGTGCCGAGCAGCTGCTCGACCCGGCCGTCAAACTGCAGTCTGTCCTCCTTGATGTGCCACTCCCACACTCCGATCCGGCCGGCGTTCATGGCCAGTTGCAGCCGCCGCTGCGACTCGACCTGTTCGGTCACGTCGCGCACTATGGTGAGAATGCCGTCGGGCACGCCCTGTTCGTCGAGCATGGGGCTGTAGATCGCCTGCCAGTGGCGTTGCTGGCCCTGATGGGCCGCGGTATGGCCGCTTAGGTTCAGCTCGACCCGGGGGACGCCGCTGCTGATGATCTGCTGGAACAGGGGCTCCAGCACGGGGGCCAGGGCCGGGACGATTTCCCGCAGGGTGTGGCCATAGTGCTCCTCCCGGGAGAGGCCGTTGAGGTCGGCCAGGGTCTGGTTGACGCTGCGGCAGCGAAAGTGGCGATCGAAGATGCCTATGCCAAACGGGGCCAGTTCGAACAGCTGCTGCAGCTCGTTCACGCTCAACTGCCCCGCCTGCGGCGGATCGGGCATGGCGTCGAAAAGCTCTTTCCCCATCACGGGACTCCGGAATTGACTGTTTTGTCATTTGAGGTGTTGTCAGTATGGCATGAAGCCTACTGGAGGGAAGAGGTGGGGGCTCATTTGCCCCCAATTTGGTTATTTTCCGAAGTGGTAGCTCAGGGTGAGGTTGATCACCGGCTGCCAGTCATGCTCCTTGATGAGCCACTGCTTGGCGCCGAACTCGGTGCCAAGGCGCCATTTCTGCCAGCACCAGCTGCGCTCCAGCGTGAGCCCCCAGTCCCGCAAGCCTTCGTTCGCCCCATAGGCGGCCATGTGGGCCTGACTGCCGCGGGTCAGCCAGAGATTGAGGGAGAGCTCGGCAGGCAGCGGCAGGCTGTGCTCCATGTACCAGAGCTGGCCATAGCGCCCGCTGACGTCATAGAGCTGGCCCAGGGTGAGCTGGTGATCGTCATCCAGTTGCCAGCCCAGGCGCCAGAGTGCGCTGAAGCGGGTACGGTCAATCACCTCCATCGGACTGACGCCGAGGGCGATAAAACTCTTGTCGTAGAGCGGCAGCGCCACCCCGGCGCTCTGGCCGTCGGCGAAGATGAGGCCGACCTGGGTCTCCCGCTCGTAGCCGACCCAGAACTGGGTGCTGTCGCTGCTGCCGCTGCCCGCCTGCTTGCTGTCCAGCTGCCACTGACCGCCGATGGCCAGCTCCTTGGCGCAGACCGGCAGCGCCAGGAGCAGCAGCACCAGCCAGTGCTTATTTGTTGCCATAGAGCCGCACCCAGTCCCGATCCTGATGCATGCCCATCAGGTGGCAGATGATGCCGGAGCGCTGGAAGGCGTAGATGAGCAGCACGCTGGTAGCGCTGAGCGCCATGATGAGGCCGAAATTGTTGGGCAGGATGGTGCCCTGGCGGGCGGTCCACCACAGCAGGAGCGGGCCCCACAGGTGCACGAAGATGCTCTTGTGGAAGATGAAGACGGTCAGCGAGTACATGCCGATCCAGTTGAGGGGGCGCCAGCAGAGGCGAATGTTGCGTTGATGCAGCCAGAGCACGGCCCCGATCACCAGAAACTCCATTCCCCAGATGCCGGCGCGGCCGACCATGTCCATCGCCAGTTCGTGTTCGTTGGCGTAGATGTCGCTGAGCTCGACCGTGCTGGTCTCGCCGAACATGAGATAGCAGGCCAGCGCCACCAGCGAGAGCGTCAGCACCAGCGTGTTGAGGCGGTCCCGCCATTGGGGCCGCTGATGCCAGCACCAGCCGTAGAGGAAGCCGAAGCAGCCGCTGGCCATGAAGAGGTCGAGGCGGGCATCCAGCTCGTAGTCGGGGTGCACGTGCAGCTTCATCCAACCATCGAGGTGACCGAGCAGATCCTGCACGCCGAGCTGATCCAGCAGCAGGCTGAGCAGGGTCAGCAGCAGCATGCCGCGGATGCCGAACCAGGCGTAGACCAGCGAGAAGAGCGCCAGCAGGCACATCCACAGCATCACCGGATAGAAAGAGATCGCCTCGCCGAAGTTGGGGGCGATGACCAGTCCTTCCACATAGAGCACCAGTATGATGCTGGCGAACAGCACCAGCTTGCCGCCCAGCTGCGGTCTGAAGCTGGCCTGATCACGGCGACTGAGGTTGAAGGCGGCCAGCGCCAGGTAGATCTGGCTGACCCAGGGGATGAGCCAGGCCGACACCTGGGCCGTCAGATGATCCATGGGCAGCAGCTGACCGGCCATCGCCTTGTGGGAGAGGTAGAAGCTGTCCCACAGGGCGTGCTCCCGATTGAAGAAGTCGATGTACCAGTAGTTGAGGTAGCCGGTGTAGTGCTCGAAGACGGCCATGAAGATGACGAGCCCTCGCAGCAGATCGAGGCCCGTGATGCGCGCATCCTGTGGAGGCATGCTGATGCTCCTGTATCGGTCGGAAAAGGAGCGGCACTATAGCGGTTGTCGTGAAACTGAACGGGAGCTGAATGTAAGCGAATGTTACCCGCAATTACCCCGCTGACCTTGCCACAAGGGCAACCGGGGGGATCGGGCTGTCATGATTTGTAATAGTTTTGGCGCTTTTTCAGCCTTTCTGGCGGCCAAACGCCTGGATGCCGCGCACCAGGACCAGCCAGCCGACCACGTGAAACGGCAGCGCCATGGCGTAGAGCAGCAACCAGTGGCTCTCGGTGCCGCTGCTATTGATGAAATCGATCCAGGAGGCCAGCAGGGCCAGCATGCCCGCTATCTGGAAGCGGCGGCGCAGCACCACCTCGACGCCCAGATTGGCAAGATAGAGCGTCAGCAGTATGCCGGCAAAGCCGGTGAGCTGGGCGGTGCCGTAGAGTTCCCGGTCCGGATTGAACAGCAGGGCGACGAGGGGAGTAATGCCCTGATCCTGCGGGATCAGGGCCAGCAGCCAGCATGCAATGAGAAGCAGGGCTGTCTTCATCGGCTTAGTCGGCGGCTTGCGCCGGTTTGACCAGGCTGAGGTAGTTGGCATCCATCTTGAGGAATACCCCCAGCAGCCGGGCACTGGCGCCGTAGAAGCCGAACTGGTCGGCGGCGCGGCAGGCGGTTTCGAATTTGTCGAACCAGCCCAGCAGGTGGCCGTGCAGCAGGGACTCCTGCTCGCCGAGCCAGCTTTCACGCTGGGCGGCGGTGGTCGCCTCGGCGGCACGGATGATGAGGTTGCCCATCAGATCCAGCTCGATGGCCAGGTGATCGGCAGGCTCCTTGTACTTGTCGCTGACGTTGATGCCGAGGCGATCGAGGCGGGCCTGCATCTCGCTCATGGGGGCCTGCATCAGCAGCTTGCCCTCGCCGCGATAGAGCGATTCGTAAGGCAGAGCCCCCTGCTTGGGGTCGACCAGGAACAGGCCGGCGAAGTCGGCGGAGAGCTCCAGCTGGCGATCCGGGCGCACCAGCAGGCGGGCGATGGCCTCGTTCAGTTCGGCCACCGCCTCGCGCATCGGATCGAGAGTGGAGAGGCTCTTCAAGAAGCTGCGCACGTCGTAGGTGTCGTATTCAGCGATCTGTGCATCACTGAGCTCGGCAGCGAACAGGGTGGAGAACCACCAGTAAAGCTCGGCCCGGCGTTCGCTGGTAGCCATGAATTCCTGCATTTATCCTCCGTGGATGACAATCGGGAGCCATAGAGGCTCCCGATTCTAACGACTTTAAAAATAAAGGAAACTCAAGGGGTGACTTTCGTCCCCTCGGGTCACAGTGCCGGGAACATGGGATCTATGCCCTTGGCGGATTCCGGCGCTCCGAAGGCGGTGACGGCCGGCGCCTGCCCGCGGAACTTCTCGATCTCCACCAGCGCTGTGTGGGCCGTGGTGGCCTGCGCCAGGCTGGAGGAGCCGATATCTGCGGTCAGCACGTTGGGGTCGCCATAGGTACACAAGGTCCCCACCTTGCCGCCCTCCTGCGGGCCGTACCAGGCCCCCTCCTGGATGCGCACCACGCCGGGGGCGTAGTCTTCGCTCACCACCAGACCGGCCAGCACCTGACCGCGGCCGTTGAAGACTCGCACCAGATCCCCGTCCTTGAGCCCGCGCGCCCTGGCGTCTTGCGGGTTCATGTAGACCGGCTCGCGCCCCTGCACCGTGTAGGTGGCACGGTAGGCATCGGAGGAGCAGAGCTGGCTGTGCAGGCGCTTGTCCGGGTGACAGGATTGCAGGTGCAGCGGGAACTGCTGGCTGCCATGACCGCCGTGGGAGCGCTCGTAAGGCTCGATCCAGACCGGGTGGCCCGGGCAATCCGCGTAGCCGTAGTCGGCGATGGTCTTGGAGTAGATCTCGATGAGGCCGGACGGGGTGCCCAGCGGCTCCAGATCCGGCTCCTTGCGGAACGACTCGTGCCGCACCCAGGGCTGGCCCGCCGGGAAGCTGACGAAGCCTTCACCGTGCCAGAACTGGCTGAAGCGGGGCAGGCGGATACCGATGCCGCGGCCCTGCAGGCGGGCGTCGTCATAGATGCTCTGGATCCACTCCAGCTTGCTCTTGCCACCGGTGAACTCGGCCTCGCGATCGAAGCGACGGCAGAGATCGGCGAAGATGTCGTAGTCGTCGCGCGCCTCGAACAGCGGCTCGACCACCTTGTGCATGGCCAGGATGCCGGCGTTGGAGTGGGAACCCCACTGCTCGATGTCATCCCGCTCATAGGTAGTGGTGGCCGGCAGCACGATATCGGCGAAGCGGCAGCTGGCGGTCCACTGGTGATCCACGCTCACCACGGTTTCCAGCTTGCGCCAGGCGGCGATCATCTTGTTGCGATCCTGCTGGTGGTGGAACGGGTTGTTGCCGCAGAACACCGCCATCTTCATCTGGGGGTAGGTGATGGTCTGACCGTTGAAGGCAATCTGCTTGCCCGGGTTCAGGATGCAGTCGACGAAACGGGCCACCGGGATGAACCTGGAGTAGCCCTTCCAGTCGCCGTCGTGCAGCGGCTTGACCCCGGGGATGACGGAGCTGAAGCCGGACATGATGGGGCCGCTGGAGGTGATGGTGCCCGCTCCGTTGTAGTGCCAGCCAAAACCGTAGCCGCCGCCCGGCAGGCCGATCTGGCCCAGCATGGAGGCCAGTACCACCAGCATCCAGGCGTACTGTTCGCCGTGGTGCATGCGCTGTACGCACCAGCCGCCGATGAGCTGGGTGCGGCCGCTGGCCATGGTGCGCGCCAGCTCGCGAATGGTGTCGGCAGGCACGCCACAGATGGCGGAAGCCCACTCGGCATCCTTCACCTGGCCATCCTTGGTGCCCAGCAGATAGGGCAGGAACTTGTCAAAGCCGGTGGTGTAGTTCTTCAGGAACGCCTCGTCGTGACGCTTTTCGCTGTAGAGGGTATGGGCGATACCCAGCATCAGGGGCACGTCGGTCTGCGGGTTCAGGGTAACCTGATCGCAATTGAGGTACTTCTGGGTCTTGGACTTGACCGGGTCGACGCTGATGACCCTGATCTCGCCCTTGGCCACTTTCTCTTTCAGCTGGGCCCAGTATTCGTAGACGCTGTGATCCGGCACCAGCCAGCCCACCTGCAGGTTCTTGATGGGATCGGAACCCCAGATGACGATGGTCTTGCTGTGCTCCAGCACCAGGGGCCAGGAAGTCTGCTGCTCGTACACTTCCATGGCGCCCGCCACGTGGGGCAGGATCACCTGGGCGGCGCCGGTGGAGTAGTCACCGGCCTTGGCCAGATAGGTACCGTGCAGGTTCATGGCGCGGCCCAGCATGGCGCCGGCGGAGTGCAGTTTGCCCACCGACTGCCAGCCTGAGTGACCGGCGTAGAGGGCGCTCGGGCCATGGGTCTTCTGCACCCGCTCCAGCTCGTGATAGAAGAAGTCCAGCGCCTGGGACCAGGTCACCCGCACGAAGCGGTTCTGGCCGCGCTCGCTGGTGTCGGACTGGTGGCCCTTGCGCAGCCAGTCCAGCCGCACCATGGGGTAGCGGATGCGGGAGGGGTTGTAGACCACTTCACTCAGGGCCTTGAGCATCTCGGTCGGATGCTTGTCATGCTCGAACGGCAGGGTCTCGACCCAGCGGCCATCGACCACACGGGCGCGGAAGGCGCCCCAGTGGGAGCCGGACTGCACCAGTTTTTCGCCGGACTCGGCGGCCATCACGGCGCGACCGAGCAGGGAGGGGCCGATCAGGGCGCTGGCACCGCTGGCCAGCAAGCCACCCAGAAAACCACGACGGGAAATATTGATCATCTTGTTATTCCTTTCTCAAATCCGGACTTAGTGGCTGCCCTGACCACCGGTATCGGCGGCATGGTTTTGCAGGTATTTGAGCAGGGTGCGCTCCTCTTCCTTGCTCAGGCGGTAGTAGGCGGACATGGCCTTGAGACCAGAGATCCAGCCGTTGGCGGTGAAGTGAGCCGGATCCGGCGCCGCGTGGCAGGAGTTGCAGGTGGACTTGTACATCTCGCCGGCATAATCCCAGATCGGCTTGAGGGAGGATTCGAGGCCCTTGCCATCGACCCAGGCCTGCACCTGCACCTGTTCCCACTCGATATGAGTGGCGCTGTCGGTTTCCTGTTTCAGGATCTGCTCGTTCGCCCTGAGCTCGTCACGGATGGTGGCCACGAAGACCCGCTTGCCCATGTACTCGCTCAGCACGCGACCCTTGCCTGCGGTTTCGCGCCAGCCTTCGATGGTCACCTTGAGGCGATCGCCGCTGCGGGCCACCACCTCGATGCGGGAGGCGGGCAGTAGCTTGCCGACCGGATCGGTACTCTCTTCGTTTTCGTAGAGATCCTTCTCGCCCAGGGTGTAGAGGGTCTCGGCGGCCGGTGCCTCTTGCGCATCGCTTGCCAGGGTGGCGTAGGTGGCACGGAAGCCGCCCGCCATGTTCGGCAGCTCGTGGGCTATGCCCTTGTGGCACTCGATGCAGTTCATGTTCTTGGCGGCGGCATCCTTCATCGCCAGGGCGGCGGCGGGGGACTGCTTGGCGTGATCCATGTTGTCGTAGCTGTGGCAGGACTTGCAGGTCTTGGAGTTCTGGCTGCTCATGCGGGCCCACACCTTCTCGGCCAGGTGCAGACGCCTGTCCTCAAACTTCTCCTGGGTGTCGATGCTGTGGCCTATGTACTGCTGATAGAGGTCGTTGGCCGCCTCCATCTTGCGGGCCACCTTGCCGACGAAGTCCTTCGGCTGGTGGCAGTCGGTGCAGATGGCCTGGACGCCGGAGGCGTTCTTGAAGTGAATGGACTCCTTGTACTCGGGGTAGACGGTGTCCTTCATGGTATGGCAGGAGATACAGAACTCGAGAGTACTGGTCTTCTCGAAGCCGTAGTGCAAGCCGATGCTGCCGGCCAGGGTGACCCCGACGCCCGCCAGCACCAGCGCCAATACCGACCAGCGGCGGCTGGGGGTGCGCAGGAAATGCCACAGTTTTTTCATCATGTTCTCTCACATCGCTTTTTTGATGGAGGCCATGATAGGGAGGCATTGTGAACAGGGCTGCCGCCGAAAATTAACGAAATAGGGGTATTTATGAAAAATTATGAATAGAATAATTCCCCCATGTTGAACTCTGTCTAACCCTGCGGAACCTGCCCATGAGCCACCACATTCTGGTTGTTGAAGACGATGTCGTGACCCGCGAGAAGCTGACCGGCTATTTCGAGCGGGAGGGCTATCGGGTGACCGCGGTCGAGAACGGCCAGGAGATGCGGGCCGTGCTGGCCGAGCAGGAGGTGGCGCTGGTGATGCTGGACATCAACCTGCCGGGGGAGGATGGCCTGCTGCTGACCCGCGAGCTGCGCGCCCGCAGCACGGTGGGGATCATCCTGGTGACCGGCCGCAGCGATGCAGTGGACCGAATAGTGGGCCTCGAGATGGGGGCCGACGACTATGTCACCAAGCCGTTTGAACTGAGAGAGTTGCTGGTGCGGGTCAAGAACCTGCTATGGCGCATCTCGTTGGCCGCAGCCCAGCCGAGCGAGCCGGCGGTGGCGGACGATGCGGTGCGCTTCGGTCCCTGGCGCTTCGACATCCCCCGCCGCCAGCTCAGCCGTGACGGGGTGCCGGTGCGCCTGACCAAGGCGGAGTACGAGGTGCTGGTGGCCTTTATCGCCAACGCCGGGCGGGTGCTGAGCCGGGAGCGGATCCTGGCCCTCACCAGCCACCGGGGCGATGGCCCGAGCGATCGCACCATAGACGTGCTGATCCGCCGCCTGCGCGGCAAGATGGAGCAGGATCCCCGGGATCCCCAGCTGTTTGTCACCGTGCACGGGGAAGGCTACCTGTTCGCCGGCGAGCTGGCCGCCTGACCCTCTGCTTTGCGGGGCGTTCAGGCCGATGGCCGGGTGTCAAACTGCGGGCAGTCATCCCCTATCTGGTGCCAGGGCGCCTTGGAGCCGACGAAGATGTGAAACGCGGGCTTCTGGCTCGGCGCCTCGTCCAGTATCCCCAGCCGCAGATTGATCTTGCCCGTGCTGCGCTTCTGGCTGAACAGGCTGGAGCCGCAGTGGCGGCAGAAGGCGAGGCTGGTCTCGTCCGATTTCTGGTAGCGGCCGATGGCCTCGCTCCCCTTCGCGATGGTCACCTTGTCACCATCCAGCCCGCCGACCGAGGCGTAGTCCGCCCCGGAAAACTTGCGGCATTCGGAGCAATGGCAGTTGCCCATGTAGTCGAACTGATCCGGCAGGGTCAGGGCCACGGCACCGCACAGGCAGCTCGCATGCAATGTGTTCATCTCTATCTCCTTGAGTGCTTGGTTAGTTGCTGCTGGCGTCGACGCCGACCCGGTAGACGGGGCGAAAGGTGCCATCGGACAGCGAATCGGCGGGATTGGCCAGAGGGGCCTCCAGAGTCAGGATGGGGGGGCCCATCACCCGCGGGCACTGCTGCTCGCCGGCCTCGGGTCTTTGCAGCAGGCAGACCGCCTGGGCCACTGCAAGGCGCCCCTGCTGGCGCATCTGATCGCTGTTGGCGGCCAGGACCTTGCCCCGGCGCAGGCCGCGTTGCACCCCGTGGCTGAAGTAGGTGCTCAATACTTGGGGTTTTGTGAGTTGGCGCTGCGCCAGCTCGTTGACCGCCACTTCGGCGGCGATGGCGCCCCCCACCAGATAGTCGAGGTCGGGGTGGCGGGCCAGGGTCTGCTGCACCAGGGTGCGCTGGATCTCGCGGCTGTTGTCACCGCGCGCCGTGGTTACCAGCCTGATGGCGCTGCTCTGGATGGCTGCGGCAAAGCCGGGCTCGACGAAGTTGTTGCCACCGCTCGCCTGCGGGCCGGGAAAGAGCGCCACCGTCACCGGCGGGCTGCCAGCAGGGTGGCGCTTGGCCAGCCAGTGGCCCATCTGCCAGCCCATCTGATACCAGGAGACCCCCACCTTGGCCTTGACCAGTCCGGCGGGCAGGTCGTTGACCAGGCCGAACACCGGCAGCGGGCTGGCGCTGATTGCCTCGCCGAGCCCGTCGTAGCTCACCGCGCCGAGCAGGATGGCATCGCTCCCCTCGCTCACGCACTGCTGCAACTGGTGGCGCTGTTCGGCAAGGGCGCCATAGCCCCCCGCCTCGTGGATACGCAGCTTCACGCCGAGCCGCTTGGCCTCCTCCACCATGCCCTGATTGACCGACAGCCAGTAGGCGTCGCGCAGATGGGGATAGAGGGCGCACAGGGTCAGGGGACGGGTGACGGGGGCGGGCCCTTGCCAGTTCAAACGGACCGGTTGGCCGCCGAAGGCGCCGTCCGGCCAGTGATCCACCTCGAAGGCGAGGACGCAGGCCGGGAGCAGCAGGAGCAACAGGGAGAGACAGACGCTTCGCATGGCCGGGGGTTTTGTTAAAGTGTGGGGCCATATTATCCGGTCAAAGTCGACCACAACCAAGGGGCTTCGCGTGAGAATCTTTTCCGGCCTGGGCGGCAAGTTGTTGCTGGCCTTCTCCCTGATGGCGCTGTTGACCCTGGGGGCCTCCCTGCTGGGGTGGTTCGGGCTCAGCCACCTGCGCCAGCTGGAGCAGGGGGTGCAGCAGACCCTGGCGGATCAGGAGCTGGCCCGCACCCTGGCGCGGCTCGGCGGCGAGATCCAGAGCTCCTCCCACCTGCTGGCCTCCGCGACCAGCGAGGAGGAGCGGGAGCATCAGGGGCGGTTGCTCACCCTGCAGGGGCAGCAGATGCAGCACGTGCTGGAGCAACTGGGCCATGGTGGCGGCAAGGCGGCGTCTGACGAGCTGCATCGCCTCAGCCAGACCATCATCGGCAACCTGGGCCAGCAGGGCTGGCTGGTTGGAGAGCGGCTGACACTCATGGCCGACGGTAGCGCGTTGCGCTCCCGGCTGGTGGTGGCTGCCGGTCAGGTGGCGGAGCTGGCCCGCAGCCAGATGGAGAACGCCGAAACCGTGATGGTGGCGGGGCTCGGTTCCCTCTATTCACTGCAGGGGCACGCCGCTGGCGGGGCGATCGACCGGCTGCTGGAGCAGGATCTCGACTGGCTGGAGCAGATGACGGAGCTGCGCCACCGCACCCTGATGCAGCAGCAGCGCATCGAGGAGATCTGGCGCAGCGACCGGCAGGCCGGGCTGCTGACCCTGCTGCAGGAGGTGCGTCGTGAGCTGGCCATCCTGCGGCTGCGAGCGGGAGCGGTGACGGATCCGGCCCGCCGCCAGGCGGTGGAGCGGGCGCTGGACGAGCTGGAGCAGAGCGATCGGCTGGTACAGCTGCGCAGCGACTGGCTCGGCAAGGGGGAGGCGCTGCGGGTGCTGGCCGCCGCCAACGAGGCCCTGATGGAGAGCCTCAACCGCGAGGTCGGCACCCTGGTGAACCAGGCCCGGGACTCCCTGGGAGAGAGCCAGCAGGCTCTGAGCCAGCGCCTCAAGCTGCTGGAGCAGGCCCTGATGGTGATCGGCCTGCTCACCCTGGTGCTACTCATCCTGCTGATGTGGCGCATGGTCTATGGTCGCATCGTCTGGCCGTTGCAGCGTGCCGTCGCCGGGATGAGCCGGCTGGCCAGGGGAGATCTGGCGCCTCTGATGCCAGTCGGGGAAGCGGGACGCGACGAGCTGGCGGAGCTGGGGAGGGCGCTGCAGGTGTTTCGTGACAACGCCATCGAGCTTGGCCGCTACCAGCGGGAGCTGGAGTCGCGGGTCGAGGAGCGCACGGAGCAGCTCAGCCACGCCAATGCGCGCCTCAACGAAGAGGTGGAGAAGCAGCGGCTGGCCCGCGCCGAGGCGGAGCAGGCCAACCGGGCCAAGTCGGTGTTCCTCGCCACCATGAGCCACGAAATCCGCACCCCCATGAACGGAATCCTCGGTGGCCTCACCCTGCTGGAGGACACCCACCTCAACGAGACCCAGCAGCGCTACTTGGCCGCCATCGAGCAGAGTGGCGAATCCCTGCTGGAGATCCTCAACGACATTCTCGACTACTCCAAAATCGAGGCGGGCCATGTGGAGGCGCGCCGCGAGCCCTTCTCCCTGCGCCCGCTGGCCGAGGAGCTGATCGCCCTGTTCGGGCCGAGGGCCGATGCGAAAGGGGTGACGCTGGCGCTGGAGTATGCCCCTTCGCTCCCCCCCGTGGTGGAGGGGGACGTGGGCAAGCTGCGCCAGGTGCTGGCGAACCTCTTGGGCAATGCGGTCAAGTTCATCGGCGAGGGGCGCATCACCCTGGTGGTGGCGCCGCTGGCCTGCGCGGGTCCCTGCGCCGAGCCCTGCATCCGCTTCGTGGTGAAAGACACCGGCCCCGGCATCCCGGCCGGGGAGCAGGAGGCGGTGTTCGAGGCCTTCCGCCAGCGCAAGCGGGACATGGGCCATCAGGGGGGCACGGGACTGGGGCTCGCCATCAGCCGCCGGCTGGTGGCCGCCATGGGGGGAGAGCTTATGCTCTCCAGCGAGCCGGGACTGGGTTGTGAATTCAGCTTCAGCCTGCCGCTGCAGCGTTCGGCGGCCCAGCTGCCGGTTAGCGCCCAGCCGGTGCGCCTCGGCCAGCCGCGGGAGATCCTGCTGGTGGAGGACAACGAGATCAACCGGCTGGTGGCCGAGGGCATGCTGGTGCGCCTCGGCCACAGGGTCACCCTGGCCGAGGATGGACGCAGCGCGCTGGCGCGGGTGACCGAGCGCCCCTTCGAGCTGGCTCTGCTCGACATCAACCTGCCGGACATGGATGGCATGACCCTGCGCGAGGATCTGGTGGCCATCAGCGAGGAGGAGCATGGCTGCGGCCTGCCCGCCATCGCTGTCTCGGCCCAGATGTACCCGGAGGATGTGCGCGCCTGTCTGGCGGCGGGGTTTGCCGATTTCGTCGGCAAGCCGGTGCGGCTGGGGGCGCTGGCCGCGGCCATCGACCGTTTGTCAGCAGGGGAGGAGGTGCCTCCCCTAGCGGCGGACGAGCCGCTCGCTGGTACCGGGACCGCCAACCGGGTGCTGGAGGCGGATCTGACCCTGCTCGGCAGTCAGCGCATTCGCCAGCTCATCGCTCTGTTTGCCGAGCAGGGGGCGCCCCTGGTGGCCGAGCTGGCGCACAGCGAAGGGGAAGCGCAGCGCGCGCTGGCGCACAGGCTCAAGGGCAGCGCCCTGGCGCTCGGGCTGGATGATTTCGCGGCGCAGTGCGCCGCCGTGGAGCAGGGGCTGCTGGATGGGGGAGCGCTGGCCGGGCCGTTTGAGCAGGCGCTGGCCGGTTTGCGGGCGTGGCAGGCGAAGCATCTGCCGGATTAGCAGCAAGGGGGCGTGGCTCATGCCCGCTCAGGACAGTTATTGCTCTTCGCGGTAGAGCGGCTGCCTGCACTGGGCGCAGAGGTGCTGGCGGCGGAAGTCGGCCTGGTGCACCAGGCCCACATCCAGCTGCTGATGATGGCCGCAGTGAATGCAGAAGAGGATGTCGCCGTCGATGGCGTCCGGGTGGGCCGCCAGATACTGCTCGCGGGTGGGCAACTGGTCCCATTGGGTGGTGAAAGGGCTCTTGCGACTGCCGGTGTAGTAGATCCAGTAGAACAGCGCGAATACCGAAATAATCAGAAACAGCATCAAGTTATCCAGCATGGCTTACTCCCGTGAGTCTGCGGTGTGACAAGACAAGAGGGTGACGCGAGCAGCAGTTGACCGGATGCGGTGAGGGGCCCTTACGTTGCCGGCCTGCGCGCCGGGCAACTGCTGTGCCTGTTAAAGATGTTATCTGTTAGTAAATGCTATATCCATGATCTGGCTCTGGTTTTGGCCGGCTGATGAGCCATGCTCCGGCTGTTGGCCGAGTGTATCGGTGGCGGATGAAGGGGGGATTGGCCAGGCTGGCGTGGGCTTGCCGGCGGGTCGCAGCCCGCCTGGGCGGTGTGAAATTTGCGACGCATTTTACATTTTTTAAACAATTTTTTGGGTGGTTGGACTGTCTCTTTGATCCAGCTCACGTTACAATGCGCCTGCCCACTTCACCTATCGCGCAAACGATTTTCAGGAGAGAAACGGATGTTGAAACGTGACATGACCATTGCCGGCTATGATCCCCAGCTGTGGCAGGCCATCACAGACGAGACCCGTCGTCAGGAAGAGCATATCGAGCTGATTGCGTCCGAGAACTACACCAGCCCCCGCGTCATGGAAGCCCAGGGCTCCCAGCTGACCAACAAGTACGCCGAGGGTTACCCCTCCAAGCGCTACTACGGTGGTTGCGAGTATGTGGATGTGGTTGAAACCCTGGCTATCGAGCGCGCCAAAGAGCTGTTCGGTGCCACCTACGCCAACGTGCAGCCGCACTCCGGCTCCCAGGCCAACAGCGCCGTCTACATGGCCCTGCTGCAACCGGGCGACACCGTGCTGGGTATGAACCTGGCTCACGGCGGTCACCTGACTCACGGCTCCCCGGTCAACTTCTCCGGCAAGCTGTACAACATCATCCCCTACGGCATCGACGAGTCCGGCAAGATCGACTACGACGAGATGGAACGTCTGGCCGTTGAGCACAAGCCGAAGATGATGATCGGCGGCTTCTCCGCTTACTCTGGCGTTGTCGACTGGGCTCGCATGCGCGAAATCGCCGACAAGATCGGTGCTTACCTGTTCGTCGACATGGCCCACGTGGCTGGCCTCATCGCCGCCGGCGTCTACCCGAACCCGGTGCCCCACGCTCACGTGGTCACCTCCACCACTCACAAGACCCTGGCCGGTCCGCGCGGTGGTCTGATCCTCTCCGCCGCTGACGACGAGGAGCTCTACAAGAAGCTCAACTCCGCCGTCTTCCCGGGTGGTCAGGGTGGTCCGCTGATGCACGTCATCGCCGGCAAGGCCGTTGCCTTCAAAGAGGCGCTGGAGCCCGAGTTCAAGACCTATCAGGCCCAGGTCGTCAAAAACGCCAAGGCGATGGCTGCCACCTTTATCGAGCGCGGCTACAAGATCGTCTCCGGCGGCACCGACAACCACCTGATGCTGGTTGACCTGATCGGCCGCGAGCTGACCGGTAAGGATGCTGATGCTGCGCTGGGCAAAGCCAACATCACCGTCAACAAGAACTCGGTGCCGAACGATCCGCGTTCCCCGTTCGTCACCTCCGGTGTGCGTATTGGTACCCCGGCCATCACCCGCCGCGGCTTCAAGGAAGCCGAGTCCATCCAGCTGACCCACTGGATCTGCGACGTGCTGGACAACCACGACAACGACGAAGTGCTGGCCACCGTGCGCGAGAAGGTGCTGGATATCTGCCGCCGTTTCCCGGTTTACGCATAATCGACCCGCTTTCAGGTTGAACCGCAATGCCACCCTCGGGTGGCATTGTTTTTTGTGGCGTCTGGCAACATGAGAGGGGCTATGAGTCAGCACAGCAAAGAGCAGTTGCAGGGCACAGGGAGCGGGGGCAACGCTGAGAGGGACTTGGCGTCGGCAGCGCTCAGGCAGGCGATCCGTGCCCAGTACCATTTTCGCGCCAGCGAACAGGGGCTGCTGGCCTGGGACGTGCGCCGGCTGGTGTGGTTGAGCCGCGATCTGCCGGTGCAGGCGGTGGCACTCGGTGAGATTGCCGAGCTCGACCAGCTGCACTGGTACGGCCATGGCGCCGCCAGCCCCACGGTGCGCAGCGTGGTGGAGCATTGCCAGCTCATGATGGCGGCCGATCTCGCCTATCCCATCCTGCTGGACAGCGCAGGTCGGGTGATGGACGGCATGCACCGGGTGGGCAAGGCATTGATGCTGGGCCACAGCCACATCGAGGCGCGCCGCTTTGCCGTGGATCCGGCGCCCGACTATCAGGATTGTGACCCCGATACCCTGCCTTATGATGACTGAGCCCGGTCGAATGGATGACTGGGATGGGCGCCTAAAACAGCTCTGATGTTCAAGAAACGGATGGCAGGAGATAGCTCAATGAAGAGAGTGCTGGAGATCCGAAACTACCGGCTCAAGGCCGGTAGTCGGGCAGAGTTTCATAGGTTGGTTGCAGAGCAGAGTTTGCCGCTGCACCGCGAGTGGGGAATGGATGTGGTGAACCATGGCCCTTCCTTGCACCATCCGGACGTCTATTTTTTGATGCGGGCTTACGATGATCTTGACGATCTGAACCGTTCACAGGCGGCATTCTATGCCACGGATGCATGGAGAAAAGGTCCGAGAGAAGCCATCGTCGAGCTGATAGAGAGCGACACCAATACAGTGCTCTGGCTGCCTGATGTCGCCATTGATGCACTTCGTGGTTGCTGATGGCATCTGTCACTTCCCTTGTTTTCACGGGCTTTTACCGGTTCCGGATGGCCGTGCTACACTGGCCGGCCTAGAGCCGGCCCCGGTGGTCGGCGCCCTTTTCCGTCAACGCCGGAGGTCCGATGCATTGCCCTTTCTGTAGTGCGGTAGATACCAAGGTGATCGATTCCCGTCTGGTGGCCGAAGGCCATCAGGTACGCCGCCGTCGCGAATGCCTGCTCTGCCACGAGCGCTTCACGACCTTCGAGATGGCCGAGCTGGTCATGCCCCGCGTCATCAAGTCCAACGGCTCGCGCGAGCCTTTCAACGAAGACAAGCTGCGTGCCGGCATCCTGCGGGCACTGGAGAAGCGGCCGGTGAGCATGGAGGCCATCGAGAAGGCGGTCAACCACATCAAATCCCGCCTGCGGGCCACCGGTGAGCGCGAAGTGGCCTCCGAGCTGGTGGGCAACCTGGTGATGGACGAGCTCAAGGGGCTCGACAAGGTGGCCTATATCCGCTTTGCCTCCGTCTATCGCAGCTTTGAAGACATTCGTGAGTTTGGTGAAGAGATCGCCAAGCTGGAGAAGTGAGTCTTTCTTCCAAACCAGGTTGCCGCGTTCGATTACGCTGCGCTAATCGAACCTACGATATTGCGTAAGCCTGGATGTGCTGTCAGAGGAGCCCAGATGTTTAGTCAAGACGATTACCAATGGATGAGCCGGGCCCTCGAACTGGCCCGCCGCGGCCGTTACACCACGGCGCCCAACCCCTGTGTCGGTGCCGTGCTGGTGAAGGCTGGCGTGGTGGTGGGAGAGGGCTGGCATCAGCGGGCCGGCGAGCCCCATGCCGAGGTCTATGCCCTGCACGCGGCCGGTGAAGAGGCCCGCGGCGCCACCGCCTACGTGACCCTGGAGCCCTGCTCTCATCATGGTCGCACCCCACCCTGTGCCGAGGCGCTGATCAAGGCCGGCGTGAGCCGGGTGGTGGCCGCCATGGTGGACCCCAACCCTCAGGTAGGGGGGCGCGGCCTGCGCATGCTCTCCGAGGCGGGCATCAAGACCGATTTCGGTCTGCTGGCTGCCGAGGCCGAGGCGCTCAACCCGGGCTTTTTCAAGCGGATGCGTACCGCCTTCCCGCAGGTGACGGTCAAGCTCGGTGCCAGCCTGGATGGTCGCACCGCCATGGCGAGCGGCGAGAGCCAGTGGATCACCTCCCCGGAGGCGCGCCGCGACGTGCAGCGACTGCGGGCCCGCCACGATGCGGTGCTCTCCAGCGCCGAAACCGTGCTGGCGGACAACGCCTCCCTGACCGTGCGCTGGGACGAGCTGCCCCCCTCGGTCAAGGCCGCCTATCCCAAAGAGACCCTGCGCCAGCCGCTGCGGGTCATCGTCGACTCGCAAAACCGGCTGACCCCGGATCTGCCTCTGTTCCAGAGCGAGAGCCCGGTGCTGCTGGCCCGCCACAAGGCGGACGGCGACTGGCCAGCCTGGGTGCAGCAGCTGGAGGTGCCGCTGCTGGATGGCAAGCTGGATCTGGTCAGCCTGTTCATGCTGCTGGCCAAACAGAACCTCAACTCGGTACTGGTGGAGGCGGGGCCACGCCTGTGCGGCGCCCTGCTGGAGAAGGGGCTGGTGGACGATCTGGTGCTCTATCAGGCGCCCAAACTGATGGGGGATGAGGGGCGCGGCCTGTTCCATCTGCCCGGGCTCACCCGGCTGTTCCAGGCTCCCAAGCTCAACATCAAGGATGTGCGCATGGTTGGCCAGGATATTCGTATTACCGCCAAAATAGCCTGATTTATCAATATTAAAGGGGGCATTGCCGCCCCCGTCATCAGCAAGGTGATCTGCATGTTTACCGGAATTATCGAAGCGGTGGGAACCCTGGCCGAGCTGCGTCGCCAGGGCGAAGACATGGCCCTCACCGTGCACGCGCCCACCCTGGATTTCAGCGATGTCAAGCTGGGCGACTCCATCGCCACCAATGGTGTCTGTCTTACCGTGATTGCCCTGGGCGACAAGCGTTATACCGCCGACGTGTCGCTGGAAACCCTTTCTCGCACCGGTTTTTCTGCCGCTAAGGTGGGCGATCGGGTCAACCTCGAGAAGGCGCTGATGCCCACCTCCCGCCTCGGCGGTCACCTGGTCTCCGGCCACGTGGACGGGGTGGGGGAGGTCAAGAGCGTCTCCAGCAGTGGCCGTGCCATCGAGTACTGGATCAAGGCGCCGACGGAGCTCTCCCGCTACATCGCCGAGAAGGGCTCCATCGCGGTGGATGGCATCAGTCTCACCGTCAACGCCGTGCAGGGGGATCTGTTCCGGCTGACCATCGTGCCCCACACCGCCCAGGAGACCACCATAGCCGGCTGGAAGCCGGGCAGGAGCGTCAATCTCGAGGTGGATCAGATAGCCCGCTATCTGGAGCGGCTGATGACGGGTCAGCGCCAGGAGAGCAGTGCCTCCACCCTGACCCTGGAGAAGCTGGCCCGCTCCGGTTTCCTGTGATGGATCCTCGGCGGGAAAAACGCTTTTCTGTGATCCCGCTCCGATTGAAATGGGGCCCCGCGTGCCCCATCTAGAGCACAATAGGCAGTATCACGTCGAGCCGACTGGCTCAATCCCCGAAGCATGTTGATGGAGTAGCCCATGGCGCTGAGCACGACCCAGGAAATCATTGCCGATATCAAGGCTGGCAAGATGGTGATCCTGATGGATGACGAAGACAGGGAGAACGAAGGGGACCTCATCATGGCCGCCTCCTGTGTCCGCCCGGAAGATATCAACTTCATGGCCCGTTACGGCCGGGGGCTCATCTGTCTGACCCTGACCCGGGATCGCTGCAAGCAGCTGGCGCTGCCGCTGATGGTCGACCGCAACAACGCCCAGTTCTCGACCGCCTTCACCGTGACCATCGAAGCGGCCGAAGGGGTAACCACCGGCATCTCCGCCGCCGACCGGGCCGTCACCGTGCAGGCGGCAGTGGCGCCCGATGCCAAGGCTTCCGATCTGGTGCAACCCGGCCACATTTTCCCGCTGATGGCCCAGGATGGCGGCGTGCTGACTCGCGCCGGCCACACCGAGGCGGGTTGTGACCTGGCCCGGCTGGCCGGTTACGAGGCCGCCTCCGTCATCGTCGAGATCTTGAACGAGGATGGCACCATGGCGCGCCGCCCTGATCTCGAGATCTTCGCCGAGCAGCACGGCATCAAGCTTGGCACCATTGCGGATCTCATCGAGTACCGCAACCAGCATGAGACCACAGTCGAGAAGGTGGCCGAGTGCAAGCTGCCCACCGAATATGGCGAGTTCGACCTCATCACCTTCCGCGACACCATCGACAACCAGGTGCACTTCGCCCTCAAAAAAGGCGAGGTGAGTGCCGACCAGCCAACCCTGGTGCGGGTCCATCTGCACGACGTGCTGAGCGATCTGCTGCAGACCGACCGCCACGCCGCCCGCAGCTGGCCGCTGCCCAAATCCATGGCCCGCATCGCCGACGAGGGCGGGGTGCTGGTGATCCTGGGGGCGGAAGCCCACGGCGCCGAGCTGCTGGCACGGGTCAAGGGCTTTGAGGCCGCCGACAAGGGGTTGGCGCCGGAAGGGGCCAAGTGGCAGGGAACCTCGCGCCGGGTCGGCGTCGGCTCCCAGATCCTCAAGGCGCTGGGGGTGGGCAAGATGCGCCTGCTGAGCTCGCCGAAGAAGTATCACGCCCTCGGCGGCTTCGGCCTGGAAGTGGTGGAGTACGTCGGCGAGTAAGCGCCGCATACGGCTGAAATCATCATCATGGCCGCCCGTTGCGGCCATGGTTTTTTGTCGTGGGTCTGTTGTGCTAGAATGTGCGCACTTTTGACTCCGGCCCTTTTGCTTTCACAGATACAGGATTTCCAATGAAGGTTATCGAAGGAAATATCGCCGCTCCTGAAGCGCGCGTTGCGATTGTCGTTGCTCGTTTCAACAGTTTCATCAACGACAGCCTGGTGAGTGGTGCACTGGACGTACTGAAGCGTCAAGGCCAGGTACAGGACAGCAACCTGACCCTGGTGAAAGTGCCGGGCGCGGTTGAAATGCCGCTGGTCATCAAGAAACTGGCCAAGAGCGGCAACTATGACGCCATCGTGGCAGTCGGCACCGTCATCCGTGGCGGCACCTACCACTTCGATCTGGTCGCCAACGAGAACAGCAAGGGCATGGCCCAGGTAATGATGGAATATGAAATTCCGGTTGCCTTCGGCGTACTGACCACTGAAAACATTGAACAAGCCATCGAGCGTGCAGGTACCAAGGCGGGTAACAAGGGTGCAGAGGCTGCACTGGCAGCGCTCGAAATGATCAACGTCCTGAAAGAACTGGACGTGTAACGAGGAGAAATGCATTGAAACCGTCTGAGCGCCGCAAGGCCCGCCATTGCGCCACCCAGGCCATCTACCAGTGGCAGATGACCAAGGCCAACGTGGGCGACATCGAAGAGCAGTTCAAGATCGATCAGGACACCAAGGGTGTGGATCTGAACTACTTCCGCGATCTGCTGTTCGGGGTAGCCCTCCACTGCAACGAGCTGGACAAGGTCTTCGCACCTTTCCTCTCCCGTCCGCTGGAAGAAGTGGACATGGTGGACAAGGCGATCCTGCGTCTGGCGACCTATGAGCTGACCCGTCGTGATGATGTTCCGCCGCGCGTGGTGATCAACGAAGCGATCGAGCTGGCTAAAGCCTTCGCCGCCGATGACAGCCACAAGTTTGTCAACGGCGTACTGGACAAGGTGATCAAGTCGCTGGACAAGCGCTGATCCCTGTTCATCAGCATTCCATGCTGATCGATGCTCTGTCGCGAGCCGTCGTCAGCAAGGTGAAGCGCAGCGCCAGGCCGGCGTGTATGGCAATACATGAAGAGCCCGGCAGCGACCAGCCTTGAGCACGGTCTCGCAGCAAGAGCCGCAACAGCATCTAATAGAGGAGCCAGCTTAATCGCTGGCTTTTTACTGTATGGGTGAATTTGAGCTGATTGATAAGTACTTCAAGGTCCCCCACGCCCGCAAGGACGTGGTGATGGGCCCTGGAGACGACTGCGCCCTGCTGACCCTGCCCCCCGACACCCAGCTGGCGGTGAGCACGGATACCCTGGTGAGCGGCGTACACTTCTTTCCCGACATGGATCCGGTCGATCTCGGCTACAAGGCGCTGGCGGTCAATCTCTCCGATCTGGCCGCCATGGGCGCCGAGCCGCGCTGGGTATCGCTGGCGCTGACCCTGCCCACCGTCAACGAAGCCTGGGTGGCCGGTTTTGCGGAAGGTTTCCTCGAGCTTGCCGAATACTACAATGTGGCGCTGGTGGGCGGGGACATGACCCGCGGCCCGCTCTCCATCACGGTATCGGTCAAGGGCTCGGTGCCGGCCGGCCGTGCCCTGCTGCGCAGCGGTGCCAAGGCCGGTGACGGTGTCTATGTGACTGGCACTCTGGGCGATGCCGCGCTGGCGCTCTCCCACCTGCTGGCCAAGCGCACCCTCAACGAGAACCAGCTGGCGGCCGTGCTGCCGCGCCTCGACCACCCCCATCCCCGCATTCTGGCAGGCCAGGCTCTGCGCGGACTGGCCAGCAGCGCGCTGGATCTCTCCGACGGCCTGGCCTCGGATCTCGGCCACGTGCTCAAGGCGTCCGGCGTGCGGGCCCAGATCGATCTCGGTCTGCTGCCGCTCTCACCCGTGCTGCAGGATGCGGTGAGCGAGCAGGATGCCTGGCAGCTGGCGCTGGCCGGTGGCGATGACTACGAGCTCTGTTTCACCGTGCCGGAGGAGCATCGCGGCGCGCTGGACACGGCGCTGGCCAACTGCGGCGTCAAGTTCACCCGCATCGGCCGGATCCTGGCCGGTGAGCCCGGCATCGACTATCTGCACGGCGAGCAGCCGGTCGAGCTGACGCTGAAAGGGTGGGATCATTTCGCATGAGCTGGTTCATGATAAAGCCCGAGCTGAAGCGGCTGAACCTCAGGAACCCGCTCCACTTCCTGGCGGTGGGCTTTGGCTCCGGCCTCTCGCCCAAGGCGCCCGGCACCATGGGGACGCTGGCCGCCATCCCCCTCTATCTGCTGGTGAGCGACTTGCCGACCTTCTGGTTCATCGCCTTGCTGGTAGTCGGGTTCCTGGTCGGTATCCGCATCTGTCAGAGCGCCACCGATGCCATCGGCATGCCGGATCACGGCGCCATCGTCTGGGACGAGGTAATCGGCTTTGGCGTCACCATGATAGCGGCGCCGGCCGGCTGGGAGTGGGTCCTGGCCGGCTTCGTGCTGTTTCGCCTGTTCGACGTGCTCAAGCCCTGGCCCATCTCCTGGTTTGATCGCCGCATCCACGGTGGCTTCGGCATCATGCTCGACGATCTCATCGCCGCCCTGTTCGCCCTGTTTTGTATGCAATCGCTGGCATACTGGCTGGGGTGACGGGGATTACGAGGGGGAATGCAGCGCTGGCATTCCCCTATTTATCTCTGTTTAGTTTTCATTCATCGGCATATGCTGCCGTTAAAAAATCATTTCACATAAATATTCACTACTCATTCGAGGCTTGAGACTATTGTGTCAATAGTGAATATTCCCGCCTGTTACACCCTTGTTGAAAGTAAAAGCACTAAAACGTCATTTATGTGGTCATTAAGTCTGGATATGTGATTGTAGTCATCATTTATGACTGCTGTGCTGGCTGCTAACTGAGCAAAGTATTGCGAAATTGTATAACCCGATCATTTACACTCGCCGTCAAACCGTCTAAGTTACTCGCGGGTTATTCCAAAAAAATGCAAAAAACCCGCCCGGATCGCTGGTTTCGTTGTCTCATGGATTGAGCGTTTAGTCGTCATATCAAACACTCACGATCACGCCAAGGCACGACCGGCATCTGCGGCCGATTTACGGACGAATTATTTGGGACGGATGTCCCCCGCAGAGGTAACCATGTCCTTGCTCGAAGTGAAAAACTTGCGGATCGAGTATCCCTCCCGCTACGGGGTACTGGCCGCAGTGAAGGATCTCTCTTTCTCCATCGAAAAAGGGGAGATAGTCGGTGTCGTGGGTGAATCCGGCGCCGGCAAGTCCACCATCGGCAACGCCGTCATCGATCTCCTGAGCCCGCCGGGTCGCATCGCCCGTGGCGATATCTACCTCAATGGCGAGCTCATCTCCGGCAAGAGCCAGAACGAGATGCGGGCCATTCGCGGCTCGCGCATCGGTTTCATCTTTCAGGATCCCATGACCTCCCTCAACCCGCTGTTCACCGTCGAACATCAGCTGGTTGAAACCATCCTCGCCAACACCGACTTGTCACGTGACGCGGCCTTTGCCAAGGCGCTCGAGCTGATGAAGGCGGTCGGGATCCCGAGCCCGGAGCTGCGCATCAAGCAGTATCCGCACCAGTTCTCCGGTGGCATGCGCCAGCGGGTGGTGATTGCCATCGCCCTCTCCGGTGATCCTGAGCTCATCATCGCCGACGAGCCGACCACGGCGCTGGACGTCTCCATCCAGGATCAGATCCTCCAGCTCATCCGCACCCTCTGCAAGGAGCGGCAGGTGGGCTGCATGCTGGTGACCCACGACATGGGCGTGGTCTCCAACGTCACCGACAAGGTGGCGGTCATGTATCGCGGCGATCTGGTGGAGTTCGGCACCACCGAACAGGTGCTGGGTCGCCCCAACCACCCTTACACCCGCAGCCTCATCTCGGCGGTGCCCCGCTCGGATGTGAAGCTGGTGCGCTTCCCGCTGGTCTCCTATATCGAGGATGCCGGTGCGGCGGATACCAGCATCGATCTCAAGACCCACTGGCTCGGTCAGAGCCAGGACGAACGCGCCTATGAAGGGGCGCTGTTGCGGGTGGAGAACGTGGATCTGAAGTTCGTCACCAAGGACTCCTTCTTCCCGAGCCGTCGCCAGTATGTACGGGCCTGCAACAATATCAGCTTCGAGATCTTCGAGGGTGAGACCTTCGGCCTGGTGGGGGAGTCTGGCTCCGGCAAGTCGACCATCGCCCGCGCCATCACCGGCCTCTATCCGCCCGATACCGGCAAGATCTTCTTCGAGGGGATCGATCTCACCGCCCTCAAGGGTGAGCATGAGCGTCGCCCGCTGCGTCGCCAGATGCAGATGGTGTTCCAGAACCCTTATTCGTCGATGAACCCGCGCATGAAGGTGCGCGACATCATTGCCGAGCCGATCCGCTTCCACAAGCTGGCGAGCAGCGAGAGCCAGATCGCCGGCATCGTGGGGGATCTGCTGGATCACGTTGGCCTCGGCCGCGGCGCCGGGGTCAAGTACCCCCACGAGTTTTCCGGTGGCCAGCGTCAGCGCATCTCCATCGCCCGGGCCCTGGCGACCCGGCCCCGTTTCCTCATCTGCGACGAGCCCACCTCGGCGCTGGATGTGTCGGTGCAGGCCCAGATCCTGAACCTGCTCAAGGATCTGCAGCAGGAGCTTGGCCTCACCATGCTGTTCATCAGCCACGATCTGCCGGTCATCCGCCAGATGTGTGATCGCATCGGGGTGATGCAGCATGGTCACCTGGTGGAGGTGGCCGAGACCGAGAAACTGTTTACCAATGCCGAGCATGAGTACAGCCGCAAGCTGATCTCCCTCATGCCGGAGTTCAAGGGAATGTCCCGCGAGGGGCTGGAAATCGCAAGCTAGGAAAGCACCGGCTCGCCGGTATCTATGTCAATAAAAAAACCAAAAGCATGGAGAAAACAATGAAAAAAGGATTGTCCAAGATTGCACTGGCGCTGTTTGCCGCTGGTTTCGCCTTTAACGTCTCCGCTGTCGACATCAAGGTCGGTGTCGCCTCTGACGCCACCTCGCTGGACCCGCAGGAGCAGCTCTCCGGTCAGACCCTGGAGATGTCCCACCTGGTGTTCGACCCCCTGATGCGTTACACCCAGGACCTGCAGTTCGAGCCGCGCCTGGCCGAGAAGTATGAGCGCATTGACGACAAGACCGTCCGCTTCTTCCTGCGCAAGGGCGTCAAGTTCCACTCCGGCAACGACTTCACCGCCGACGACGTGGTGTGGACCGTCAACCGTCTGAAGTCCTCCGTCGACTTCAAGGCCATCTTCGACCCCATCGCCGAAGTGAAGAAGGTCGATGAGTACACAGTGGATCTCGTCACCGCCAAGCCGTTCCCGCTGGTGCTGCAGACCGTGACCTACATCTTCCCGATGGACTCCAAGTTCTATACCGGCAAGACAGAGGCGGGCAAGGACAAGGGCGAGATCGTCAAGAACGGCGACTCCTACGCCTCCACCCACGTCTCCGGTACCGGCCCGTTCAGCGTCAAATTCCGCGAGCAGGGCGTGAAGCTGGAGTACGTGCGCAACGCCAACTACTGGGACAAGGCCTCCAAGGGCAACGTTGACAACCTGACCGTGGTCCCCATCAAGGAAGACGCCACCCGCGTGGCGGCCCTGCTGGGTGGCGACGTGGACATGATCTACCCGGTTGCGCCGAACGATCTGGAACGCGTGAAGAATGGCAAGGACACCCAGCTGGTGACCCTGTCCGGTACCCGCGCCATCATCATCGAGCTGAACCAGAACACCAACCCGGCGCTGAAAGACAAGCGCGTGCGTCAGGCGATCAACTACGCCATCAACCAGGTTGGTATCGTCGAGAAGATCAACAAGGGCTTTGGCACCCCCGCCGGCCAGCTGAGCCCGAAAGGCTATGCCGGTCACAACGAGGCGCTCAAGCCCCAGTATGACCTGGCCAAGGCCAAGGAGCTGATGAAGGAAGCCGGCTACGAGAAGGGCTTCAAGATGAGCTTCATCTCCCCGGCTGCCCGCTACGTCAACGACGTCAAGATTGCCCAGGCCGTCTCCGCCATGCTGGCCAAGATCAACATCAAGGTGGATCTGAAGACCATGCCAGTGGCCCAGTACTGGCCGGAGTTTGACAAGTGCGCCGCGGACATGCAGCTGATCGGCTGGCACTCCGACACCGAAGATACCGCGAACTTCTTCGAGTTCCTGACCTTCACCAAGGATGCCAAGACCGGCATGGGCCAGTACAACTGTGCCGGCTATGCCAACGCCGAGGCTGACAAGCTGGTCGAGCAGGCCAACGCCGAGACCGCCCCGGCCAAGCGCGCCGAGATGCTGAAGAAGGTCGAAGCCATGCTGATCGACGACGCCGCCTACGTGCCGCTGCACTGGGAAGATCTGGCCTACGGCGCCAAGAAGAACGCCGACATCAAGCCGGTGGTCAACGTAATGAACTTCCCTTACCTGGGTGACCTGGTGGTCGGCAAGTAAGCGCAAGTCGCAAGGAAGGACGGGGCGGGGTGGTCAGCCGGCCACCCCGCCTGCTAACAGAAGCCTGTGCCATGACACAGGCCACGTAGAAGGACAAGCATGTTTACATTCCTGCTGAAACGGTTCTATCAGGCCGTGATAGTGATGTTCGTCATCAGCCTGGTCGCCTTCTCCATCCAGGACAATCTGGGGGATCCGCTGCGCGAGCTGGTGGGACAATCCGTCTCCGAAGCCCAGCGCCACGAATTGCGCGAGAAGATGGGCCTCAACGATCCTTTCCTCGTCAAATACAGCCGCTTCTTGAAGAACGCGGTACACGGGGATCTGGGTACTTCCTACTTCTTCAAGCGACCAGCCCTCGAGGTCATCCTCGACAAGCTGGTGGCTACTCTTGAGCTGGTGTTTGGCGCTGCGCTCATCATCGTGGTGGTCTCCATTCCGCTTGGGGTCTACTCGGCGATCCGCCCGCACAGCATACCGACCAAGATCATCATGGCGGGGAGCAGCATCGGCATCTCGATCCCGGTGTTCCTGACCGCCATCATGCTGATGTACCTCTTCTCCATCCAGCTGGGCTGGCTGCCGGCCTATGGCCGCGGCGAGACCTACAATCTGCTGGGCTGGGAGTCGGGCTTCTTCACCTGGGACGGCATCAAGCATTTGATCCTGCCCTGCGTAGCGCTCTCCTCCATCATGCTGCCGCTGTTCATCCGGCTGGTGCGCTCCGAGATGCTGGAGCAGCTCTCCTCCGAGTACGTCAAGTTCGCCCGCGCCAAGGGGCTGGACAACAACAAGGTCTACTATCAGCACGCCCTGAAGAACACCATGCTGCCGGTCATTACCGTTGGCGGCGTGCAGATCGGTACCATGGTGGCCTACACCATACTGACCGAGAGCGTGTTCCAGTGGCCGGGGACCGGCTTTTTGTTCCTCGAGGCGATCCACCGGGTCGATACGCCCCTCATCACCGCCTACGTCATCTTCGTCGGGCTCATTTTCGTGGTGACCAATACCCTGGTCGACCTGCTCTACGGGTTGATCAACCCGACCGTCAACTTGACCGCTAAGGGGTAAGCACATGAGCAATGCAGTAACTGCAAGCCCAAGCCGTTGGGCTCGATTCAAAAATTCCGACATCGTCTACTACTTCCTGCGGGACAAGGTAGCCATGTTCAGCTTTGCGGTGTTCGTGGTATTCGTGCTGGCCGCCATGCTGGCGCCTTGGCTCGCCCCGTACAACGTCTATGACCAGACCAGCTTCGATCTGATGGATGCCGAACTGCCGCCCTCCTGGCTGGCAGGGGGTGAGGAGCGTTTCTGGCTCGGTACCGACAACCAGGGTCGCGACATCTGGAGCACCATCCTCTATGGCGCCCGCATCTCGCTCACCATAGGTCTGTTCGCGGTGGGGCTGCAGCTGGTGCTCGGCATCGTCATCGGCCTGCTGGCCGGCTACTTCGGTGGCCGCATCGACAGCCTGCTGATGCGCTTTGCCGATGTGCAGCTGTCGTTTTCCACCATGATGGTGGCGATCATCATCTCTGCCATCTTCCAGGCGACGTTTGGTTCCGAGTTCTACTCTAAGTTCGCCATCCTGATGCTGGTGGTGATCATCGGCATCGCCGAGTGGCCGCAGTACGCCCGTACCGTGCGCGCCTCGGTGCTGGCGGAGAAGAAAAAGGAGTATGTGGAAGCGGCCAAGGTGATGGGCTTTCGTGCCCCGCGCATCATGTTCCGCCACATTCTGCCCAACTGCCTGTCGCCGATCCTGGTCATCTCCACGGTGCAGGTGGCCAACGCCATCATGAGTGAGGCGGCTCTCTCCTTCCTGGGGTTGGGGATGCCGGTTGATCAGCCGTCGCTGGGCTCGCTCATCAGCGTGGGCTTCAACTACATCTTCTCCGGCTCCTGGTGGATCACCGCCTTCCCGGGCATCTGCCTGGTGGTGCTGGTGCTGGTCATCAACCTGTTGGGTGACTGGCTGCGGGATGTGTTCAATCCCAAGCTCTACAAGGGCTGATGGTCACAGATAAACAAACGAGACAGACAAACGAAAAGGGCGCCATAACGGCGCCCTTTTGCTATGTGTGCTGAGGGATCAAGCCTGCAGCCACTGCTCGATGCTGCGCTGGATGCCGGCGCCATCGAGCCCCAGCAGAGCGTAGATCTCCTCCTGGGTACCCTGCTCCACGAAGCGATCCGGCAGGCCGAGGTTGAGCACCGGCTTGCACTGTTTGCTGCGCATCAGCAGCTCGTTCACCGCAGAGCCCGCGCCACCCATGATGGCGTTGTCCTCGAGGGTGACGAACTGATCGTGGGTCGCGGCCAGGGAGAGCACCAGCGCCTCGTCCATCGGCTTGACGAAACGCATGTCCACCAGGGTGGCGTCGAGCGCCTCGGCAGCCGCTTTGGCCTGTTGCAGCAGGGTGCCGAACGCCAGGATGGCGGTGCCCTTGCCCTGACGCACAATCCGCCCCTTGCCGAGCGCCAGCGCCTGCATTTCGCTCTCCACCTGGACGCCGGTGCCGCTGCCGCGGGGGTAGCGTACCGCCGCCGGCCCGTTGCACTGGTAGCCGGTGTAGAGCATCTGACGGCACTCGTTCTCGTCGGACGGGGTCATGATCATCATGTTGGGCACGGTGCGCAGGAAGCTGATATCGAACGCCCCCTGATGGGTCGGGCCGTCGGCTCCCACCAGACCGGCCCGGTCGATGGCGAACAGTACCGGCAGCTCTTGCAGCGCCACATCGTGGATCAGCTGGTCGTAGGCGCGCTGCAGGAAGCTCGAGTAGATGGCGACCACCGGCTTCTGGTCGGCGATGGCGAGACCGGCAGCGAAGGTGACCGCATGCTGCTCGGCGATGGCCACGTCGAAGTAGCGATCCGGATACTGCTGGCTGAACTTCACCAGGCCGGAGCCTTCGCGCATGGCCGGGGTGATGCCGACCAGCCGCTCATCCTTGGCCGCCATGTCGCACAGCCACTGGCCGAAGATGGCGGAGAAGCTCGGCTTGCCGCCGCTCGCCTTGGGCAGGGTGCACTCGTCCGGATTGAACTTGGGCACGCCGTGATAACCGATGGGGTCCTTCTCGGCAGGCTCATAGCCCTTGCCCTTCTTGGTCTTGACGTGCAGCAGCTGCGGCCCCTTGAGGTTGCGCATGTTGCGCAGGGTCTCGACCAAGGCATTGATATCGTGGCCGTCGATGGGACCTATGTAGTTGAAGCCGAACTCCTCGAACAGGGTGCCGGGCACCACCATTCCCTTGAGGTGCTCCTCGGCCCGCTTGGCCAGCTCCTTGACCGGCGGCAGGCCGGCCAGCACCTTCTTGCCACCCTCGCGGATGGTGGTGTAGAGCTTGCCGGACATGATGCGGGCCAGGTGGTTGTTCAGTGCCCCGACATTTTCGGAGATGGACATCTCGTTGTCGTTGAGCACCACCAGCATGTCCTTGTGGACATCGCCGGCGTGATTGAGTGCCTCGAACGCCATGCCGGCGGTGATGGCGCCATCGCCGATCACCGCCACCACCTTGCGCCCCAGCCCTTCGCTCTCGGCCGCTACGGCCATGCCGAGCGCCGCACCGATGGAGGTGCTGGAGTGACCGACGGAGAGCACGTCATATTCGCTCTCGCCGCGCCAAGGGAAGGGGTGCAGACCGTCTTTCTGGCGGATGCTCTGCATCCGATCGCGGCGACCGGTCAGGATCTTGTGGGGATAAGCCTGGTGGCCCACGTCCCACACCAGCCGATCGAACGGGGTGTTATAGACGTAGTGCAGCGCCACCGTCAGTTCGACGGTGCCGAGCCCGGAGGCAAGATGGCCACTGGAGCGACTCACCGAACGCAGCAGATATTCACGCAGTTCGTTGCACAGCACGGGCAGTCGCTCGAAGGGCAGGGATCGCAACTCGACCGGCGTATCCGCGAGGGCCAGGTTGGGGAAATTGCTTATATCAACGCTCATATTGTTACTGTTATCCAGCGTTTAGTGGGTTCGCTCGATGATGTAATCGGCAAACGCTTCCAGAATGTCGGTATTGTAGGGCAAAGATTGCAAGGCTGTTAAGGCTTTACCATGCAGTTCGCGAGCCAGCTCACGGGCATTGTCGAGCCCAAGCAGTGCCGGATAGGTACTCTTTTCCAGCGCCAGATCGGAACCTTGCCGCTTGCCGAGGGTGGCGGTATCGCCCGTGATGTCGAGGATGTCATCCTGCACCTGGAAGGCGAGACCGATGGCGGCGGCATAGCTTTGCAGCGCGCTCAGGGTGGTTTCATCCACGTCGGCCTTGCACAGGGCGCCAAGCGCCACGGCGCACTCGATGAGGGCTCCGGTCTTGTGGCGGTGTACCTGTTCCAGCTCGGCCAGGGTGATCTGGCGCCCTTCCGCTTGCAGGTCCAGCGCCTGGCCACCGCACATGCCGAGATAGCCGGAGGCGCGGGCCAGCCGGCTCAGCATTCGCACCCGGTTGCCCAGCAGCGAGTCCGGCATCGGGTGATCAGCCAGAATGGCGAAGGCCAGGGTCTGCAGGGCGTCACCGGCCAAAATGGCGGTGCCTTCATCAAATGCCTTGTGTACCGTCGGCTGACCGCGACGCAGATCGTCGTCATCCATGGCGGGCAGATCGTCGTGCAGCAGGGAGTAGGCGTGGATGCACTCCACCGCGGCGGCGGGGCCGTCCAGCAGCTCGCTCTTGACGCCCAGCATCTCGCCGACGGCGTAGACCAGAAAGGGGCGCACCCGTTTGCCGCCCAGCAGCAGGCCATAGCGCATGGCATCGCGCAGGCGGGGGGCCATGGGCGGCAAGGATTCAAGTTGTGCAGAGAGACGGTCGTCAATACGTTGCCGGTGCAGGCGGGAAAAATCGTCCAGCGTCACTCACTCCTCTCCTTGCTCTGGCTGGAAGGGAACTGCCTGCTCGCTGCCATCGGCCTGAGTCAGCAGGATCTGGATCTTCTGCTCAGCCTGCTCCAGCTTCTGCTGGCCGGCGCGCACCAGGTGAATGCCCTGTTCGAACTGCTTGAGGGCCTCTTCCAGCGGCAGGGAGCCCTGTTCCAGTTGATGAACTATGGTTTCCAGCTCTTCCAGAGTGGCATCAAAACTCAGGCGGTCGATTTTTTTACTGGCCATGTCCATCCTCGGGGATTGAAAAAAACGGCTTATCTTAACATCGACGGCGGGCAGGGGGGAGGCAGAAAAATGCTGTCGGCTTAAACTCTCGGAAAAGTGGCCGATAATAAGCCATCTTCCAAAGGGGAAAATGGTAGCGGCCCTTGCCGCTGGTGAGCCAATAGCAGAAAATTCAACAAACTACAGATACAACAAATTTCAGCTGACAGGAGTAGGGATGTGGATCTAGGTAGTCTGATTGGCATAGTGCTGGGATTTGGGGTGGTCATCTATGGCATGCTGCTGGGTGGCCCTGTGGGGATGTACATTGACGTTCCTTCAATCTGCATCACGGTGTTAGGCTCCATCTTTATCGCCATGATGAAGTTCAACATCGGCCAGTTCCTGATGGCGTTCAAGGTGGCCGGCAAGGCATTCATGTACAAGGGAGACAAGCTCGACGATCTGATCGTCAAGGCAGTCGAGCTGGCCGATGCGGCCCGCAAGGGCGGTTTTCTGGCGCTGGAAGCGGCCGAGGTGCCCAACCCCTTCATGAAAAAGGGCATCGACATGCTGGTGGACGGTCACGACGCCGACGTCATCCGTGCCGTGATGGAAAAAGACATAGAGCTCACCGCCGAGCGCCATGTCATCGCCATCAAGGTGTTTCGGTCGCTGGGGGATCTGGGGCCGGCCATGGGGATGATAGGTACCCTGGTCGGGCTGGTGGCCATGCTGGCCAACATGAGCGATCCCAAATCCATCGGCCCGGCCATGGCGGTAGCCTTGCTCACCACCCTGTACGGTGCCATTGAGGCCAACATGCTTGCCATCCCCATCGCCGACAAGCTGGAGCTGCGCAGCGGTGAGGAGAAGCTGAGTCGCTGCCTGGTGCTGGACGCCATCATGGGCATCCAGGATGGCCAGAACCCGCGGGTGATCCAGTCCATGTTGCAGAACTACCTCAACCAGTCGAAACGCAACAATGGCGATGAATAGGGGGATGTATGTCTGATTGCAAATGTCCACCCCCCGGGCTGCCCGGTTACATGGGGACTTTCGCCGATCTGATGTCGCTCTTGATGTGCTTCTTCGTGCTGCTGCTCTCGTTTGCCGAGATGGATGTGCAGAAGTTCAAGCAGATTGCCGGCTCCATGGAGAAGGCGTTCGGGGTGCAGAACATTCTCGAGGTGAAGGACATCCCCAAGGGAACCTCCGTCATTGCCCAGGAGTTCAGACCGGGTCGCCCGGAACCAACACCC
Organism: Aeromonas sp. QDB20; assembly: GCF_027707805.1. NCBI lineage: Bacteria > Pseudomonadati > Pseudomonadota > Gammaproteobacteria > Aeromonadales > Aeromonadaceae > Aeromonas > Aeromonas sp. QDB20. The sequence continues at coordinate 239,614 of NZ_JAPCJC010000006.1, read as the reverse complement.
ATCGATACCATCATGCAGCAGACTATCGACATGACCCAGACCGAGCTGGAATTCCAGCCCGGTGACGCCGACAAGGCTGGCGGTCATGACAAGAGCGAAGACAAGCTGGTGGGGGGCGATACCCAGCAGGAGGCGCAGAAACAGCAGCAGGAGCAGTCCAATGCGCTGGCCAAGGCGCTGGCGGATCAGATGAAGGCGCAGATCCAGGATGGGGCGATCGAGATTGAGGCGCTGGGCCAGCAGATCATCATCCGGATCCGCGAGAAAGCCGCCTTCCCGGCGGGTTCCGCCTTCCTGCAGCCCCAGTTCTGGCCGGTGGTGCGCAAGGTTGCCGCCTTGCTCAAGGATGTCCCCGGCGAGATAACCATCTCCGGTCATACCGACAACGTGGCCACTGAGGATGAGCTGTTCCAGTCCAACTGGGAACTCTCCTCCCAGCGGGCGGTGGCGGTGGCTCACCAGATGATCAAGGTGCCCGGTTTTGATGGCAGCCGGCTGGTGGTGCAGGGCATGGCGGATACTCAGCCGCTGGTGCCCAACACGACACCGGAAAACCGGCGCATGAACCGGCGGGTGGAGATCTCCATCATGCAGGGCAAACCGACGGTATCTGCGCCGATCAGCGCCCAGGAGCAGAAATAGTCACAGACAATTGTGATGCCAAAGCGCGATCTGCCTCGCAGGGACCGACATGGATTTTGTGCCGGCTTCATATTAAGATGCCTCATCCGAACCGACAGCTGCGGCTCTCTCTGATAGCCGCAGCTTCTCTTTTCAAGCAACCCAGGTTTCGACTATGAATCATACTCCGATGACTGTTCGCGGCGCTGAAAAGCTGCGTGAAGAGCTCGAATATCTCAAGACCGAGCTTCGTCCGCAGATTATCGAAGCGATTGCAGATGCCCGTGAACATGGTGATCTGAAAGAAAACGCCGAATATCATGCTGCCCGCGAGCAGCAAGGCTTCTGTGAAGGCCGTATCCAGGAAATTGAGAGCAAGCTCTCCAACGCCCAGGTGATCGACGTCACCAAGATGACCAACAATGGTCGTATCATCTTCGGGGCGACCGTGACGCTGCTCAAGAGCGAGACGGAAGAAGAGGTGGTCTACCGCATCGTGGGTGACGATGAGGCGGACATCAAGCAGAACATGATCTCCGTGAATTCGCCCATAGCCCGCGCCCTGATCGGCAAGGAAGTGGACGATGTCGCCATCGTCAAGACACCGTCCGGCGACGTGGAGTACGAGATCCTGGAAGTCGCCTACCTCTGAGGTAGCGTTCAGGCAGCAACAGGGGAGCCCGGCTCCCCTGTTTGTATTCAGCGGGGTTGATAAGCCTGGGTGAAGGCGTCCTGATGGCGCTGAAACATCCAGCCGCGCAGTTGTTCAAGATCCTCTCTGGCCATCTGGAAGTGCAGTGCCCAGCCCTGTATGCCGTTGCGACGGTGGATCCGCCTGACCGGCTCTGCGCTGAGGGGCAGAGGAGGGAGACCTTCGATCAGCAGGGTGCCTGCCAGCGTGGTATCCATGGCCAGCTCGGCCGGCAAGCCTTCCACCACCAGCCCGTCCAGCGACAGGCTGTGCACCAGGTAGTCCTCTTCTCCCATCTGGAAACGGGCCTGTTCATCCAGCCGCCAGGTGCGCGGATGGGGGTAACCCAGCTCCTTGATGACGGGGGCGGCGATGCGTGGTTCGACGAAGCCGTCATCGCCCTGAGTGAAACGCAGTGGGAAACGGAGCTGGTGTCCGGCGAAGCGGGCTTCCAGCACCAGCTGGTCGGCGCGTTGCAACAGGCCAAGCAGGGGAGTGGCGAGATAACCGCTCAGGGGTTGTCCGGCGGCCGTCTCCTGATCGTTTCCCAAGTCCCGTAGCATGGCCAGTTCATCTTCGGTGAGAATCTGATGGTGATCCATAGCGGGTTTCCACGAGTATTCATCGCAGGTTAAGGGCCTGGCGACTACTTTGGCAAGCGACTTGGGAAGAGAGAAAATGAGAGGAAAGAGCGATGCTCTTTCCTGTTACTTGCGGGGCAGTTGGATTTTCGGCTCGTTGGCCTGACGGTAGATGGTCAGCACGTGGCCGATGCTCTGTACTTTCACCGCGCCGGTTTCACGGACGATGGCATCCATAACCAGCTGTTTCATCTCACGATCTTCAGACGCAACCTTAACCTTGATCAGCTCGTGGTGGTTGAGCGCCAGATCGATCTCGGCCAGCACACCTTCGGTCAGACCGTGTTGTCCCAGCAGGACGACCGGCTTCAGACTGTGGGCAAGGCCCTTGAGGTACTGTTTCTGTTTATTGTTGAGAATCATGGCAATTTCTTCATAAGTCAGGGTTGAAAGGGGCGTATTCTACCCCCACTTAGCCCTTAATACTAATAACCCTTGTGGTTTTTTAAAGTCGACAATCATGACCCAGAAAAAACATTCCCCCAGTTCAACCCGCTGGTTAAAAGAGCATTTTGACGATCAATACGTCAAGAAAGCCCAGAAGTTGGGGCTGCGTTCCCGTGCCGTGTTCAAGATCGACGAGATCCAGGGTAAGGACAAACTGCTCAAGCCCGGCATGACGGTGGTGGACCTGGGGGCGGCCCCCGGTGGATGGTCCCAGTTTGCCATCGATCAGGTCGGTGACAAGGGCCGGGTGATCGCCTGCGATATTCTGCCGATGGATTCCATCGCCGGTGTCGATTTCCTGCAGGGAGACTTTCGGGAGGAAACTGTACTGGGAGCCCTGCTTGAGCGGGTCGGTCCGGACAAGGTTGACGTCGTCATGTCCGACATGGCACCCAACATGAGCGGTACCCAGCAGGTGGATCAGGCCCGTTCCATGTATCTGGTCGAACTGGCGCTGGACATGTGCAATCAGGTCCTGCGTTCCAACGGCAGTTTCGTGGTCAAGGTATTCCAGGGGGAGGGGTTTGACATCTATCTCAATGAAATCCGTAAGCTTTTCTCTGCTGTCAAGATTCGTAAACCAGACTCGTCTCGTGCCCGTTCACGAGAAGTCTACATTGTGGCTACCGGTTTTAAACTGTAGTACCCTAACCTTCATCGTTAACTGTCAGTCTGCGAGGTTACTGATTTGAGTGACATGGCGAAAAACCTAATCCTGTGGCTGGTCATCGCCGTCGTGTTGATGTCGGTGTTCAATAGCTTCAGCCCCAGCGATACCACCAGTCGCCAGCTGGACTATTCCAGCTTCGTTAAAGAAGTGACCCAAGAGCAGATCCGTGAAGTACGGATGGATGGCAAGGTCATTAATGGCGTCAAGCGCACCGGTGAACGCTTCACCACCATCATCCCAGCGCCGGATCCCCAGCTGCTCAACGACATGCTCAATCACAATGTCAAAGTGATGGGCGAGAAGCCGGAAGAGCCGTCTCTGATCACCTCCATCTTTATCTCCTGGTTCCCGATGCTGTTGCTGATCGGTGTCTGGGTCTTCTTCATGCGTCAGATGCAGGGCGGCGGTGGCAAAGGTGCCATGTCGTTTGGCAAGAGCAAGGCTCGCCTGATGAGTGAAGATCAGATCAAGACCACTTTCGCCGACGTAGCCGGTTGCGATGAGGCCAAGGAAGAGGTCAAGGAGCTGGTCGACTATCTGCGCGACCCGAGCAAATTCCAGAAACTGGGCGGCAAGATCCCGACCGGCGTACTGCTGGTAGGTCCTCCCGGTACCGGTAAGACCCTGCTGGCCAAGGCCATTGCGGGTGAGGCCAAGGTGCCTTTCTTCACCATTTCGGGTTCCGATTTCGTCGAGATGTTCGTGGGTGTGGGTGCCTCCCGGGTACGCGACATGTTCGAGCAGGCCAAGAAATCCTCCCCCTGCATCATCTTCATCGATGAGATTGACGCCGTCGGTCGCCAGCGTGGCGCCGGTCTGGGCGGTGGTCACGATGAACGCGAGCAGACTTTGAACCAGATGCTGGTCGAGATGGATGGCTTTGAGGGCAATGAAGGCATCATCGTCATCGCCGCTACCAACCGTCCTGACGTACTGGATCCGGCACTGCTGCGTCCGGGCCGTTTCGACCGTCAGGTCGTGGTCGGTCTGCCGGATGTGCGTGGCCGCGAGCAGATCCTCAAGGTGCATATGCGCAAGGTGCCGCTGGCGGATGACGTCAACCCGGCGCTGATTGCCCGCGGTACTCCTGGTTTCTCCGGTGCCGATCTGGCCAACCTGGTCAACGAAGCCGCTCTGTTCTCTGCGCGCGAGAGCCGCCGTGTGGTGTCCATGGCCGAGTTCGAGAAGGCGAAGGACAAGATCATGATGGGCGCAGAACGTCGCTCCATGGTGATGAAAGAGTCCGAGAAGGAGATGACGGCTTATCATGAAGCGGGTCACGCCATCATTGGTCGTGTGGTACCGGATCATGACCCTGTCTACAAGGTCTCCATCATTCCGCGCGGCCGTGCGCTGGGTGTGACCATGTACCTGCCGGAGCAGGATCGCTGGAGCCACTCCAAGCAGCATCTGGAGTCCATGATCTCCAGCCTGTACGGTGGCCGTCTGGCGGAAGAGCTGATCTACGGTGCCGAGAAGGTATCGACCGGTGCATCCAACGACATCGAGCGTGCCACCGACATCGCCCGCAAGATGGTGACCCAGTGGGGCATGTCTGAGCGTCTCGGCCCCATGCTCTACGCGGAAGAAGATGGTGAGGTGTTCCTCGGCCGCAGCATGGCCAAGGCCAAGCACATGTCCGATGACACCGCCCGCATTATCGATGCCGAGGTCAAGCAGGTGATCGACCGCAACTACGACCGTGCCAAGCAGATCCTGCTGGATAACATGGACGTGCTGCACAGCATGAAAGATGCGCTGATGAAGTACGAAACCATCGATGCCAAGCAGATCGATGATCTGATGGCTCGTCGCGAAGTGCGTGCTCCCAGCAACTGGCATGACGAGCACGGCGATACCCCGCAGGGTGGTGCGACTGTGGCACCCGAGCCCAAGCCGACCGTGACCGAGGCGGAACAGGTTGCCGATGTCGATATCGACAAGGCCAACGACCTGCCTGCCAAATAAGTCGTGATGATACAAACCCCGGGCTGGCCCCGGGGTTTTTCTTTATGTCCATGGAAGTGAAGATGCAGCTAATCAGCAAGGGGCTCAGCCTCTCCCTCGAACGTCCCCACGTCATGGGGATCCTCAACGTGACGCCGGACTCCTTCTCCGACGGCGGCCATTTCAACCAGCTGGAGCGTGCGATGACCCATGCGCGCCAGATGGTGGCGGAAGGGGCAACCCTCATCGACATCGGTGGCGAGTCGACCCGTCCCGGCGCGCCCGACGTGAGCGAGCAGGAAGAGCTGGACAGGGTCCTTCCCGTGGTGGAGCACATGGTGCGTGAGCTCGACGTGATGATCTCCCTCGACACATCCAAGGCAACGGTCATGCGGGAGGGCTGCGCGGCGGGGGCCCATCTTATCAACGATGTACGAGCCCTGCTCGAACCTGGGGCGCTGGCTGCGGCGGCCGCTGCCGACGTCCCCGTGTGTCTGATGCACATGCAGGGGCAACCGAGAACCATGCAGGCCGAGCCCCATTACGATGATCTGTTGGGGGAGGTGAGAGCCTTCTTTGACGAGCGGATCGCCGCCTGTTTGACGGCCGGCATCGCTCGTGAACAGCTGCTGCTGGACCCTGGCTACGGTTTTGGCAAGACCCTTGCGCACAACTATCAGCTGCTGGCACAGCAGGAGTCATTGCTCGATTACCAGCTTCCGCTCTTGGTCGGGATGTCGCGAAAGTCTATGATAGGCAACCTGCTCGGTCGCCCGGTTGATGAACGGCTGGCCGGCAGCCTGGCCTGTGCCCTTGTCGGGATGCAGCGTGGTGCCCGGATCATCCGGGTGCACGACGTGCGAGCGACCATGGATGCTCTGCGCACCGGCTGGATGGTCATGACGGGACAAGATTTCATATCCAAATAAAAAAACGAGAACAGACAATGGCAAGAAAGTATTTTGGCACCGACGGTGTACGCGGCAAGGTGGGTGAATACCCGATCACTCCCGATTTCGTAATGAAACTGGGCTGGGCCGCGGGCAAGGTGCTCTCCAAGAAGGGTACCCGCAAGGTGCTGATCGGCAAGGATACCCGCATCTCCGGCTACATGCTGGAGTCGGCGCTGGAAGCGGGTCTTTCCGCCGCCGGTCTCAAGGCCATTCTGATGGGCCCCATGCCCACCCCGGCCGTTGCCTACCTGACCCGCACCTTCCGTGCCGAGGCAGGCATCGTCATCAGTGCTTCCCACAACCCCTATTACGACAACGGCATCAAGTTTTTCTCCGCTGATGGCACCAAGCTGCCTGACGAGGTCGAGCTGGCCATCGAAGCCGAGCTGGATCACGAACTGAAGTGCGTGGAGTCCGCCGAGCTTGGCAAGGCGCTGCGCATCGACGATGCCGCCGGTCGTTACATCGAATTCTGCAAGAGCACCTTCCCCTCCAACCTGAGTCTGGAAGGGCTGAAGATGGTGGTGGATTGCGGCCATGGTGCCACCTATCACATCGCGCCTTCCGTTTTCCGCGAGCTGGGGGCCGAGGTGATCGCCATCGGCTGCAGCCCGGATGGTCTCAACATCAATGACGGTGTCGGTTCGACCGCCCCGGAGGCACTGGCCGCCAAGGTGCTGGAGTGCAAGGCTGATCTCGGCGTTGCCTTCGACGGCGATGGCGATCGCCTGGTGATGGTGGATCACACCGGCTATATCATCGACGGTGACGAGATCCTCTACATCATCGCCCGCGATGCTCTGCGTAACGGTCGCCTCAAGGGTGGCGTTGTCGGCACCCTGATGGCCAACATGGGGCTGGAGCTGGCGTTGCAGACCCTGGGCATTCCGTTCGCCCGCGCCAAAGTGGGTGACCGCTATGTGCTGGAGATGATGAACGAGAAAGGCTGGCGCATCGGTGGCGAGAACTCCGGTCACATCATCTGCCTGGATCAGACCACCACCGGGGATGGCATCGTCGCCGCTCTGCAGGTGCTGACCGCCATCTGTACCGCGGAGATGCCGCTGGCCAAGCTGCGCTCCGGCATGAACAAGTTCCCGCAGGTGCTGGTCAACGTGCGCTTTGCCGAAGGCAAGGATCCGCTGGCGGCTGACGCCGTACAGCAGGAAGTGGCCAGGGTGGAACAGGAGCTGGCCGGTCGTGGCCGTGTGCTGCTGCGCAAGTCCGGCACTGAACCCCTGATCCGCGTGATGGTGGAGGGGGAGCACGAGCAACAGGTGCGCGATATGGCACAACGCATTGCACAACAGGTTGAATCGGCGTTTTAATGAACAAATGGGGCGGCTTTTTAGCCGCCCTGGTTGTATCTTGTTCAAACGATTCAAAAATTTAAAAATAGCGCTTGTCAGCTGACAATCCTCTGGATATTATCAGCCCCGCTTTCGCAAGGGAGTTGCCGATGGGACATCGCAAGCCGTTTGTAGCAGCCAACTGGAAGTTACACGGTAGTAGGTCGCAGTTAGAGCAGTTTGCCGGTCAATGCCTGAAAGGTATTGGTGAGCAGGTAGACGTGGTCTTGTGTCCATCCCATGTGCATCTCGACTTCACGGCCGCTCTGCTCGGTGAGCAGAGGGTGATGAAGTTGGGGGCTCAGAATGTGAGCCAGCACAGACAGGGCGCTTACACGGGTGAAGTCTCGTGTCAGATGCTGGTCGAGGCAGGGTGTCGCTACGTATTGGTAGGGCACTCCGAGCGCAGGCGTCTCTTTGGTGAGACCAGTTTTATCGTCGCAGAGAAGTTTGCGGCAGCCAGGTCGGCAGGACTTGTTCCAATCCTCTGTTTGGGCGAGTCGGGTGCGGCAAGGCAGGCAAGAAGAACCTTCGAGGTGATTGCCGAAGAGCTGGATATCGTCATAGAGAAAAATGGCGCGATGGCTTTCGATAATGCTATCATCGCCTACGAGCCGATTTGGGCTGTAGGTACAGGTAAATGCGCCACACCCGAGCAGGCACAAGAGGTTCATTCCTTTATACGTGGTCGCTTGGCGGAGGATACTCCGGTCATAGGTGAGAAAGTCAGAATCATCTATGGTGGGAGCGTGACACCGGCCAATGCGAGAGAGTTGTTTGCCCAGCCCGACGTTGACGGCGGCCTGATTGGTGGAGCAAGTCTCGATGACCAGACGTTTTTAGGAATTGTTGAAGCGGCAAAGGGTGCAAGTTAAATGTACGAGATTCTTTTGGTCGTTTATCTGCTGGTATCACTGGCTCTGATTGGTCTGGTGATGATTCAGCAAGGTAAAGGGGCTGACATGGGCGCCTCCTTCGGCGCAGGGGCATCGAATACCGTATTCGGCTCCGGTGGTTCAGGCAGTTTCCTGACCCGAACAACAGCGATTTTGGCTACTCTGTTCTTTTTGATTAGCCTGGTGCTTGGCTCTATGTCCAGCAACAAGGTCAAACAGGGTAGTGAATGGGAAAATCTGCAACAGACCCAACAGGTTGAGCAGAGCAAAGCGCCAGTAAAGAAAGACACTGACGTTCCCGAGTAAGAGTTTTGCCGTGGTGGTGGAATTGGTAGACACGCTATCTTGAGGGGGTAGTGCTCTAGGGTGTGCGGGTTCGAGTCCCGCCCACGGCACCAATTAAGCAGTAAGCCTGGGTGACCAGGTGTGTTATAGCCAGTCAGTCTTGTGTGACGAGAGTGAAGTGGCTATAATCTCGCACGATTTCGGACGCGGGGTGGAGCAGCATGGTAGCTCGTCGGGCTCATAACCCGAAGGTCGTCGGTTCAAATCCGGCCCCCGCAACCAAATTTCACGCATTTCCTACGCTCAGGAAGGCGGTCGCTGCGAGGCGACAATCAGGGTAAAGCGCCAAGCCCCGATTTGACATCGGGGCTTTTTGTTATGTGCAATTTACTCTGAATCTATTTCTATCTGGGCTTTATGCCCTTTTTTTGTTTTTCGGAGGGTGACTTTGGCTACGTTGGAACAACGTTTGACCGATCTGCTCGAGGCTCCTGTCGTTGCCTTGGGTTTTGAACTGTGGGGTATCGAGTTTATCCGTGCGGGTAAACACTCCACCTTGCGCGTCTACATCGACGGCGAGCATGGCGTGAGCGTCGAGAACTGTGCAGAAGTCAGCCATCAGGTTGGCGCCATCATGGACGTCGAGGATCCCATCACCGAGGAGTATTACCTCGAGGTGTCCTCCCCGGGTCTGGATCGTCCCCTGTTCAAGGTTGCCCAGTTCGAAAAATACGTTGGCCAAGAGGCGGCGGTTTCGCTTCGGATGGCAACAAACAACCGCCGCAAGTTCAAAGGCGTAATCAAAGCCGTGCAGGGCGACATGATCACTCTGACGGTAGATGGTAAGGACGAAGTGTTGGCTTTCACCAATATCCAAAAAGCGAACATAGTGCCGAACTTTGGTTAACGAGGCTATCGGATATGAATAAAGAGATTTTGCTGGTCGTTGACGCAGTGTCCAACGAGAAGGCGGTTCCCCGCGAGAAGATTTTCCAGGCTCTGGAAACCGCACTGGCGACGGCGACCAAGAAAAAATATGAAGGCGAGATCGAAGTTCGGGTAGAGATCGATCGCAAGACCGGCGACTACGACACCTATCGCCGCTGGGTCGTCATCGCGGATCAGGCCGCCATGGAAAACCCCTACGCCGAGATCACCCTGGAAGCGGCGCAGATCGAGCAGCCGGACATCCAGATCGGTGAATATGTTGAAGATCAGATCGACTCCGTCACCTTCGACCGCATCACCACCCAGACCGCCAAGCAGGTCATCGTGCAGAAAGTGCGCGAAGCCGAGCGTTCACAAGTCGTTGACCAGTTCAAGGACAAAGAAGGCACCATCATCAGTGGCGTGGTCAAGAAGAGCAACCGCGACAACGTGATCTTGGATCTGGGCAGCAACGCCGAGGCCGTGATCTTCCGCGACGACATGCTGCCGCGCGAGACCTTCCGTCCGGGCGACCGCATCCGCGGTCTGCTCTACGCTGTGCGTCCGGAAGCCCGTGGTTCCCAGCTGTTCGTCAGCCGCTCCAGCCCGGACTTCCTGAAAGAGCTGTTCCGCATCGAAGTGCCGGAAATCGGCGAAGAGATGATCGAAATCATGGGCGCCGCCCGTGATCCGGGTTCCCGCGCCAAGATCGCGGTGAAGACCAACGATCGCCGCATAGACCCGATCGGTGCCTGTATCGGCATGCGCGGTGCCCGTGTTCAGGCGGTCTCCGCCGAGCTGAGCGGCGAGCGCGCCGACATTGTGCTGTACGATGACAACCCGGCCCAGTACGTGATCAACGCCATGGCGCCGGCCGATGTGGCCTCCATCATCGTCGATGAAGACAACCACACCATGGACATCGCCGTGGAAGCCGCCAACCTGGCTCAGGCCATCGGCCGCAACGGTCAGAACGTGCGTCTGGCCTCCCAGCTGACCGGTTGGGAACTGAACGTGATGACCGTCGAGGACATGCGTGCCAAGCACCAGGCCGAAAACGACCGCATCATGAACCTGTTCACCAGCACCCTCGACATCGATGACGATTTCGCCGGCCTGCTGATGGAAGAGGGCTTTTCCACCCTGGAAGAGATCGCCTTCGTACCGGTCAACGAGCTGCTGGCCATCGACGGTCTGGATGAAGACATGGTCGAAGAGCTGCGCAAGCGTGCCAAAGACGCCCTGACCACCAAGGCGCTGGCCAAAGAAGAATCCTTTGAAGGTGTTGAACCTTCCGAAGAACTGCTCAATCTGAACGGCCTCGGCCGTGAAATGGCGTACGCCCTGGCCGCTCGCGGCATCGGTACCCTGGAAGATTTGGCAGAGCAAGGCATCGATGACCTTGCTGATATCGAAGGGCTGACCGCCGAGAAGGCCGGTGAGCTGATTATGGCTGCTCGCAATATCTGTTGGTTCGGAGAAGAGCAGTCTAGTTAAGATCAAACGGAGGAAAATGAATGGCAGAAGTATCAGTCAAACAACTTGCCACTGACATCGACACACCGGTTGATCGTCTTCTCCAGCAGTTTGTCGATGCCGGTATCAGCAAGAGCAAGGCCGACGACATGGTCAGCGAGTCTGAGAAACAGACTCTGCTGACTCACCTGAAGAAACAGCATGGAGGTGACGAGGTCGCCGCACCTGCCCGCATGACCTTGCAACGCAAGACCAAGAGCACCATCAGTGTTCAGGGGACTGGCGGCAAGAACAAGGAAGTGCAGGTAGAAGTGCGCAAGTCTCGCACCTATGTAAGACGCTCGGCGCTGGAAGATGAACAGCGTCAGGCGGAAGCCGAGGAAAAAGCGCGTTTGGAAGCAGAAGAAAAAGCTCGTCGCGAAGCCGAAGAGAAGGCTCGTCTCGATGCTGAAGAGAAGGCTCGCCGTGAGGCTGAGCAGGCTCGTCGTGAAGCTGAGGAAAAGGCGCGGATCGAGGCACAACAAAAGGCTCGACAGGCTCAACAGCCCGCCAAAGCAGCCAGTAGCACAGCTCAGCAAGAGGCAGAAAAGATGGCCAAGCGCGAAGCAGAAGAACTGAAGCGCCAACAGGAACAAACAGCTTTGCAAAAGGCTGAAGAACTCGCCGCCAAGAAAGCCGAAGAGGCTCGCGTCATGGCGGAACAGAACGCAGCCCGCTGGGCTGAAGAAGAAGCCGCTCGCGCCAAAGAGAGCAGCGATTACCATGTGACCACCTCCAAGCACGCCCAGGCTGCTGAAGATGAACTGGATCGCAAGGAAGAGACCAGCCGCCGCACCGCTGCTGCTGCCAAGGGGCCGAAGAAGGCCGGTCGCCGCGACGACGATCGCAACGACCGCAACTCCCGTGACCCGCGCGCCCGTAAAGGCAAGCGTGGCAAGGTGGCTACCCCGAATGCCATGAAGCACGGCTTCAACAAGCCGGCTGCCGCCGTCAACCGTGACGTCATCATCGGCGAGACCATCACTGTGGCTGAGCTTGCCAACAAGATGGCCGTCAAGGGTGTTGAAGTCATCAAGGTGATGATGAAGATGGGTGCCATGGCCACCATCAACCAGGTGATCGACCAGGAGACTGCTCAGCTGGTCGCCGAGGAGATGGGTCACAAGGTGGTGCTGCGTCGTGAGAACGAGCTGGAAGAGGCGGTGCTGTCCGATCGTGACGAGACCTCCGAAGCCAAGCCGCGCGCGCCGGTCGTAACCATCATGGGTCACGTTGACCACGGCAAGACCTCGTTGCTGGACTACATCCGTAAAGCCAAGGTGGCTGCCGGTGAAGCCGGTGGTATTACCCAGCACATCGGTGCGTACCACGTACAGACCGACAGCGGCATGATCACCTTCCTGGATACCCCGGGTCACGCGGCGTTTACCTCCATGCGTGCTCGTGGTGCCAAGGCAACCGACATCGTGGTGCTGGTTGTTGCTGCTGACGACGGCGTGATGCCGCAGACCATCGAAGCCATCCAGCACGCCAAGGCTGCCGGTGTGCCGCTGGTTGTTGCGGTCAACAAGATCGACAAGCCGGAAGCGGATCCGGATCGCGTCAAGACCGAGCTGGCCCGCTACAACGTCATGTCCGAAGACTGGGGTGGTGACTGCCAGTTCGTGCACGTCTCCGCCAAGTCTGGCGAAGGCATCGACGACCTGCTGGAAGCCATTCTTATCCAGGCTGAAGTACTGGAGCTGAAAGCCGTGGTTGACGGCATGGCCAACGGCGTCGTGATCGAGTCCTTCCTCGACAAGGGCCGTGGTCCGGTTGCCACCGTGCTGGTACAGGAAGGCACCCTGCGTCAGGGCGACATCGTACTGTGCGGTCTCGAATACGGCCGTGTCCGCGCCATGCGTGATGAGCTGGGTCGCGAGATCAAGGAAGCGGGTCCGTCCCTGCCGGTGGAAATCCTCGGCCTGTCCGGCGTTCCCTCTGCCGGTGACGAAGCCACAGTTGTGCGTGACGAGAAGAAAGCCCGTGAAGTGGCGCTCTATCGTCAGGGCAAGTTCCGCGAAGTCAAGCTGGCTCGCCAGCAGAAGGCCAAGCTGGAGAACATGTTCGCCAACATGACCGAAGGCGAAGTGTCCGAAGTGAACGTGGTGATCAAGGCCGACGTACAGGGTTCCGTGGAAGCGATCTGCGATGCGCTGGTCAAGCTCTCCACCGACGAAGTGAAGGTGAAGATCGTCGGTTCTGGCGTGGGTGGTATCACCGAGACCGACGCCACTCTGGCGGCCGCGTCCAGTGCCATCCTGGTGGGCTTCAACGTCCGTGCCGATGCTTCTGCTCGCAAGGTCATCGATGCCGAGAGCCTGGATCTGCGTTACTACTCCGTTATCTATGACCTGATCGACGAAGTGAAGCAGGCCATGAGCGGCATGCTGGCCCCCGAGTACCGTCAGGAAATCATCGGTCTGGCCGAAGTGCGCAGCGTCTTCAAGTCACCGAAGTTCGGCGCCGTTGCCGGCTGTATGGTTACCGAAGGTGTGGTCAAGCGTTCCAACCGCATTCGCGTTCTGCGCGACAACGTGGTTATCTATGAAGGCGAGCTGGAATCCCTGCGTCGCTTCAAGGATGACGTCAACGAAGTCAAGAACGGCTACGAGTGTGGTATCGCGGTCAAGAACTACAACGACGTACGCGAAGGCGACCAGATCGAAGTTTACGAGACCGTTGAAATCCAACGGACTCTGTAAGCCAAGAGTCAGATTAAATAGGGGGCCGCGGCCCCCTTTTATCGCAGGATAGAATATGGCCAGAGAATTTAGCCGGACCCGTCGGGTCGGACAGCAGATCCAGCGCGAAATCGCGCTCATTCTGCAGCGCGAGGTAAAAGACCCGCGCATCGGCATGGTGACCGTTTCCGATGTGGAAGTGTCCCGTGACCTCAATTACGCCAAGGTGTATGTCACCTTCTTGCAGCTGGAAAATGATGCCGAGCGCATCAAGGAAGGGCTCAAGGCGCTGACCGAAGCCGCCGGCTACATCCGCAGCCTGCTGGGCAGCGCCATGCGCCTGCGCGTGGTGCCCGAGTTGCGCTTCTTCTATGATCAGACCCTGGTTGAGGGGATGCGCCTCTCCAACCTGGTGACCAACACCATCCGCGAAGACAAGCGTCGCATGGCCGAATCCGGTCGTGAAGAAGACGAAGCCGCGCCGGATGACACTACTGAGGATAAAGCCTGAGATGTCTCGTAGACGTCGTTTCAAGGGCCGTGACGTACACGGTATCCTGCTGCTGGACAAGCCGACCGGCCTGACCTCCAACGATGTGTTGCAGAAGGTCAAACGGATTTACAACGCCGCCAAGGCCGGTCACACCGGTGCCCTGGATCCGCTGGCAACCGGCATGCTGCCGATCTGCCTCGGCGAGGCCACCAAGTTCTCCCAGTATCTGCTGGAGGCGGACAAGCGCTATGAGGTGACCGCCAAGCTGGGCGAGCGTACCAACACCAGCGACTCCGATGGCGAGGTGGTCTCCACCCGTCCGGTGAACGTGGCCGTGGGTACCCTGATCGAGGCGCTGGACCAGTTCCGCGGCCCCATCATGCAGGTGCCGTCCATGTATTCGGCCCTCAAGCACAACGGCCGTCCGCTCTACGAATATGCCCGTGAAGGCATCGAGATCGAGCGTGAAGCCCGTCCCATCACCGTCTTCGAGCTCAAACTGCTGAGCTTTGAAGGGGATGAGGTGCGACTTGAAGTGCACTGCAGCAAGGGTACCTACATTCGCTCCCTGGTGGACGATCTGGGGGAAGTGCTGGGCTGTGGCGCCCACGTCACCCAGCTGCGCCGCACCCAGGTAGCCAGCTACCCCTATGAGCGGATGCTGACCCTGGAGCAGCTCGAGTGCATCTTTGAGCAGGCCAAGGCTGAGAGCATTCCGCCGCGCGAGCAGCTGGATCCCCTGCTGCTGCCGATGGATACCGCGGTGGCCTCCCTGCCCGAGGTGAACATGCTGGCTGCCGTGGCCGCCTATGTGAACCAGGGCCAGGCCGTGCAGGTGGCAGGCAGCCCGCAGAGCGGCCAGGTCCGCATGACGGTCGGCCCGGAGCGCGAATTCATCGGGGTTGGCGAGATCGACGACGAGGGACGCGTGGCGCCCAAGCGTCTGGTGCGCTACCACGACGAGGAGTGATCCTCCGGCGGTATCAGGTTGCTTGCCCGTTGCGCGTCTTTATCGTTGCGAAAAGGGGCGGGGACGATTATGATATCGCCCTCATTTCACGGCTGAATTAGAGATTGGCTGTGAACCTTTAAACACTCTACTGGAGTATTACCATGTCTCTAAATGCTGAGATCAAAGCTCAAATCGTTGCTGACAACGCTCGTTGCGCCAACGACACTGGCTCCCCCGAAGTGCAAGTTGCCCTGCTGACTGCCCAGATCAACCATCTGCAAGGTCACTTCAAGGAGCACTCCAAGGATCACCACGGTCGTCGCGGTCTGCTGCGCATGGTTTCCCAGCGTCGTAAGCTGCTGGACTACCTGAAGCGTAAAGACGTTCAGCGTTACGCTGCTCTGATCGCCAAGCTGGGTCTGCGTCGTTAATCGACCATCAGATTTCGCGAAAAAGGGGAACCTCCGGGTTCCCCTTTTTTATTGTGCGTCAGGCTGTTGCCGCCATCACAGAATTTGTGTCACTGCTTACCTTTTGCATCGAATCAAGTATACTTGCACGCGAATTTAAAGCGCCAAATTGTAAAAAGGAAATTCACGTGAATCCTATTGTAAAGTCATTCCAGTACGGTCAACACACCGTCACTCTGGAAACCGGTGTGATGGCCCGTCAAGCCACTGCGGCCGTCATGGTCAGCATGGACGATACCTGCGTATTTGTGACCGTCGTTGGCAAGAAAGAGGCCGATCACGGCCGTGATTTCTTCCCGCTGACCGTCAACTATCAGGAGCGTACCTATGCTGCTGGTCGTATCCCGGGTGGTTTCTTCCGTCGTGAAGGTCGCCCGAGCGAAGGCGAGACCCTGATCTCCCGTCTGATCGACCGTCCTATTCGTCCGCTGTTCCCGGAAGGCTTCCTCAATGAGGTTCAGGTGGTTGCCACCGTCATGTCCGTGAACCCGGCCGTCTCTCCTGACATCGTTGCCATGATCGGTGCCTCCGCGGCGCTGGCCATCTCCGGCATCCCGTTCGGCGGCCCGATCGGTGCAGCCCGCGTGGGTTACATGAACGGCCAGTACGTGCTCAACCCGACCACCACCGAACTGCCCCAGAGCGATCTGGACCTGGTGGTTGCCGGTACCGCCAACGCCGTGCTGATGGTGGAATCCGAAGCGGCCATCCTCTCCGAAGAGGTGATGCTGGGCGCCGTGGTCTTTGGTCACGAGCAGATGCAGGCCGTTATCAACGCCATCAACGAATTCGCTGCCGACGTCGGCACCAAGCCGTGGAACTGGACTGCGCCTGCCGTCAACGAAGCGCTGAAAGCCAAGGTTGCCGAGCTGGCGACAGCTGAGCTGGGTGAAGCCTACCGCATCACCGAGAAGGCCGTGCGTTACGAAACCATCGGTGCCATCAAGGCTCGCGTGGTTGAGCAAGTGATCGCTTCCGGCGTGGAAGAAGATGCCAAGAAGATCGGCGAAGAGTTCCACAGCCTGGAAAGCCGCATCGTCCGTGGTCGCGTCGTTCGTGGCGAGCCGCGTATCGATGGTCGCGATCCGGAAATGATTCGCGCCCTGTCCGTCGCCACCGGCGTACTGCCGCGTGCCCACGGCTCCGCCCTGTTCACCCGTGGTGAAACTCAGGCCATGGTCGTTGCGACCCTGGGTACCGAGCGTGACGCCCAGAACATTGACGAGCTGACCGGCAACCGCGCCGATCGCTTCATGCTGCACTACAACTTCCCGCCATACTGCGTCGGTGAGACCGGCATGATGGGTAGCCCGAAACGTCGTGAAATCGGTCACGGTCGTCTGGCCAAGCGCGGCGTTGCTGCCGTGATGCCGAGCGCCGACGAGTTCCCGTACGTGGTGCGCGTGGTGTCTGAAATCACCGAATCCAACGGCTCCTCCTCCATGGCCTCCGTCTGTGGTTCCTCCCTGGCGCTGATGGACGCCGGTGTGCCGATCAAGGCCTCCGTTGCCGGTATCGCCATGGGTCTGGTGAAGGAAGAAGAAGGTTTCGTCGTGCTGTCCGACATCTTGGGTGACGAAGATCACCTGGGCGACATGGACTTCAAGGTTGCCGGTACCACCGAAGGTGTGACCGCCCTGCAGATGGACATCAAGATCGAAGGCATCACCAAAGAGATCATGGAGATTGCCCTGAAGCAAGCTCGTGGTGCTCGCCTGCACATCCTGAAAGTGATGGACGAAGCCATCCAGGCTCCGCGTGCCGAGATCTCCGATTTCGCCCCGCGCATCCACACCATCAAGATCAACCCGGAGAAGATCAAGGACGTCATCGGCAAGGGTGGTTCCGTGATCCGCGCCCTGACCGAAGAGACCGGCACCAACATCGAGCTGGATGATGACGGTACCGTCCGCATCGCCGCCGTTGATGGTGATGCCGCCAAGGAAGCGATCCGCCGCATCGAGGCCATCACCGCCGAGATCGAAGTGAACCGCATCTACGAAGGCAAGGTCGTCCGTCTGGCCGACTTCGGCGCCTTCGTCAACATCCTGCCGGGCAAAGACGGTCTGGTACACATCTCCCAGATCACCGATGCACGCGTGCAGAACGTGGCCGACTACCTGAAGATCGGTGACGTGGTGAAGGTGAAGGTACTGGAAGTGGACCGTCAGGGCCGCGTACGTCTCTCCATCAAGGAAGCGAACGCCCCGACCGAAGCTGCCGCCGCTCCGGCTGCCGTTGCCGTCGAAGAGCCGGCTGCCGAATAAGTCGCCGAGCCGTGAAAAGCCGACCTCTGGGTCGGCTTTTTTTATATTTGTGGCCTGATGTTGTCTCTCTTGAGGCCCATTGTTATAACGAAAGGCTTCTCGCGCGACGGGCAACAAGGAGCAGTGTGATGTCGTGGGCCCTCCTCAGGCAGTTTCCTCCCCTGGTCTGGACCGTGATCCTGGGCACCTTCATGGTGCGCACCAGCTATTACATGGTCTGGCCGTTTCTCTCCATCTTGCTCTATCGGGAGTATGGTCTCTCGGCGACCACCATCGGCGCCATGCTGGGGGCGACCGCGGCTATCTCCACCTTGGTCAGCTTCTATGGCGGCTGGCTCTCCGACAAGCTGGGGCGGCGCAACATCTTGCTGGCGGGCTGCCTGGTCTCCGTGCTCTGCTACGGTCTGCTCGGCTTTTCCCACTCTATGTTCTGGCTCGGGCTCGGGGTGCTCGGCAGCGGCCTCTCCTCCGGTCTCATCGATGCGCCCGGCAAGGCGTTGATGGCCGATAGTCTGGCTTCGGCCAAGGCCCGTGAGCTGGCACTGCACCTGCGTTACTTTCTGCTCAACCTGGGGGCGGCCCTCGGCCCCTTGCTGGGGGTGACCCTGGGCATCAATGCCCAGCAGCAGACCTTCCTGCTGCTCAGCGGCAGCTATCTGCTGCTGGGGGCTGCCTTCCTCTGGGGATTTGCGCAAGGGAGGGTTGCGGCGACCCGTGGCAACGAGCTGGGCTTGCGGGTGGCCATCAAGGTGCTGTGGCGGGATCGGGGCTTCTTGCTGCTGGTGCTGGCCAACCTGCTGATGAACCTGGTCTATTCCCAGTTCCACTCACCGCTGGTGCAGTACCTGACCCGGGCCGGGACCCCGGAGGTGGCGAGCCTCATCGCCATCCTGGTGGCCACCAATGCCCTGACCGTGGTGCTGTTGCAGTTTCCCCTGCTGCATCTGCTGGCCCGCTGGCCGGGCAAGGTGCGCCTGCAGGTCGGCATCACCCTGTTTCTGGGGGCTCAGGTGCTGTTTGCGCTGGGGGATCCGCAGCAGTGGTCGCACTGGATCGGCGCCGTGCTGATGTTGAGCGTGGGGGAGACCATACTGTTCCCGCTGCTCAACGTGCTGATCGATCAGATGTCGCCCCCGCATCTGAAGGGGAGCTACTTCGGGGCCGGCGCGCTGGCCGGGCTGGGTGGCGCCATCGGCGCCCTGCTGGGAGGCTGGATCCTTGCCCAGTGGAACGGGCAGCTGCTCTATGCATTGATGGCGCTGCTCTGTCTGCTGACCTTCCTGCTCTATGAGTGGGGCGCCCGCATTCCACGGCCCGAGCTGGCCCGGGCCAACCCGGGTCAGTGAGTACCCTTCTGGGCGACCTGTTTCATCGCCTTCTTGGCGGCATACATGCGCTCGTCCGCCAGTCGGATCAGACTGTTGCCCTCGTCGAACTGCACCGGCCCGGTCTGCACCAGCCCTATGCTGAGGGTCACGTCACCGGTCCGTTCGGCCAGTGTCTTGTTGAGACGGGGCAGGAAGACGTCCCTGGCCTGATCCTCGTTGCAGTTGGGCAGGATCAGGCAGAATTCATCACCGCCGTAGCGGAAGCAGCTATCTTCCACCCGCGACACCTGACGAATGCAGTCGCCGACGATGCGCAGGATCTCGTCCCCCCGCTGATGGCCCTGGGTGTCGTTGATCTGCTTGAAGTCATTGATGTCGAGGTAGGCGATGACCACAGGCTCGGAGCGACGCTGGCAGGTGCGCAGGGTGCGGGTGAGGTTCTCCTGCAGATGGCGCACGCTGAGCAGGCCGGTGAGGGCATCGGTCCGGCTCATCTCCTCCAGTTGCTGGGTGCGTTCGCGTACCTTCTCCTCCAGCGCCTTGGCGTAAAGTTCGGATTTCTCCTTGGAGGACTCGATCTCCGATACCAGGCTACGGATATAGGTCTCAAACACCAGGGTGATGTCGAACAGGAACAGCTTGTCGAGGGCGGTGAGCATGGTGACCCGCTCCTGCTCGCTGGGGATCTGGGTGAAGATATCCTCGATGAGCAGCCCTTTCAGGGTGTTGATGGCGGCCAGGTAGAGCTTGGGTTCCACCCCGATCCGCTTGTGCACCAGCCCGATGCGCAGCCGGTTGTTGACGTACTCCAGGTCATACAGGCCGCTGAACAGGTCGAGAATGTAGCGGCGCTGGGCCGCCCGCAGTCGGGTCAGGGTGTCGGCATCGCCGATCAGCAGGGCAATCTCGGTGATCCCGGTCTGCAGGGTGTAGAACTTGTCGACCAGGGCGTCGATGTGGGGCTCGATCTTGGGACGATAGCTGGCGAGCAGGAGGAAATCCTGCTCGTCTAGCAGCAGCAGCTCCTTGCGATGGGCGATTTCGAACTCTGTGATCCGCATCTGCTCCAGCAGCGTCTGTTCGGTTGGGTTCATGACAGTTTCCCGAGCAAAAATGAAGGCGCACACATTGTTATGTAATTGACAGTGTAGACATTAACAGCCGGGAGCAGGTTTTCAAATGGCGCAGTGTTGTGACAGATCAACTCTGCGCCCATTTTTGCCTTGTGCTAGAAGGTGAGCACCTTGTGGGCGGCCAGGGTCCATTGGGCCAGCAGCGGCAGGGTGCCGATCTCGATCCCCTCGATGAGCGGCAGTGCCGTGATGCCGCGGGCATCGGTACAGGTCTTGCAAAGGCGGATGGTGACCCCCTGGGCCAGCAGGATTTCCAGCATCTGGCGCAGGTTGTAGCCCTCGGCCGGGGCCTGGCCCACCAGGGCGGCGCTGACCGCATCGGACATCAGAAACAGTTTCAGGCTGGTACCGCCCTGTTCGCCCAGGGCGATGGCCAGGCGCAGGGCATTGAACAGGGATTCGCTGCCATAGGGGGCGCCGTTGGCGATGATGACAATCTCTTGATTCATAACAGACTCCTCATGAAAGTCGCCATTGTAGACCCAGCAGCCCACCATTGGCGTGACGTCGCACAAACTCTGTCGTAGCGGTTTGCCCGCGCCTTGACCCGGCCGGCCGAGTACGGTCTGATAGGCGGCCATCAAACATGACAGGGGAACGAGGTCGTTATGTGGAAGGTTATCGGAATGAGCATGCTGCTGTTGGCCGGTCAGGCCTATGGCAGTGAGGCTGTAGGTTGCAAGGCGCGCCAGCAGGCCGTCAAGGAGCAGCTGGCCATTGCCAAGGCGCACGACAACGGGGACCAGGTGGCCGGGCTGGAGCGGGCCCTGCGCAATATCGAGACCCACTGCACCGATGCGGGCCTGTTCAAGGAGCAACAGCAGCGGGTGGCCGAGCTCAAGGAGCAGGTCAACGAGCGGTTGGTCGAGCTGCAGAACGCCCGGGTGACGGGCAAGCCCGACAAGATCGCCAAGAAGCAGGCCAAGCTGGAAGAGGCCCAGACCAAATTGCTGGCCGCCCAGCGCGAGCTGGACGCACTCAGCAAGCTTACCAAATCCTGATTTGTCGATAAAAAGAAGCCGGCGCAGCCCGGCTTCTTTTTTATCTCGTCTCTTCCGCCAGGGTGCTTCAGCTGCCGCGCCGGCCCACCATGTCGGCCGGCACCACCCAGGCATCGAACTGCTGCGCCGTGAGGTGACCGGAGGCGATGGCCGCCTCCCGCAGGCTGAGCCCCTCATGGTGGGCCCGCTTGGCGATCTCTGCCGCCTTGTCATAGCCGATATGAGGGTTGAGCGCCGTTACCAGCATCAGGGAGCGGGCCAGCAGCTCGTCGATGCGGGGCTGGTTCGGGCTGATGCCGACCGCGCAGTGATCGTGGAAGCTCTGCATACCGTCCGCCAGCAGCCGCACGCTCTGCAGGAAGTTATGGGCGATCATCGGCCGGAACACGTTGAGCTCGAAGTTGCCGCTGGCGCCGCCGATGTTGATGGCGACGTCGTTGCCCATCACCTGGGCGCACAGCATGGTGAGCGCCTCGCACTGGGTCGGGTTGACCTTGCCGGGCATGATGGAGGAGCCGGGCTCGTTCTCCGGGATGAGCAGCTCGCCGAGCCCGCTGCGGGGGCCGCTCGCCAGCCAGCGCACGTCGTTGGCGATCTTCATGAGGGAGGCGGCCAGCGTCTTGAGGGCGCCGTGGCCATGCACCAGGGCGTCGCTGGCGGCCAGCGCCTCGAACTTGTTGGGGGCGCTTACCAGCGGCAGGCCGGTCTGCTCGGCCAGGGTGGCGGCCACCGCCTCGGCGAAGCCGGGCGGGGTGTTGAGGCCGGTGCCGACGGCGGTGCCCCCCAGCGCCAGCTCGCACAAATGGGGCAGGGCGGCGCGGATATGGAGCTCCCCCTGCTCGAGCTGGGCCACCCAGCCGGAGAACTCCTGCCCCAGGGTGAGCGGGGTGGCATCCTGCAGATGGGTGCGGCCTATCTTGACGATGTCGTCGAAGGCAGCCGCCTTGCCGGCCAGGGTAGCGCTCAGGGTGGCCAGGGCGGGCAGCAGTTGCCGGGTGAGGGTGGTGACGGCGGCCAGGTTCATGGCGCTCGGGAAGACGTCGTTGCTCGACTGGCTCTTGTTCACCTCGTCGTTGGGGTGCACCAGCCGCCCCTCGCCGCGGGGGCCGCCGAGCAGCTCGCTGGCCCGGTTGGCCAGCACCTCGTTGAGGTTCATGTTGGTCTGGGTGCCGGAGCCGGTCTGCCATACCCGCAGCGGGAACTCCTCATCATGCTGGCCGCACAGGATCTCGTCGGCGGCGCTCATGATGGCCTGCGCCGTGCGGGCGGGCAGCAGCCCCTTGGCGTGGTTGACCTTGGCACAGGCTGACTTGATGCGGGCCAGCGCGTGGATCAGCGCCATCGGCTGGCGCTCGCCGGAGATATCGAAGTGCTGCAGGGAGCGCTGGGTCTGGGCTCCCCACAGCCGGTCGGCCGGTACGGCTATTTCGCCGAAGCTGTCGTGTTCACTCCTGCTCTTCATCTCGTTCTCCCTTCATTGCGAAAAAGGGGCGACATCCTGCGCCCCTGTCGAATTATCCGCCGGTCAGTGCCAATCAGCCGCGCGGGCGAAACGGCGTCAGCTCGGCCAGCGGCGCCGCCGTGCTGAACTCCTGGATGGTCTCGGCGTGCTTGAAGATCTTGAAGCCTTCGCCGCGGGCGCTCCAGTACTCGATCTGCTCGCCACTGACCTGCAGCAGGCTCGCCTCGCGCAGGGCCACCACGTGCTCGCTCGGGTTGATGGCGCAGAACTCGGCCAGGCGCTCGTCGCGTGTCTCTCCCATGTGGCCGCTGATGCTGGCGTCCAGGTAGTGGGGGTTGATCTGCAGCGGGAACAGTCCCAGTGCCGGCAGCACGGCGGCGCTGCAGACCGGCATGTCATTGGTGGTGCGAATGCTCGGGGTCGCCACGTTGCAACCGGCGCTCCAGCCCACATAGGGCACGCCCCGCTCGCGCACGGCGCGCTGGATGGGCACCACCAGGCCGTTTTCGTGCAGCAGCTGGTTGAGGCGCCAGGTGTTGCCGCCGCTGATGAAGATGGCCTCCGCCTGCTGGATGGCGTCCACCGGATCGTCGAACTGGTGGATGCTGATG
Source organism: Aeromonas sp. QDB20 (assembly GCF_027707805.1). Taxonomy (NCBI): domain Bacteria; kingdom Pseudomonadati; phylum Pseudomonadota; class Gammaproteobacteria; order Aeromonadales; family Aeromonadaceae; genus Aeromonas; species Aeromonas sp. QDB20. The sequence continues at coordinate 216,271 of NZ_JAPCJC010000006.1, read as the reverse complement.
GCCTCCACTCCCAGGCTCTCGCTGAGCTCCAGGGCACGGGCATCCCAGTCGCTGCGGATCACCGCGTAGGGGATGAGCAGGATGCGCTTGACCTGTTTGCGGGCGAGCAGGGTTTGCACCCGATCCCGGGCCCATCCGAGCAGACCCGGGCATTCGGTGGCTTTGCCGTTGCTGAGAAGAAGCAGTTCCATGAAGCGTGTCCTCGATAAGTGAAAGCGCGAAGAGGTCACCGGCCCAGGCCGGGTGACGGAAGCCCCCATTCTAGCCCGATCCGGCGTCAGGTTCTGTGATCGACTCGCCATGTACCCTGATGAGACCGTTTTTTGACCAAAGAGAGGCCCGGCACTGGTGGTCCTGCGACAGGCGCCATGGTGCCGAGCGGGTGGCATATGGGCGCGATGAGGCTGCAGAGCAGAGGATATCCGGGGTCAGTGGCCTCTTTGAATTTCGTCGGAGGCCACAAAAGCACAAGGGGGCCCGCAGGCCCCCTTGGTCTGTCTGGCGTGATCAGTCGAGTTTGAAGTCGACCCACACCAGGCGGTGATCCGAGCTGACTCCCTTGGCGATGCCCAGCTTGGCGTCATACACCAGGTGATAGCCAGGCTCGAAGCTGGCCGGCCAGAACACGCCGGAGGCGACCGCGTTCAGATTGGCGGAGGGCAGCACGTGGTCGAGCTGCAGGCCGCTGCTGCTGGTGATGCGCTCCGGGGTGGGGCGGTTGTTGTTGCGCTTGCACTGATCCGGCTGGCTGGCGAGGCACTCGGGGCCGCCCTGGCTGACCGGGATCAGGGCGCCGTTGGTGACGGCCTGATTGACCAGCACATGGTTGTGCAGATCCTGAATGGCGGTGAGATCGCCATCGCCAATCTGGGGATCGGCGTTGAGATCGCCGGCGATGACGAACTTGGCACCCGCGGGCAGGCCACCGGCCTTGCCGGCGTCATCCACCATGTAGCTGGCGGTCTCCACGTAGTCCTGCCAGAAGGCGACTTCGGCCCGGTTGTGCTTGACGTTGTGGCGCGCCGCGTTGCCGAAGATGGGCGGAGTGGGGTGGGAGATGAGGAAGTGGATCACCTCCTCCTTGTTGCCGCGCTTGATGCGCACCGGCACGTCGGCGTGGTTCTTGGACGAGAGCGGGAAGGCCTGCCAGGCGGCGTCGTCATACCAAGCATCACCGCACTGGCGGCCGGCCGGGATCGGCGCCTTGGCATTGTTGCAGTCGTCGATGACGGGGTTTGTTTCGCCCGGCATGTCCTTCCACTTGAATTTCTGGAAGGTGCGGATCTGCTTGGTATCGATGGGGTACTGGGACATCACGGCGAAGGCGTATTGGCCGTGGTAGTTGCCAAAGCCCCAGGCGTCGTCCGGCCCGTTGTTGACCTTGCCGTCCAGGTTGAGGTCATGGCCGCTCATCAGGCCGGTGTTGGTGGCGAAGTTCTGCAGCACTGGGTAGCTGATGGCCTTCACCTCGTCGTGCTGGGCATGGGCCAGGTAGTTGTCGTTGAAGGCTTTGAGGTCCGTGGTGTCGCTGCCCTTGCCGTCATTGTCGAATTCGTTGAGCAGGAACACGTCCGGCCGGGTGCGCTGGATGATTTCGGCGATGTTGCGGATCTGCTGCACGTCGAGGGCCTTGGTCTTCTCGGCACCGTTCAAGGTGCCGTCGGCGAGGCGGGCCAGCAGGGCATCCTGCTCGGTGCGGCTCAGGGCCAGTTCACCGGCGAGCATGCCGGCGGCGGTGCGATCGAAGGAGAGATTGAAAGTAGCGAAGCGAACCATGGGGGTCGGGGTCTCGGAGTCATTATGGCTGTTACAGCCTGCCATCAATCCGAGGGAAATGGCAGCCGCGAGTAGGGACTTGCTGATATTTTTCATTGTAATATTCCGTAGCATCAATAAGTTATACCTTGCTCATGGGGAGCGAAGGCGGGCCCATTATAGGGATCCCGGTCGACAGCCGGGCTCTGAATGGGCCAAAGTGTGAGACCATTCACAGAGCAAAACGGGGAGGCGGGATGAGTCGGCGACAAACGGCCCTGGTGGTCGAGGGGGGCGCCATGCGCGGCATTTTTGCCGCCGGGGTGCTGGATGCGTTTCTGGCCAAGGGGCGCACGGCGTTCGATCACTGCATCGGGGTGTCGGCCGGTGCGGTCAACCTGGCGGCCTTTCTGGCCGGCCAGCAGGGGCGCAACCACAACGTCATCACCGACTACTCCTGCCGTCCCGAGTTCATCAACCTGGCCAAGTTCGTGCGTGGCGGCCACTGGCTCGATCTCGACTGGCTGTGGGCCATTACCATTCGCGAGTGCCGGCTCGATCTGGCGCGTTTTGCCGCCAACCCGGTGCCGCTGACCGTGGTGACCACCCGGGTAGCGGACGGCCAGGCCGCCTACCTCATGGCCAATGCCGCCGAGCTGGAGCAGCAGATCAAGGCCTCCTGCTCGGTGCCGCTGGTCTACCGGGATTTCGTGCGCATCGACGGGGAGGCCATGACGGACGGTGGGGTGGCCGACTCCATTCCGGTGCGCCACGCCTATGAGCAGGGGGCGCGCGACATCACAGTGGTGCTCTCCCGGCCGCTGGGTTATCGCAAGCGGGCGCCGCGCCTGCCAGCCCTGCATCGCTACCTGCTGCGCGAGACGCCGGCGCTGGCTCGCGCCAGCCTGTCGCGTCACCAAAGCTACAACGATGCCATCGACTTCATCCGCCAGCCGCCGGCGGATTGCCGCATCCGGGTCATAGTGCCGCCGGCAAACTTTCGGGTCGGCCGCATGACCACCGACCGGGCGAGGCTGGAGCAGGGTTACCGGATGGGCTGGCAGGCAGCCCTCGACTATCTGGCGGCGGAGCCGGTGCCGGCCTGAGGGGATTCGGTCGACCATAGGCAGTGTCGCTGGGACGAGATGCAAAGAACCGGGGCAACCCGGTTTTTTGTGTCTGCGCCATCCCGGAACCCGGCCATGGCGCATCGGCTTATTATGTGAATAAATAATTGCTTGCGATATTTTCGGCGAAATGGCCACTATTATTCCGTTGAGCCGCCATCATTATTAAGCGCTGCTAAATAATGGCTGAGTCAACTTGTGACCAAATAAAATAAAGGCTGGGGAACTTTTTGGGAAAAGGGTTTTTGGTAACCGCTTCAATATTAATTATTTTGTTTTTATTCATATAGATAAATGTGAATTGCTTATGCGGTAAAGATTATTAGCGCAGGGTTGAAGCTGTTTACATCAATGGCGAATTGATAGCCTGACTTTATCTCGGCTACTGTCCTCTCTCGATTCGTTTGGGTAGCAAACGGATACGCAAATAATAACAACAGAGACTGGACGCATTGATAAAGAGTCATCTTTATTGATTTTAATCCTGCCAAAGGAGCCGGAATAATGAGTGGTTTATCTTCCCATCAAATTGCCCAGAATATATTTGCCGAGCTGTTGCCCTATCGCCGCCGCTTCCCCGATCCCATCCTGGATCGGCAGCAGGAGGAGGCAGAGGTGGCCGCCATCCAGATCCCCCGTCTGCAAGACTTCATCGAGCGGGGCGAGACCATCCTCTGCGTGTTGCCCGCCTTTCCCACCAAGTCGCCCAATCCTAACAAGGTGCTGGGCTCTCTGCCGGACATGGCGGAGCGGCTCTCCCTCAGTTTTCTCAACCACCTCTGCCAGCGCATCCAGCTGCACTACGCGCCCGGCATGCGGATCCTCATCTGCTCGGACGGCCACGTGTTCGGTGACCTCATCCGGGTAGCGGATCCGGCCATCGACGCCTATCAGGCCCATATCGAGCAGCTGATCCTGGAGCTGGGGGCGACCCATCTCGGGGTCTTCCACCTGGGGATGGTGGCGGGCATGGCCGAGTTTTGCGCCAGCCGCGACTTCGACACCCTGCGCGAACAGCTGGTGGAGCGTTACGCCGAGCCGCTGGAACTGATTGCCCAGGAGGTGAGAAGCACCGAGGAGGGCATTCGCCTCTATCGCGCCATGACCCGCTTCCTCTATGAAGACAGCCAGCTGCCGGACACCCCGCTCTCCAACACGGCGCTGCAGCGGGATGCCAAGGGGCGCACTCATGCGGTGATCCAGCGCAGCCGCGCCTGGGGCAACCTGCTGGCGGAGCGCTTCCCCGAGGCGATCCGCCTCTCCATCCACCCCCAGGCGAGCCACAGCCTGAAGATGGGCATCCACATGCTGCCGACCCGGGATGACTGGCTCACCCCCTGGCACGGGGTGGCGGCCAACCTGGATGGCCAGTTCGTGCTGATGAAGCGGCGCGACGTGCTGGCGATGGAGCATGAGCTGGTCCACATCCACGGCCGTCCGAGCCACTACCTGATCAACGGCAAGCAGGCCGCCGCCTGAGGAGTTTCCCATGACTGCATCCATCGTTACCCTCGGCGGCGAGCGCTGCCGCATCCTGCCACAGGCCCCGTTCGGCCTGCTGATTGAACCGGCCCGCAACGGCCAGCCGGTGCAGAGCCTGGCTATCGAGGCGCTGCGCGAGCTGGCCCGCCGCCACGGCGTGCTGATCCTGCGCGGGTTCGAGTCGGGCTTCACCGATGCCGAGCGGCTGACCCGCTACGGCGAGGAGTGGGGCGAGATCATGATGTGGCCCTTCGGCGCCGTGCTGGACGTGAAGGAGCACGAAAACGCCACCGATCACATCTTCGACTCCAGCTATGTGCCGCTGCACTGGGACGGCATGTACAAGCCGACCCTGCCCGAGTTCCAGCTGTTTCACTGCGTGCACGCCCCGGCGGCGGACGAAGGGGGGCGCACCACCTTCATCAATACCCGCCAGCTGCTCACCGAGCTCGACGGCGAGCGGCTGGCCCGCTGGGAGCGGGTGCACATCACCTATCGCATCAAGCAGGTGGTGCACTACGGCGGCCAGGTGCGCTCGCCACTGCTGGTGCCCCACCCGGTGAGCGGCGAGACGGTGCTGCGCTACAACGAACCGCCGCGCGAGGGAGTGCGTTTTCTCAACCAGCATGCCCTCGACATCGAGGGGGTGGCGCCGGCCGAGCAGGCCGCTTTTCTGCAGGATCTGCACCAGCGGCTCTACGACCCGCGCTACTTCTATGCCCACCAGTGGCAAGGGGGAGACGTGGTGATCGCCGACAACCTCGGCCTGCTACACGGCCGCGAGGGGTTCACCGCCCGCTCCGCGCGCCACATCCAGCGGGTCCACATCCAGGCCAGCCCGGTCTGCCTCAACCCGGCGCTGGCGCCGCAAGGGGCGGCGTGATGGCGACCATTTTGCTGGCGGCCACCGCCACCCCGGGCCACGTCAATCCCATGCTGGCGGTGGCCCGTCTGCTGGTGGCGCAGGGGCATAGAGTGCTGATGCTGTGCGGCGCCCTGTTCGAGCAGCGCATCCGTGACACCGGCGCCGAGTTCGTGCCCTTCGCCCCCGAGGTGGACTTTGACTACCGGGCGCTGGAGCGGCACTTTCCCGAGCGGGCCAGCCTGAGCGGTACCGCCCAGATGGCGCTGGCGCTCAAGCGTTTCTTCGCCGCCCCCATGGCGCAGCACGACAGGCAGCTGCGGGCGCTGATCGCGGCGGAGGGGGTGGATCTGCTGCTGGTGGAGAACGGCTTCTACGGCGTGCTGCCCTTGCTGCAGCAGCCCCATGGCCGGCCGGTGCCGATCCTGATGCTGGGGGTGAACCCTGTCTCTTACTCGAGTCCGGACGCCATCTTCTACGGCCCACGCATTCCCCCCGAGCTGCGCCGCTCCCTTGGCGAGCTGCCCTGGCTCGATGAGCCGACCCGGCAACTGCAAAGAGAGGTGCAACAGCGCTTCGATGCCGCCCTGGCCGAGGCGGGGGCGCCACCGCTGACGGCCCCCTTCACCGACGTGATGGTGACGGCCCCCGATGCCTTCTTGCAGCTCTCCTGCGCCGGCTTTGAATACGAGCGGCCGGAGCTCGAGGGGGTGATCCGTTATGTCGGCTCACTGCAGCCACCCCGGCTTGAGCTGACGCCGCCGCCCTGGTGGGAGAGGCTCGATGAGCGGCCGTTGGTCATCGTCAGCCAGGGCACTCTGGCAAACGTGGATCTGGGGCAGTTACTGCTGCCGGCCATGCAGGGGCTGGCTGGTGACGAGCTGCAACTGCTGCTGACCACCGGCGGGCGGGATCCGGCGCTGCTGGGCTATGCCATCCCGGCCAATGCCATCGTCACCGACCACGTGCCGTTCGAGCTGGCGCTGCCTCGCGCCGCCGCCCTGGTGACCAATGGCGGCTACGGTTCGGTGCAGTCCGCGCTGGCCCACGGGGTGCCGCTGGTGGTGGCGGGCACCGGAGAGGACAAGGCGGAGGTGGCGACCCGGGTGGCCTGGAGCGGGGCCGGCATCAATCTGCACTGCAACGAGCCGACGGCGGCCATGGTGGCCACGGCGGTACGCAAGGTGGTTGGCGAGCCGCGCTACCGCGCCCGGGCGCGGCTGCTGGCCGAGGAGATGGCGGCGCTCGATGGCCGCGCCGCCATCGCCGCGAGCGTGGCGGATCTGCTCGGCGGACGACCTTGATACCGTGATGAAGGGGAGGCCAGGCGGCCTCCCTTTTTGTTCAGCTTCTGCTCAGTTTGTGGCTGCTAGCGTGGCCATCATGACAGCAGGCTGCGCCAGTGGCGCCGGATGCGCTTTTTCATGCAAAAAAGAGCGTTTTCGACGTTGAAATTTTGGCCGACTCAGGAAAGAATGCGCGCTCGGTAATCGACCGCGGACGCCACCTTTGCGCCCCGGCGCAACCGAGGATGACACGGCCTTCGGCCAACTTGGTACAGGAAACCACACAGGAATTTTATGAATCCCCTTCGCATTGCCGCTTCGGCTCTTTTATGTACGCTGGCACTGGCCGGCCAGCAGGCTGCCGCCGTTGAATACCAGCTGCCCGCCGCCAACAGCCGCCTGATCGGCGAGAACCAGGAATACGTGGTGCCCGCGGACAACCGTCCGCTGGAGCAGATCGCCTCTGACTTCCAGCTGGGTCTGACCAACATCATGGAAGCCAACCCGGGCGTCGACCCCTACCTGCCCAAGGCTGGCAGCAAGCTGATCATTCCCCATCAGCTGATCCTGCCCAACGCTCCCCGCGAAGGGATCGTCATCAACGTGGCCGAGATGCGTCTCTACTACTACCCGAAAGGCAAGAACGTGGTGCAGGTACTGCCCATCGGCATCGGCCAGCTGGGGGTCAACACCCCGGAGAACTGGATCACCAAGGTTGAGCGCAAGCGTGCCAACCCGACCTGGACCCCGACCGAGAACATCCGTCGCCGCTATGCCGCCCAGGGCAAGACCCTGCCTGCGGTCTGGCCGGCCGGCCCGGACAACCCCATGGGCCTGCACGCGCTCTACATCGGCAACCTGTACGCCATCCACGGCACCAACGCCACCTTCGGCATCGGCCTGCGGGTGAGCAGCGGCTGTGTGCGCCTGCGTGCCGACGACATCAAGTATCTGTTCGACCACGTGCCGGTCGGCACCCGCGTCCAGTTCGTCAACCAGCCGGTCAAGACCACGGTCGAGCCGGATGGCAGCCGCTACATGGAAGTACACGAGCCGCTGTCGCGCACCGAGGAGGAGTTCAACTCCACCGCCTCCGTGCCGCTGCCCATGACCCCGGCCACCACTCGCTTCATCGCCCACGCGGAGAGCGACTCCAACGTGGTCAAACAGGTGCTGGAACAGCGTACCGGCATGCCGACCCGTCTCAACCCGCAGGTCTGATGACCCGGGAGACTGGCTCATGCACAACGGCGACCATCAGGTCGCCGTTGTTGTTTCTGGGAGCCGCCGTCATCAGCCGGCCGGCGGGGCATAGAGGGCCAGCCAGTTGCCCTCGGTATCTTCGATGATGACCCGTGAGCCATGGCCGCTGCCGATGCTGTGCAGGGGCTCGAGCACCCGTCCGCCGATGCTGGGCACCAGCTGCTCGGCCTCCTGCAGGCGATCGCCCAGGGCGAGGTAGATGAGGGGGCCCGAGTGCCCCGGCTGGTGGTACTTGTCCATGGGACCGAGACAGGCCGCCGCGTTGTTGCCGTCGTGGCGCAGCATGGCGAAGCGGATCTCCTCCTGTATCGGCGTGACCGGCACGTCGAGCAGGGCCGAGTAGAAGGCCATGGCGCGATCCAGATCCCGTGTCGGAATGTCGGCCCAGACCAGGGTATTGTCCATCTTGGTGATCTCCTGCATGTGCCGGCCGATGCGACCGGCGGCTCTGTTCCTTGCTGACGGCCTCTCGCGGCAGGTCGTAGACAGCTTCCTAGAGGTTAGGAGCGGCCCATGAGGAGCGCCAGAGCTAAAAAAGCGGCGCCTGATGGCGCCGCTTTCGGGTGGGAATCTGGGGGCTTTTCCCCACGATATACAGTTAGTTGCCTGCAATGCTCAGCCCGCCGAAGCGGATAAGCGGCGCGTAGAAGCTCTTGCCATCGTCGTGGTGCAGCAGGTTGCCGACCGCTTCCAGCTCACCCAGCAGGCGGTAGAAGTTGCCCGCCACCGTGATGCCGCGTACCGGGGCCACCCGCACGCCGTCCCGGCACAGGAAGCCGGAGGCGCCGAACGAGAAGTCGCCGCTCACCGCATCGGCGCCGGAGTGCAGGCCGTCCAGCTTGACCAGCTCCAGATACTCGCCGGCTTGCGCCTCGGCCTCGCTGTGGGGGCCGAGCCCGAACACCAGGTGGCGCGGACTGACATCCAGCGCACTGCGGGCGCTGCGGGCCGCCGAGCCGTTGCTGGCCACATCGAAGTAGCGGGCGGTGGCGCTGTTGTGCAGCAGGGTCTTGAGCTCCCCTTCGCCGATCAGCAGCAGATCCCGGGTGGCGGCACCCTCGCCATCGAAGGCCTTGATGTGCATGCCGCCCGGCATATAGGCCCGGCTCTCCAGGGTGAGCCAGCGGGAAGCCACGCTTTGGCCCAGCTTGCCCCGCCAAGGATTGATCCCCTGCTGGGCCCACTTGCCCGACAGCGCTGCCTGGAAGCAGCCGAACAGGCTGGCCAGGGCATTGGTGTCGAAGATGGCGCTGTAGTGACCGCTCGGCACCGCGTCTCCCGCCAGCAGGCCGTCGGCCACGGCGTGGATCTGCTGGATGAGGGTCTGGCTGTCCAGCGCATCGAAGCGGCGCTCATACTGCCCCTGGGAGAACATTGACTGACGGCCGTCGCGCTCGATGAGGGCGGAGCTGTAGCAGCCGACGCTGAATGCCTGATGCTGGCAGAGGCTGCCCTGGGTGTTGGCGAGCCACAGCCGGCCCTCTCCCTCGAAGAAGCTGTTGTAGGGGGCGCCGGTCACGTCCGGCAGCGCCAGCATCTCCGACTCGAGGCGCAGGGCCAGGGCAATCTTCTCCTCCACTGGGGTGGTGTCGGGCTGATTGATCTCGGCGCAGTCGGTAATGAGCCGGCTCTGCTGCACGGCGATGGTCTGATCCGGGTCCACCTTGGCGAAGCGGCTGGCATCCAGCGCATCCTGCACCATGGCGGCCAGCGCCGACTCGTCGAGAGACTCCGAATAGGCGATGCCGACCCGGCCCTCTTTTATCAGCCGAATACCGATCTGTTGGCTGCTGGTGACCTTGTATTCGCTGAGCTCTCCCTTGTCGGCCTTGAGAGAGAAGGCCTTGTCCTGGTTGGCGATGACGTCCGCCTCGGCACCGAGGTCGGCGACCTGGTCCAGCAGGCGGGCAAGCAGTTGGTTCATGTCGAGTTGGCTCATCAGGCGTTCCCTCCGACCAGGATATTGTCAACCTTGAGCGGCGGCTGGCCGACCGAGGCGGGAATGGAGCCGGAGACCGAGCCGCACATGCCGGCGGAGAGGGCCAGATCGCGCCCCACCATGGAGATCTCCTTCAATACCTGCGGGCCTGTGCCGATCAGGGTGGCCGACTTGAGGGGCCGGGTGATCTTGCCGTGCTCGATGAGGTAGGCCTCCTGCACGTTGAAGTTGAACTCGCCGGTGCCGGGTTGCACCGAGCCGCCCCCCATCCGCTTGGCATAGATGCCGTGCTCCACTGTCGCCAGCATCTCGTCCAGGCTGTGATTGCCCGGCTCGATATAGGTGTTGCGCATGCGCGAGGCCGGCGCGAACTTGTAGGATTCACGGCGCCCGGAGCCGGTACGGGCGTAGCCGGTGCGAAGGGCCCCCATCCGGTCCACCAGGAAGCCGGTGAGCACGCCATCCTTGATGAGCTGGGTGTGCTGGGTCGCCATTCCCTCGTCATCGACGTTGATGGAGCCCCAGGCGTTGCCCTGCAAGCCTTCATCCACCGCGCTGACCGCCGGATTGGCGATGAGCTGGCCCATCTTGTCGTGGAACACCGAGGCCTTCTTGGCCACCGAGGTGGTCTCCAGCAGGTGGCCGCACGCCTCGTGGAAGATGACGCCACCAAAGCCGTTCTCCATGATGACCGGCAGCTTGCCGCTCGGGCAGGGAGCCGCCCCCAGCTTCACCAGCGCCTGGCGGGTGGCGGTGAGGGCCAGCTCGCGGGGATCGATACTGGCGGCGTGCTCCCAGCCCATCATGGCGCCGGGGGCTTCATAACCGACGCTCTGCTCGCTGCCAAGGGCGGCGATGGTCTGGGCCATGATGCGGTTGTAGTGGCGGCGATCGCTCACCTGCACCCCTTCGCTGTTGAAGATCTCCACCTCCTGCTCCCAGCCCAGCACGTTGCCGGCAAACTGGCTCACCTTGTCGCTCTCGGCGCGGGCCGCGGCATCCATGGCGTGCAGGTAGGCGATCTTCTGCTCCAGCAGCTTGTCGGCCGACAGGGGCAGGGCGATCGGGTTGCGATCGTTCAGGCGGGTGAAATCGAAGGCGGTGGCGGTGACCACGGGGTCACGCCTGTCCTTGGCCGCCAGCAGGGTGACGATGCGCAAGAGTTCGTTGCGATCGGCCAGGTTGGTGTAGCCGTAGAGCACCTTGTGGCCGTAGCACAGGCGCACGCCGATGCCGAAATCGAGGCCGCCGCTGATATTTTCTATCTGGCTTGAGAGCAGGCTGAGCTGGCTGCGGCGCTTGCGCTCCACAAACAGCTCGGCGAAGTCGGCGCCCAGCGCCAGCGCGTGATCGAGCACGTCGCGGGCGATGGCGGGGGCCAACAGGGAGAATGGGGTCATAGAATGTCCTTTTCTGGTCTGTCCGTTTGCTTCCGACACCCGGCTGTGATTGTTATGGGGTGTCGCTTCCATTGTTGCAGACCAGCATAAAAAAGTCGCTATAGCGTCATGCGATGATACCGATTGAGAAAATCGGTGCGATTTATGCGCCCGGTGGTCCGAAACCTGAGGCGGCAGGCGGGGAAGTGTCGCAGCTGACGTCTGTTCAAGGGGCCAGTCACAAGGCCTTTTTCGACATGCCGTGCGGGAAGCGGGCGATGGCTGGGGGCCATCGCCACTGCTGTCAGAAAACCCGGCGTCACAGCAGTTCGTGGATCTCGCTCAAAATCTGGTCGACCCACTGTTCGATGCGCGATTCGGTCTGGTCGTACTGATTGGCGTCGTCGAGGGCCAGGCCAACGAAGTGACGACCATCGTCGATGAGCGCCTTGGAGGCGTCGAACTCGTACCCCTCGTTGGGCCAGTAGCCCACCAGCTTGACCCCCTTGGGCACCAGCTGATCGTGCAGCATGCCGAGAGCATCCTGGAACCATTCGCCATAGCCCAGCTGATCGCCGAGGCCAAACAGGGCGATGATGCGCCCCTCCAGATGCAGGTCGGCAATGTCTTCCCAGCGGGATTCCCAGTCCTCCTGCAGCTCGCCGAAGTCCCAGGTGGAGATGCCCAGGATCAGGATGTCGTACTCCTGCATGCGGATGAGGGGCACGTCCTTGATGTTGTGGAGATCGACCAGCTCCGGGCCAATGAGGGTGCGGATCTTCTCGGCGGCCATCTCGGTGTAGCAGGTGGTAGAGCCGTAAAACAAACCTATCTTCATCGCTCTTCTCTTGATCGCAGTAGGCAAGGGGCGTGACCGGCACAGCGGCGCCCGGGGTGGGCGCCAGTCTAGCAGATTGCCCGGCGCGCTTCACTTCTTGCCGGGCCATGGACAAGCCTGCCTTGCGGGCCGGGTGGGTCGACACGTTACAATGGGGGCCTGTTTCCCTGAGCGCGGCGTACCATGAGCAAAGCTGAATCCCATCCCCTGATCGAGCCGTTTCTCGACGCCCTCTGGCTGGAGCGGGGCCTCTCCGACAATACGGTCAGCTCCTATCGCAGCGATCTGGAAAAATTCTCCCTCTGGCTCGACGAGCAGGGGGGCTCCCTGTTGCTGGCCGGGCTGGACGACATCCAGCACTACCTCGCCTGGCGGGTGGACCAGCAGTTCGCGGCCAGCAGCACGGCCCGCTTCCTGTCGGCCCTGCGCCGCTTCTACCAGTATCTCAACCGCGAGAAGCTGCGCAGCGACGATCCCACCGTGCTGCTGGAGGGGCCCAAACTGCCCAAGAAGCTGCCATCGGATCTCAGCGAAGCCGAGGTGGAGGCGCTGCTGCAAGCGCCGCAGGTGGATGACCCGCTGGAGCTGCGCGACAAGGCGATGCTCGAGCTGCTCTACGCTACCGGACTGCGGGTCTCCGAGCTGGTGGGGCTGACCGCCGAGCATGTCAGCCTGCGCCAGGGGCTGGTGCGGGTGGTGGGCAAGGGCAACAAGGAGCGGCTGGTTCCCATGGGGGAGGAGGCGGTGCACTGGCTGGAGCGCTATTACCGTGAGGGTCGCGGCCTGCTGCTGGGGGGCACCAGCTCGGACGTGGTGTTCCCCTCCAAGCGGGCCCAGATGATGACCCGCCAGACCTTCTGGCACCGCATCAAGCTCTATGCCCTGCGGGCCGGCATCAGCGGGGAGCTATCTCCCCACACCCTGCGCCACGCCTTCGCCACCCACCTGCTCAACCACGGCGCCGACCTGCGGGTGGTGCAGATGCTGCTGGGCCACGCGGATCTCTCCACCACCCAGATCTACACCCACGTGGCCAACGAGCGGCTCAAGGCACTGCACGGCCAGCACCACCCGCGCGCCTAGGCCAGACAGAGGCGATCTTTCCCCTCCTGCTTGGCGCGATAGAGGGCGGCATCCGCCCGGGCCAGCACCTCGGCGGGCGGGGCATCCAGCGCCTCGGCCAGCCCACCGCTGAAGGTGACGGTCAAGCCCGGTTCGCGCCAGTTCTGCGTGGCCATGGCCCGGCGCCACTGATCCATCTGCTGCTGTGCCTCCTTAAGCCGCCCCTGCTCGAAGATGGCGACCAGCTCCTCGCCGCCAAAGCGGCAGAGGGTGGCCTTGCCCTCCAGCAACTGGCTGCCCAGGGAGGCGGTGCGTCTGAGCACGCTGTCGCCGGCGGGGTGGCCATGGCGGTCGTTGATCAGCTTGAAGTTGTCGATGTCGATGATGGCCAGCACATAGGGGGTATGTTGCTGGTGCAGCTCGCTCAGCAGGGTGTCCATGTAGCGGCGGTTGTAGAGCCCGGTCAGGGCATCGCGCTGGGCCTTCTCGCTCTCCGCCTGCATCTGGTCCGAAATCAGGGTGATCTCGTCCTCCAGCTCCTCGATGCCCGGAATGCGGGGGATGATGAGGGGCTGTCCCGGCGGGGTGACCCGCAGCTGGCGCACCACCTGCACCAGCATGCCGATGGTGTTCTCCAGCCGCTGATGGAAGATGACGGCCACCAGGATGAACATGACCAGCGACAGCAACAGCCCCATCATCATGTTGGGCAGCAGCTCCCTGATGACGAAGGAGTTGCTGAAGGGGTAGATGATGATGACCTGCCAGCCGGGGTTGTTGGCCAGGGTGTAGTAGGCGATGAGTTCGTCATCCTGGCTCTGGATCGCGCCATTTTTCCCCTGAAGCCGGGATAACCAGGGCTCGTCGAGCGGGGTGGCGTTCAGCAGCGGGTTGCTGTGCGCCACGATGCGCTGATACCTGCGATCGTAGAGCTGGTAAGTCATCTGCTTGCCGCCCTGCAGCATGCGCCCGATCCGGTCCGAGACTCGCGACAGCTCGACGTCCAGGCCAATCACGGCCACTATCTTGCCGCTGTGGTTCAAGACCGCCCGCGACAGGGTCACCACCGGAATGTGCTGGACGGTGTCGAGATAGGGGGCACTCCAGATATTGATCCCCGGCGTATGGATGGCATCCAGATACCATGCTTGTTTGGCCATTGCCTGGGGGGAAGGGGGGAGCTGGTGGTTGAAGTTGACCAGGGTATTGTCCCGCTGCACATAGTAGAGCCCCTTCAGCAGGCTGCCCGAGCGGCTGAGCTGCTGCCACACCGAGTAGTGCCGCGCCCGCATTTCTGGCGGGAGCACGCCGTCATGGTTGGCGAGATCCACCGCCAGAATATTGAGTTGCTCTTCGACCGAGCTCAGCGCGTTGTCCCATTGCTGGGCCGTACTGCTGCTGAAAAACTCCATGCGCTCGCGTACTACGTTCTGTTGTTTGATGAAAAACAGATAGAGGTTGCTGGCTGTCATCAATAGCAGGGGCAGGGAGAGCAACAGCAAATAGCGCAGAATGAAACCATGTTTCGCTCTGGTCTTCACTGTCGGGGATGTCATGGCGATGATTCCTGTAGGTTTACATTCATTCAAGCATGATGTGCGTGGGATGGGGGCGGATGCAGATCAGGGTCTGGGTGATGCCAAGTGTAAAGTGTTCCGTTGCTGATGTAGCTAAAAAACCGCCCGAAGGCGGTTTTTTTCCAGTACACGACAGGAGCTGGCGCTTATTTTCCCTGTTGGGATTTGAGCAGATCGCGGATCTCGGTCAGCAGCTCCTGATCCTTGGTGGGGCCGGCCGGTGCCGCAGCTTCCTCTTCCTGCTTCTTCTTCAGGGTGTTGATGGCCTTGAGCCCCATGAAGATGGCGAAGGAGATGATCAGGAAGTCGATGATGGTCTGGATGAACTTGCCGTAGGCGATGACCACGGCCGGCGCACTGCCCTCGGCGGCCTTCAGGGTCACGGCGAGGTCGCTGAAGTCCACGCCCCCCAGGATCAGGCCGATGGGCGGCATGATCACGTCACCGACGAAGGAGGAGACGATCTTGCCGAAGGCGGCCCCGATGATGATACCGACCGCCATGTCGATGACGTTGCCTCTGGATGCAAAGGCCTTGAACTCTTGAATCAGACTCATTTTCCCCTCCAAAAATGGGCTAGCAGCGGCCTGGACCGCCCTGGTGTTTGAATAATAAAGCATCAGGAAAACAGAGGATGACCGTCGTGTTTCCTGTCGTCCCGGTTAGCTTGCTGGGGCTTTGCCCGATTGGCAACCTGTCAGATCGGGATTTTTTTGCGACCCTTCTATTAACCAATCAGTAATTAAGCAGTTGAGGCGAGCATATTTGCTGAGTAACCTTGTGAGTCCATTCGTTCATGCCAAGTGAGTAAAAAAGTGCACTATTTACTGCTGGGAATGATGCTGCTGGGCTCTTTTGCCGTCAGCGCGGGGATGGATCCCCAACTGTTGAAACAGACCATAGAGCGGCGGCTCGGGGTACAGGTCTACCTGGTGGACGAGACGCCGGTCTCCGGCCTCTATCTGCTGGGCACGGCGCAGGGGCCCCTCTATACCGATGCCAGGGGCGACCATGTGCTGCTGGGCACCATGCTGGATCTGGCCCACGACATGAAGAACCTCACCATGCTGGGCCAGCGTCAACAGCGGCAGCTGGCCCTGGCCCAGATCGGCGAGCGGCGGATGCAGCTCAAGGCCGTGCCCGAGCGCCACCGCCTCACCCTGTTTACCGATCTCGCCTGCCGCGGCTGTCGCACCACCCTGGATGAGCTGTCCGCCTTGCAGGCGAGGGGGGTGAGCGTGCAGCTGCTGCCGGTGCTTGGCCCCTTTGCCGATCTGGCCGAGGCGCAGGCGCGCTGGTGCGATCCCGGGCTGCTGCGCGAACTCGACCTCAGTGATCGTTTGCCTGAGAGCGGCTGTAATGAGATCCTTGCCCATCATATCGGCCTGAGCCAGTGGCTCGGGATCAAGGCACTGCCGAGCTGGGTCCTGCCAAATGGCGACCTGCTGCGCGGTTATCAGAGCCCTGAACAACTGCTCAAGATACTGGATCACATCGATGCCCCTGCTAATCCGTCGTCGTCCGCGCGTGGATGATTCCCATCTGCCCGCCACCCTTCATCCCTTGCTGCGGCAAATCTTCGCCAGCCGTGGAGTCGAAGACCCTGCCCTGCTGGAGCGCAGCGCCAATCAGCTGCTGCCACCCCAGCGCCTGTTCGGCATGGCGCAGGCAGTGCCCCTGCTGGCCGAGGCGCTGACGGCGCAAAAGCGCATTCTCATCGTCGGCGACTTCGATTGTGACGGTGCCACCAGCTCGGCCCTGTGTGTGCTGGCCCTGCGCGCCATGGGTGGCCGCCACATCGATTTTCTGGTGCCCAACCGCTTCGAGTTCGGGTATGGCCTCACCCCCGAGATCGTCGAGCTGGCGGTGGCCCGCGGCGCCGAGTTCCTCATCACGGTGGACAACGGCATCTCCAGCATCGCCGGGGTGGCGGCAGCCAAGGCGGCCGGCATGCAGGTACTGGTTACCGATCACCATTTGCCGGGCCAGGAGCTGCCTGACGCCGACGCGATAGTGAACCCCAACCAGCATGGCTGCGACTTTCCCTCCAAGTCGCTGGCCGGGGTCGGGGTCGCCTTCTATCTGATGGCGGCCCTCAACACCCATCTGCGCCAGAGCGGCTGGTATGAGCGCCAAGGGCTGCGCGCCCCCAACGTGGCGGATTACCTGGATCTGGTGGCCCTTGGCACCGTGGCCGACGTGGTGGCGCTCGATGGCAACAACCGCATCCTGGTCCATCAGGGCCTGCAGCGGATCCGGGCCGGCCGCTGCCGCCCCGGCATCCAGGCGCTGGTGGACGTGTCTGGCCGCGACGGTCGTCGCCTGTGCGCCGCCGATCTCGGCTTTGCGCTGGGGCCGCGCCTCAACGCGGTGGGCCGGCTCGACGACATGTCCCTCGGGGTCGCCTGCCTGCTGAGTGACGACCTCAACCTGGCGCGCCAGCTCGCCTCCGAAATGGACAGCCTCAACCAGGAGCGCAAGGAGATCGAGCAGGGGATGCAGCAGGAGGCGCTGGCCACCCTGGAGCAGATCCGTTTTCGTGATGGCGAGGTGCCCTCCGGTATCGTGCTGCACCGGGACGAGTGGCATCAGGGGGTGGTGGGGCTGGTGGCCTCCAAGGTGAAGGAGAAGTACTACCGCCCGGTCATCGCGTTTGCCGAGAGCAGCGAGACCGAGCTCAAGGGCTCCGGGCGCTCCATCCCCGGGGTGCACCTGCGCGATGCGCTGGAACTGCTCGATACCCGTCACCCCGGCCTGATGGGCAAGTTTGGCGGCCACGCCATGGCGGCCGGGCTGACCCTGCCCAAGGCTAATATCGAGGCCTTCGGGCGGGCGTTCGAGGCGGTCATCGGCGAGCTGGTGACCCCTGAGCTCTTGACCGGGGTGCTGCTCACCGACGGCGAACTGCTGCCGGACGAGCTCACCCTCGAGCTGGCGGAACTTATTCGTGCCTCCGGCCCCTGGGGTCAGGCCTTCCCCGAGCCGCTCTTCGACGGCGAGTTCGTGCTGGTGCAGCAGCGGCTGGTGGGGGAGAAGCACCTCAAGATGATGCTGACCACGGATTCCGGCCACGCGGTGGATGCCATCGCCTTCGGGGTCGACTTGCAGCGCTGGCCCGATGCCTCGGTCAAACGGGTGCGGCTGGTCTATCGGCTCGATGTCAACGAGTGGCGCGGCAACCGCAGCGTGCAGCTGCTGGTGGAGCATCTGGAAGCCGCCGGCCTCTGATCCGTGAGTCTCTCTTGCTGCCGATGACGGCCACCTCAGGGTGGCCGTTTTTTATGGTGTTAACCCGGATTTTGCCGTTGACCCGTCTATTGCTTCACAGTTTAAGCTTCCCTTCATCGGGTCACGGACCCCACTGCGAGTCGCTGTCATGAAAATATCCGAACTGGCCAGGCGCTGCGGCCTGGCCCGCTCCACCCTGCTTTATTACGAGAAGCTGGGGGTGATTGTGGGAACGAGGGGCGCCAACGGTTATCGCCACTACGACGATGAAGATCTGCAGCGGTTGCGGATGGTACAGGCCCTGCAGGCCGGCGGGCTCAGCCTCAAGCAGTGCCTCGATTGCCTGGCGGGCGAGCTGGAGCAGGCAACGCTGCAGACCCGGGTCAAGGAGCTGGATGAAGAGCTGGCGCGGATGCAACGCGCCAGGGATCTGCTGGCGGATCTCGCCGGTTTGCGTGTGCACTCCGGCGACGAGTTCAAGGCCTGGCAGTTGCAACTGCAGCATCAAGCCCCGCAGGCCTACTTCGACTGGGTGATGAAGCAGGGATTCAGTGAAAAGGAGCGTTATCACCTGCAGTGGCTGAGCAAAGACATGAACGAGCATGATCGCTACATCCAGGATTTTAAACAGTTGCTGGATGGCATGAGCTATTGGGGACCGGGAGATCGCACCTTCACCCAGCAGCAGTTTGCCGCGCTGCCTATTCAACCGCGCCGGATCCTCGACATGGGCTGCGGGCGCGGCGCCGCCACAATGGCGCTGGCACAGGTGACGGATGCCGCCATCGTGGCCATCGATCTCGACGAGGAGGCGCTGGCCGCTGTGGCCAGATCGGCCAGCGCGGCTGGCTTTGAGCAGGTCACCACCCTGTGCGCCAACATGGCGGCGCTGCCGGTGGAGCTGGCCCCCGCCGACCTTATCTGGGCCGAAGGGAGCGCCTACACCATAGGGGTGGCCAATGCGCTCAAAGCCTGGCGGGCGCACCTTGCCGGCCCTGATGCCTGCATCGTGCTGAGCGACCTGGTGTGGCTGATAGACACGCCGCCAGAGGAGGCGCTGGCGTTCTGGCAACGGGATTATCCCGCCATGCAGACCCTGGCTGGCCTGCTCAAGACGGTGCAGGAGGCGGGGTATCGCTGCCTGTGGCACACCCAGTTGCCGCAAAGGGCCTGGCACAACTATCTGGATCCCATCGAGCGCAATCTGGCGCGCCATCGCGCCGAGCTGGGGGATAGCCCAGCCTGGCAGGATCTGAGCCGGGAAGTGGCCATCCACCGCCAATACCTGGGCAGCTACGGCTATGTGATCTGCTGCCTGCAGGCAGTCTGATCAGGCCATCCATTGAAAGAGAGCAAGCGGAGAAAACCTTATGAACATCCTCATTCGACCCGAAACGGGCGCCGATCATGACGCCATTGAAGCGGTGACCGTGGCCGCATTCCTCAAGGCCCCCCATACCGATCACAACGAGCAGCTGATCGTGCGCGACCTGCGCCAGGCCGGGGCACTCAGCCTGTCGCTGGTGGCGGAGCAGGCGGGGCGAGTGGTCGGCCACCTCTGCTTCTCGCCGGTGACCATCAGCGATGGCAGCCCGCACTGGTATGGCCTTGGCCCCATTTCCGTCTCCCCCGAGCTGCACGGCAAGGGACTGGGTTCACGGCTGATGGAGGCGGGTCTGGCCGAGCTCAAGGGGATGGGGGCGGCAGGTTGCGTGGTGCTGGGGGATCCCGGCTTCTACGGTCGTTTCGGCTTCGTGTCCGAGCCGGGGTTGACGCTGCCCGGCGTGCCGGCCGAGTACTTCATGGCCCGCTCGTTCGGCGCTGCCATGCCCAGTGGTGAAGTGCGCTACCATCAGGCCTTTGAGCAGGGGTGAGTCCTCACCATGAGAGCAGGCGTCATGGCGCTTGCTATCATGGTGGTTTTTAATTGCTGGATTTTTTGATAATCAGGGTTTTTAGCATCGATTAAAGCTGATTTACCATATGGTAAATTCAATAAATCTAGGAATTGTGATAAATTCGCCCCTCTTGTTCCTCTTTGTTTGAACCGGATGCATCCCTTGCTGCCCCTTGGCCGACTGTCGACCTGGTCGATGGCCCTCGCCATCGCCTGCCTTCTCTGGCTTGCCGCCTCTGCCGCGGCAGGGGTCGTTGCAACCCCGGGGCCGGCAAAGGGAGGGCAGGAGGGCTCGATGCAGCTGCACGAGCCGGCCCAGCGGGGGCTGCTCGACAGCGCCAGCCTGCCGCCAGCCTCCCAGTGGCGCCTCGGCTTCGAGCAGGGGCGACGACTGGAAGGGGCCGCTCATGCCGAGCTCTACCAGATGCTGCTGGCCTGGTTCCAGCACGAGATCCTCGGCCTGCTCAGCGGCCTGCTGTTCTTCCTGCCCCTCATCTACCTCAGGCAGCTGGCCGACCACTTCGGCTATCTGCATCGGCGGCTGCGATGCTGCCACCATCTGCAATTTCGGTTCTGCCACAGCGACTAGAGGCCGGCTGCACGCCACGCGCCCGTTCGATCCGATCCTGATCCCAGCCACAGAGTACTGCCTGCGGGCCAGGCTCCGATCCGGCGCCTCTTGCACCGCCTTCGTGCCCGCTTGCGCGCAGGGAGGCGCTCCCGTTCGTACCCGTTGTGAGCCGACCCGATGGACTATTACGTAAACCTCTTCATTCAATCGATCTTTGTGGAAAACCTGGCGCTGGCCTTCTTCCTTGGCATGTGCACCTTCCTGGCCGTTTCCAAGAACATCAACACCGCCTTCGGCCTTGGCCTGACGGTGCTGGTGGTCATGGTGATCGCCATCCCTCTCAACAACTTGATCTACCGCCATATCCTGCGCCCGGAGAGTACCTTTCTCGGCGAGTTTGATCTGAGCTTTCTCGATTTCATCGTCTACATCGGGGTGCTGGCGGCGCTGGTGCAGGTGATGGAAATGGTGTTGGACAAGCACTTTCCGGCGCTTTATCACGCGCTCGGCATCTATCTGCCGCTGCTGACGGTGCACTGCGCCATCTTCGGCGGGGTGATGTTCATGGCGCAGCGGGACTACGACTTCATCGAATCCGTGGTGTATGGAGCGGGCTCAGGCCTGGGCTGGCTGCTGGCCATCGTCGCCATCGCCGGCCTGCGCCAGAAGATGAAGTATGCGGATGTGCCTGAGGGGTTGAGGGGGATTGGCATCACCTTCATCGTGGCCGGGCTGATGTCGCTTGGCTTCATGTCCTTCTCCGGCATGTCGTTCTAGCCGGGTCGAAAACAACAACGGCCACCCTGGTGGCCGTTGTTGTCTGCCTCAGCCCTCCGCCAGCATGGCGAGCAGCCGGTCACGCACCAGCGGCAGGGTCAGAAAGCCGTCCCGGTCGAGGAAGTGGCCACCATGCTCCAGGCTGTAGAGCGGCGCAGCCAGCCGCTCGCTCAGGTGCTGGCTGTAGGGATAGGGCACGATGGCATCATCCCGGGAGGCGATCACCACCCGGCGGGGTGCCAGCGCCATGATACGGGCCGGGTCATAGTCCGGGGTCATGAAGGGATCCAGCTCCGGCAGGGTGTGCAGCGGCTGATCGAAACCGGACACCAGCAGGATCCCCCCCACCTGGCTGCCGGCGGGCAGCCGGTCGAGCTGGCGCAGTATGGTGATGCAGCCGAGGCTGTGGCCGAGCAGAAAGGTGCGCTCGTCGTGATCCCGCACCAGGCTGTCTATGGCCGCGTCCCAGGTGGCGGGCTTTGGGTGGTGGGGGTCAGGCATGGCCAGCACCTCGACCCGGACATCCCGGGCCTCGAGCTCGGCCTTGAGCCAGGGAAACCAGTGAGCGTCGGGGGAGGCGGTATAACCGTGCACGATGAAGAGGCGGGTTTGAGACATGGCGAATCCTGGGCGGTTGACGATAACGGCGCCACATCATAACAGCGACCAAGGCCCCTCGACATGCCCGTTTCGGGGGCGCCAACCAGCAGGATGTGCTTTGCGACTTGCATAAAAAAGAGCGCCACAAGGCGCTCTTTTGCTGTCGGTGGGCAGAGGCTTATTTGACCTCTTCCCCCTTGGCCTGCAGATCCGCGTGGTAGGAGGATCGCACGAAGGGACCGCAGGCGGCGTGGCTGAAGCCGAGCTCCATGGCCACATCTTTGAGCTCATCGAACTCTGCGGGCGGCACGTAGCGCTTCACCGGCAGGTGGTGGCGGCTCGGCTGCAGGTACTGACCCAGGGTCAGCATGTTGACGCCGTGCTCGCGCAGGTCCTTGAGCACCTGGACTATCTCTTCATTGGTTTCGCCCAGACCCATCATGACGCCGGATTTGGTCGGCACATGGGGGTGCATCTCCTTGATGCGGCGCAGCAGCTCCAGCGACCACTTGTAGTCGGCACCCGGGCGGGCGACCCGGTACATGCGCGGGGCGGTTTCCAGGTTGTGGTTGAAGACGTCAGGCGGGGTCTCGCGGAACACCTCCAGTGCCTGCTCCATCCGGCCACGGAAGTCCGGGGTCAGGATCTCGATGCGGGTCTGCGGGCTGTGCTCGCGGATCTGCTTGATGCAGTCGGCGAAGTGCTGGGCACCGCCGTCGCGCAGATCGTCGCGGTCCACCGAGGTGATCACCACGTATTTCAGCCCCATCTCCTTGATGGTCAGCGCCAGCTTCTTCGGCTCTTCCGGGTCGAGCGCCAGCGGGCGGCCGTGGGCCACGTCGCAGAAGGGGCAACGACGGGTGCAGATGGCGCCCATGATCATGAAGGTGGCGGTGCCATGGTTGAAGCACTCAGCCAGGTTGGGGCAGGAGGCTTCTTCACACACCGAGTGCAGCTTGTTCTTGCGCAGGGTGCTCTTGATGTGCTCGATCTTCTGGCTCGACGGTGGCAGCTTGATCCGCATCCAGTCAGGCTTGCGCAGCACTTCCTCGTTGGGATCCGGCATGAATTTCACCGGGATCAGGGCCATCTTGTCGCCATCGCGCAGCTTGACGCCCGGCTCCATACGAACGGGTTTGCTCATGATTCACTCTCGGTGTTTGTTATTGTTTGATAACCAATCAGGCGGGCCAGTTCGGCCACCAGGATGGATTGCGCCTCGGCCACGCTCTGCGGGCCGCCCAGGGCGCTGGTCTGGGTCATGGCCATGCCCGCATAGCCGCACGGGTTGATGCGCAGGAAGGGGGTCATGTCCATGTTGATGTTGAGGGCCAGCCCGTGGAACGAGCACCCCTTGCGAATGCGCAGGCCAAGGGAGGCCAGTTTGGCCTCCATGCCGAGCTCGTTCTTCACGTAGACCCCGGGGGCATCGGCCTTGGCATAGGCGCTGATGTCGCTGTTGGCCAGGGTGTTGATGATGGCGGTCTCCAGGCAGGTCACCAGCTCGCGCACCGTCAGCTTGCTGCGGCGCACGTCCACCAGCACGTAAAGCACCAGCTGGCCCGGGCCGTGATAGGTCACCTGACCGCCGCGATCGCTCTGCACCACCGGGATGTCGCCGGGGGCGAGCAGGTGTTCGGCCTTGCCGGCCTGCCCCTGGGTGTAGACGGGGTCATGCTCCACCACCCAGAACTCGTCCGGGGTGTCGGGGGTGCGGCTGTCGGTGAAGGCCTTCATGGCATCCCATACCGGCTGGTAGGGACGACGGCCCAGCTGTCTCACCAGCAGCTGGCTGGTGGACTGTGATGACTCGGCGGGAGTTTGGGGTGACATCTTTCCTCACTGACAGGCGCTTGGGTCGGCCGGCACGGCGCTGGTCGCCGGCGGCAAATAATCAGTCGCCCCGGTGGCGGGGCGAAAGAGGCGACTTACAGGACGTAGCGAACCAGTTCTATGTTGCCGAGGGCGGTATACATGGCTTCGATATGTTCCTTGCTCTGGGCAGTCACAGTGACCCGGACCGAGTGATAGTTGCCCTTGGAGCTGGGCTGGACGGTCGGGCTGTAGGTGCCGGGGGCGTGCTGCTGCAGCACTTCCACCACCATGTCCGGCAGGGCCGGGTCGGCAACGCCGAGCACCTTGAACGGGAACTTGCAGGGGAACTCCAGCAGTTCATCAAACTTGGTATTCATTTACTCACCTTTTGCGGTCGTCGCGAGACGACTTTCTTGCTTGTGGCTAATGGCCGTTGGCCCCTCGGGGCCGCCATGCCCCCGTCTGTGCGGGGCAATGCTCAAGTGTATATGGGCATTGCCCGGGCCGGGATCAAGGCCGGACCGGCAGACAAGGGATGGAGGTGCTGCTTTTTACCACAAATCGTCAGTCGGCGGAACCTGCAGTTTACAGGGTTATTGACTGGCCCGACCCCAAAAAGACAGCAGCGGCGCCTGTTGGCGCCGCTGTTTGGTCGGGATCCTGCGTGCGGATTACTTGAACCAGCTGGAAACCAGCATCACCAGGTAGTCCCACAGACGGCTCATCAGGCCACCCTCTTGCACCTCTTCCAGGGCGACCAGCGGTACCTGCTTGATCTCCTTGTCCCCTTGCTTGAGGAACACGGTGCCGACGCGCTGACCCTTGGCCAGCGGTGCCTTCAGTTCGCTTTCGAGCTGGAAGTCCGCCTTGAGGTTGTTGCCCTGGCCACGGGTGACCAGCACGGAGACGTCCTTGTCGACGCCCAGCTTCACTTCTGGCTTGTCGCCCATCCAGATCTTCTGGGTCACCAGCTCGGTGCCGGCCTTGTAGGGGGTCAGGCTCTGGAAGAAGCGGAAACCGTAGGTGAGCAGCTTCTTGCTCTCGGCGGCGCGGGAGGCTTCGCTGCTGGCGCCCAGTACCACGGCGATCAGACGCATGCCTTCGTTGTTGGTGGCGGAGGAGACCAGGTTGTAGCCGACCTGGCTGACGTGACCGGTCTTGATGCCGTCAACCTGCAGGGACTGATCCCACAGCAGGCGGTTGCGGTTGTGCTGGGTGATGCCGTTGAACACGAAGGATTTCTGGGCGTAGATCTTGTACTCCTCCGGCAGGTCGCGGATGAGGGCCTGGCCCAGGCGCGCCATGTCGTGAGCGGTACTGTAGTGACCCTCCGCATCCAGACCGTGCGGGTTCATGAAGTGGCTGTCGTTCATGCCGAGCTTGGCGGCCCAGCTGTTCATCAGACTGGCGAAGGAGTCGGTGCTGCCCGCCAGGAATTCGGCCATGGCGACGCAGGCGTCGTTGCCGGACTGGATGATGATGCCCTTGTTCAGGTCATCGACGGAGACCTGCTTGCCCACCTCGATGAACATCTTGGAGGAGTCGGAGTAGTTCTTGGACCAGGCGTTCTGGCTGATGGTCACCATGTCGGTGCGCTTGATGTTCCCCTTCAGCAGCTCCTGGCCGATGATGTAGGAGGTCATCATCTTGGTCAGACTGGCGGGCGGCAGACGCTCTTCGGCGTTCTGCTCGGCCAGTACCTGACCGGAGTAGTAGTCGATCAGGATGTGGGCCTTGGCGGAGATCTCCGGCGCGGCGGGAACCACCACGGGGTTGGCGTTCGGCGTCGGGGTCGGTACAGGCGTGTTGGCCTGGGCGGTGGCGCTTATCAGGGAGGCCAGAATAACTGAACGGGCAAATTTGGACATCTTGAAATTCCTGGTGCCTGGTTGGGGTAACCCAAGTTAAAAATGCGGGCTTCACTATACCAGAAGCGACCGTCGGTCAAAGCCCGACGTGCCATCTGGTCTGGTTTTTTCTCCCTCCGTTGCCGCCATCACGCCGGGAAACGACGTGATGGCGGGCCACAGAGGGCGGTTCGGTCAGCTTGAGCCTGAGACGCTCAGGGGACGATGAAGGCTTGCTCCAGCCCCCCCTGGCGCACTTTCTCCAGGGTGGCGGCCTGCTGGTCGGCAGGCACGGGGCCGATCAGCACCCGGAAGATGGCACCATGGGCGTCCACCCGATAGGGCAGGCCGTGACGCTGGGTCATCACCTTGCCCATCGCCTCCGCCCGTGCCTGCGACCCGCTGGCCAGCACCTGGATCATCTTGCCCTCGCCGCTGCTGGCGGGCGCCGCCGTCTTGGCCGCTGCCGGTTTGGCAGGTTTGGTGACCGGCGCCTTGACGGAGGCCGGCTCTTCTGCCGCCGGCGTGGCCATGGCCAGCTCGGTGGGTTGGCCGACGAAGCCGTCCTGAGCGACGGGGGCCTTGGCGGCCGGGGTGGTCGGCGTCATCTCGATGGGCTTCATGGGGGCCATGAGCACCATCTGATCCGGGGTGTCGTTGATGAGCTCGAGCCGCACCCGCGCCTCGCCCCCTTCCACCATCCCCAGCTGCTTGGCGGCGGCATGGGAGAGGTCGATCAGCCGATCGCTGCCGAAGGGGCCGCGATCGTTGACCCGCACTATGGTCTCCTGTCCGTTGTCCAGGTTGGTGACCCGCACATAGCTTGGCAGCGGCAGGTTGCGGTGGGCGGCGCTGAACAGCTTGCTGTCCTGCACGTCGCCGTTGGCGGTCTTCTGGCCGTCCAGATCCTGGGAGAGCCAGCTGGCTGTGCCTTCTTCGCTGTAGTGCTTGATGTCGCGCCACACCTCGTTCTTCTGCTTGCCTATCCAGTAGTCACGGTTGCCGCTGGCGCTCAGGGGCTCGGGACGCGGGATGGCGCCGGTGGCCTGAGGGATCTCGATGACCTGGGGTTTTTCCGGCTGGACCGGTTCGGGAGGCGGGGGAAGCTGTTCCGGCTGGCTGCTACAGGCGGCCAGCAACAAGGTCAGGCTGAGCGGGAGAAGTTTGTGGCTGTAATGCATACGCGTCCTGGATTGCTTGACTGAGTTGATGCACCGCCATCGCATAGAGCGGGCTGCGGTTATAGCGGGTGATCACGTAAAAATTGTGGCGCGCGACCCAGTATTCCGGTCCATCGGCCTGTTCCAATGCCAGCAGTTTCACCGGCGTGTCGGGTGCCAGCGGGGTGGCGAGTTCAATGCCCGCGGCGGCCAGCTCGGCCCAGGTCTGGGTCAGCTCGGGGGCAGGCCCCAGCAGGGTACCCACTGGCGCCAGTCCGATCAAGGCGGGTTCGACCGCCGACTCCCCCCAGCGCCACTGATGCTCGGCAAAATAGTTGGCGACGCTGCCGATGGCATCCACCGGATTGGCGAACAGATCGCGCTTGCCGTCGCCGTCGAAGTCGACCGCGTAGTGGCGATAGCTGGAGGGCATGAACTGACCCATCCCCATGGCACCGGCATAGGAGCCCTTGAGAAGGGTGAGCGGCCACTTCTCTTCCCGGGCAAGCAGTACCAGCTGGGCAAACTCCTTGGCGAAGAAGTCGGCCCGCTCGGGGTAGTGGAAGCCCAGGGTGTAGAGGCTGTCGAGTACCGGATGACGGCCCATCTGGCGGCCGTAGAAGGTCTCGATGCCGATGATGGCGACGATGAGGGAGGCCGGCACCTGATAGGTCTGCTCGGCCCGCGCCAGGGTGGCGGCGTGGCGTTGCCAGAAGCCGACCCCGTCCCGGATCCGCTCCGGGGTGATGAACAACGGCCGGTAGCGATGCCAGGGTTTGGCCTCCCAGGGGCGGCTGATGGTGTCGAGCACCTCCTGGCGCAGGCTGGCCTGGGCCGCGGCGGCCTGCAACTCGGCCAGCGGCACCTGCTGCTGCTCGGCGAGCCGGGCGAGCCCGGGGGGCTCGACGGCCGCCGTTGCGTTCAGGGCAACGAGCGAGAGCAACACACCAGCCAGTCGCATCAGGCCAGCAGCCTTCTGTGGGTCTGGATGGACATCAGGATGCCGAAGCCGGCCATCAGGGTCACCATGGAGGTGCCGCCGTAGCTCACCAGCGGCAGGGGGACCCCCACCACGGGCAGGATGCCGCTCACCATCCCCATGTTGACGAACACATAGACGAAGAAGGTCAGCGTCAGGGCACCGCCCAGCAGACGTTCGAAGCTGTTCTGGGCCTGCATGGAGATAAACAGGCAGCGGCTGATGATATAGAGGTAGATCACCAGCAGGAGGGCGACCCCCACCAGACCAAACTCCTCGCTGAACACCGCGAAGATAAAGTCGGTATGCCGTTCTGGTAAAAACTCCAGCTGGGACTGGGTGCCCTGCAGCCAGCCCTTGCCGAACACGCCGCCGGAGCCGATGGCGATCTTGGACTGGATGATGTGGTAGCCGCGACCGAGCGGGTCCTTCTCCGGGTCCAGCAGCATCAGCACCCGCTGGCGCTGGTAGTCGTGCATCAGGAAGAACCAGAGCACCGGCATGAAGGCGCAGATGAGCAGCACCGCGAGGCCGATGAGCCACCAGCTGATCCCCGCCAGAAAGATCACGAAGAAGCCGGAGGCGGCCACCAGGATGGAGGTGCCAAGGTCGGGCTGGGCCGCGATCAGCAGGGTGGGCAGCAGCACCATGATGAGGCTCAGCACCAGGTGGCTGAACTTGGGCGGCAGCGAATGACGGCTGAGCCAGGCGGCCACCATGATGGGCATGGAGAGCTTCATCACCTCGGAGGGCTGGAACTTCATGAAGCCGAGGTCCAGCCAGCGCTGGGCCCCCTTGCCGATGTGGCCGAACACGTCCACCGCGATGAGCAGCAGCACCACCACCGCAAACAGGGGCACCGACCAGCGGGCATAGAGAGAAGGTGGCAGCTGGGCCATGCCGATCATCAGGGCGAACGCCAGTCCGCCGCGCACCAGCTGGCGCACGATGGAGTCGACGTCCTGACCGGAGGCGGAGTAGAGCACCACCATGGAGAGGGACATCAGGGTCAGCAGGCCGAGCAGCAGCGGCAAGTCGATGTGCAGCTTGTACCAGATGCTCTGCTGGCGAGCGGAGTTACTCATGAGAGGCAACCTCTTCGGATTGGGGCTTCTTGGCCGGTGCCGGCGGCAGCTGGGGCTCCGGCGGCAGCAGATAGGCATCCAGCATGTTGCGGGCGACCGGCGCCGCCATGGCGCTGCCGCCCCCGGCGTTCTCCAGCACCAGGGCGACCACCGCCTTGGGTGCTTCGAACGGGGCGAACGAGACGAACAGGGCGTTGTCGCGATGCTCCACCTTGGTGGTAGCCGCGTTGTAGACCTGGTTCTCCTTGAGGCCCACCACCTGGGCGGTACCGGACTTGCCTGCCGCCTTGTAGGGGGTGTTGGCAAAGGCGCGCCGACCGGTCCCTTCGTGGCCGTTGATGACCCGCCACATGCCGTCCTTGGCCACCTGCCAGTAGCTGTCGCTCTTGGTCTGGATGGCCATGTTGGGGTTGATGGGGGCGTTGACCACGCCATCGATGGAGGCGGTGCTCTTGAGCAGGTGCGGCGTCACGTCGTGGCCGTTCTGGGTCAGGATGCTGATGGCCTTGGCCAGCTGGATCGGGGTGGCGCTCCAGTAGCCCTGGCCGATGCCGATGGAGATGGTGTCACCCTGATACCAGGGCTGGCGCCAGCGCGCCATCTTCCAGTCGCGGGACGGCATGACCCCCTTGGTCTCTTCGTAGATATCGACGCCGCTGTACTGGCCGAAGCCGAACCTGGTCATGTAGCTGTTGATCTTGTCGATGCCGACCCGGTAGGCGAGATCGTAGAAGTAGGTATCCGCCGACACCTCGATGGCGCGATAGACGTCGAGCCAGCCGTGGCCCCAGCGGCGCCAGTCGCGAAACTTCTTGGTGGTGCCCGGGATGGAGAAGCTGGGGCCGCCGAAGTAGCGGTAGTTGGGGGTGATGGCCCCCTCGTTGAGCCCCATCACCGCCATCATGGGCTTGACGGTGGAGGCGGGGGCATAGATGCCCTGGGTGGTGCGGTTCACCAGCGGCCGGGCCGGATCGTTGAGCAGCGCCGAGTAGTTGGCGCTGGAGATGCCGGTCACGAACAGGTTGGGGTCATAGCTCGGGCTCGACTCCATGGCCAGGAGGGCGCCGGTATTGGGATCCATCATCACGATGGCGCCGCGGCGGCCGGCCAGCAGTTGCTGAGCCTTGAGCTGCAGGCGGATGTCGATGTTGAGGTAGATGTCCTTGCCGGGCTCGGGCGGCTGGAACTTGAGGGTGCGCACCACCCGGCCGCGGTTGTTCACCTCGACCTCCTGGTAGCCCGCCACGCCGTGCAGCTGATCCTCGTAGTACTTCTCCACCCCCTGCTTGCCGATGTCCTTGGTGGCGGCATAGTTGGCGAGCTTGTCCTCCTTGTCGAGGCGCTCCACGTCGCGGGTGTTGATCTTGGCCACGTAACCCAGCGCATGGGTGAGGGTGTCGCCAAACGGGTAGTAGCGCTTGAGGTAGGCCTCGATGCTGGCACCCGGGTAGTTGTGCTGGTTGACCGAGAAGAGGGCGACCTGATACTCGGTCAGCTTCTCGTACAGGGCGACCGGCTTGAAGCGGCGCTGGCGTTTCACCTCGGCCAGGAACTTCTCCTTGGTCCCCTCCGGCAGCTTCAGCAGGGCGATCAGCTCATCGGCGGTCTTCTCCAGATCCTTGGTCTCTTCCGGCACGATCTCGAGGCTGTAGACAGGGCGGTTTTCCGCCAGCAGCACGCCGTTGGTGTCATAGATGAGGCCGCGCGGCGGCGCCACCGGCACGACGCGGATGCGGTTGTCGTTGGAACGGGTCTGGTAGGTGTCGTAAGACTCTACTTGCAGGTAGTAGAGATTGCCCAGCAGCACCAGCATCAGCACTATCATGCCAACGTAGGCGACCAGGGTTCGTCGGAAGAAGAGGCGACCCTCGGCGCTGTGGTCGCGCATTTCGATGCGAGTCTTCAGCATGCCGCTACCTTATGACTGTCGAGCAGGTGAGAAACGGGGTGCAGATGTGCATGCTCACGCTCTGTGATATGGGTATGTGAGGGTGATGCTGGAATAGCGCATGGTTCACTCTCTGTGATACGGATGATTGGTTGTGATACTCCAGGCGCGATAGAGGCTCTCGGCCACCAGCACCCGCACCAGAGGATGGGGCAGGGTCAGTGGCGACAGCGACCAGCTCTGCTCGGCGGCAGCCTTGCACTCGGGGGAGAGCCCTTCCGGGCCGCCCACCAGCAGGGCCACGTCGCGGCCATCGAGCTTCCAAGCTTCCAGTTGCACGGCCAGCTGCTCGGTAGTCCAGGGTTTGCCGGGGATGTCCAGGGTCACGATGCGCGAGCGGCCGGCGGCAGCCAGCATGGCTTCCCCCTCTTTTTGCAGAATGCGGGGAATGTCGGCATTTTTACCACGTTTTCCGGCGCCGATCTCGACAAGTTCGAATGGCATGTCTTTGGGGAAACGGCGGCGATACTCTTCGAAGCCATGCTCTACCCAGGCGGGCATCTTGGTGCCCACCGCAATCAACTGGATTTTCATCGGTCGTTACACTTGTGCTCGTTTATTGCGCATTCACCTGAGCGGTGTTGCTCCAGAGTTTTTCCAGCTGATAGAAATCGCGATGCTCATCCTGCATCACGTGCACGATGACGGAGCCCAGATCCACCAGCACCCACTCACCGGTGAGCTGGCCTTCCACGCTCAGCAGATCGAGCCCGGCATGGCGAGCTTCGCTGGCCAGATGGTGGGCGATGGCGCTGACGTGACGGCTGGAGTTGCCGGAGCAGATGATCATGGTGTCGGTGATGCTGGATTTGCCGCGCACATCGAGGGTGATGATGTCGCGGCCTTTCATGTCATCGATCTTGTCGACGATAAAGGCATGCAGTTCTTGGCCTTGCAATGAGTCTCTCCTGTATTCCGGCGCGCTTTCACGGCGTGAGGGCGGCGGATTATATCATGGTCACTCCCGTTTCCCAGTCCGGTGAAGGGGAGTGGAACAGGGGCCGTGCCCGCTCGGAAAACGGCCCCCTGTTGATCACTATAGTGCGCGATCCGCGTCGGACAACCACCCCGGCAAACCGGGTTCAGGCCGGTCGATAGAGCCCCTGCTGGCGGATGTACTCCGCCACCGATGGCGGCAGCAGATAGCGGGGATCCGCCCCCGCCGCCAAGCGCTCTCTGAGCCGGGTGGCCGACAGCTCGATGGGCAGGTTGTCCGCCAGCCAGATGCGGCCGTGGCGCAGCCGGTGCAGCTCCGCCACTTCGCGGGCCTGGTGGCGGGTCAGCAGCGCGACCACTTCGGCCGGGTAATCGGGCTGCCAGCCGGGACGGGTGCTCACCACCAGGTGGGCGTAATCGAGCAGCTCCTGCCAGCGGTGCCAGCTCGGCAGGCTCAGCAGCGAATCCATCCCCATCAGAAAGCAGAGCGGAGTGTCCGGCAGCTCGCTCCTCAGCTCGATCAGCGTGTCGATGGTCCAGGAGGGGGTATCGCGCTTGAGTTCCCGCTCATCCACCACGAAGCCCGGGTTTTCCGCCGCTGCCAGCGCAACCATGGCCAGACGCTGCTCGCTCGAGCAGAAGGGATTGGCGCGGTGGGGCGGGATATGGTTCGGCAACAGGCGTACTTCGGCCAGACCAATGGCGTCGCGGGCCTCGATGGCCGGGCGCAGATGGCCGATGTGGATGGGATCGAAGGTCCCCCCCAGGATGCCGATGGGCGGCTGCAGCATGGGCTCCCCTCCGGTGATGGCCGGGATGTCGACGGGCTGGCTCATGCGTCAGATCCCGCCAGCGGCAAGGGGGTGCCATCGCGAAAACCGAGGGCGATGGTCTGCAGCATCAGCCAGGCCTGCTCGGTATCAAAGCGACGCTGGGCGTCGTCGAGGCGGGCCATCAGCTGCCACAACTGCTGCAGCTTGGCGAAGGGCAGCCGGGTCAGCGCCTGCTGAATAAGCTGCTGGCGGCTCTGCCAGATGCGCAGGCGGCTGAAATGCTCCACCAGGGGCTGACCGGCGCGGGCCGCCAGCGCCAGTTCGGTCAGCTGCTCCAGCTCGCGACAAAGAGACCAGGCCAGCATGCCGGGCTCGGTGCCTTCGGCGCGCAGGGCCAGCAGGATGCGCTGGGCCCGGTTCACCTTCCCTTCCAGCAGGGTGTCGATGAGCTGGAACGGGGTGAAGTGGGCGTGGCGGATAATGGTCTCCTGCAGATAGGCGACGCTGATGGGCTGGGGCGGCGAGAGCAGGGTCAGCTTCTCTATCTCCTGGCTGGCGGCCAGCAGGTTGCCCTCGTAGGAGTGGCACATGAAGTTGACCGCATCCGGCAGCGCCTTGAGGCCGAAGCGCTGGAAGCGGGCGCTCATCCAGCGCGGGAAGAAGCGGGGCTCGGGGTGGTTGACCGGCACATAGGTGCCGCTCTGGCTCAGCTTGTCGAACCAGGCTGCCTTCATCTGGGTCTGGTTGAGACGATTGCCGCTCAGTACCAACAGCAGGTCGGGGTGCAGCTGCTTGCCGATCTCGCTGATGCGGGCGGCCAGATCCTTGTCGACCTTGGCCGGCAGCTCCAGCTCGATGATCTGGCGGGCCGAGAAGAGGCTCATGGCCTGGCAGGCATCGTAGACCTGATTCCAGTCCAGCCCCTGTTCCACCACGAAGCTGTGGCGCTCATCGAAGCCCTGTTTGCGCGCCACCTGGCGCACGGCATCGATCGCTTCCAGCTTGAGCAGGGGCTCGTCCCCAAAAATGAGATAGCAGGGCTTGAGCCCTGCCTTGAGATGATCCGAAAACTGCTCGGGATAGACTCTCATCAACACACTCTCATCAGGATGGGCGCATCAGAATTTGACCTGACTGAGCTGGCGGATCACCAGGTTGGCGGCCTGCTCCTGCATCTCCTTGCCGAGCTGCTCCTGCTCGCGGGAGGAGGCGAGCGCCGCGTCCGGCTTGTTCAGGAAGCTGCGGTTGAAGGCGATGGGGAAGACCTGGGTCGGTTTGCCCGGCATGGAGACGGTGAACTGGGTGTTGTAGCCCAGCACGTACTCACGGGCCTGGCCGATGGAGTCGACGGAGGCGACCTGACTGGTGCTGCCGACGCCGGACAGGGTCAGCACCGGAATGCCCTCCTTGTCGGCGAGTTCGACGCCAGCGGCCTTGAGGCGGGTGGTGACCAGTCGGTAGAAGTCGCTCTTGTTGTCACCGACCACCTTCATGGTCATCAACTCGGGCGGGATGGCGGTGCCGCGCATCTGGAAGCCGCAAGCCTGCAGCAGCAGACCGGTCAGCAGGATGGCCATCCAGCGGGTGAGGGTGGTGCCCATAGAAAATCCTCTTTGCATGAAGTGAAGAGCGGCGGGCGCAGGGCCCGCCGTTATCATCCGTTTGCTGTGACCGCTTGGCAACCGCTCCGTTGGCGACGCAGTTGCGTCGACCCGAACCGGTACCCGGTTGCCAGTAAGCGATATGGCATCAGTTGGCTACGATGTTGAGCAGCTTGCCCGGCACGTAGATCACCTTGCGCACGGTCAGGCCGTCGGTGAACTTCTGTACCGAGGCATCGGCCATGGCCAGCTTCTCGACGTCGGCCTGGCTTATCTCGGCCGGCACGGTCAACTTGCCGCGCATCTTGCCGTTGATCTGCACCACTACCAGCTTCTCGGTCTCGACCATGGCGGCCTCGTCGGCCACCGGCCAGGCCGCGTGATCGATGTCGTCGCCCTTGCCCAGCATCTTCCACAGCTCGAAGCCGATATGCGGGGTGATGGGGTAGAGCATGACCACCACAGCTTCCAGCGCTTCCTGCATCAGGGCGCGATCCTGAGCGTCGCTACCCAGCTTGGCCAGGTTGTTCATCAGCTCCATGATGGCGGCGATGGCGGTGTTGAAGGTCTGACGGCGACCCACGTCGTCGCTCACCTTGGCGATGGTCTTGTGCAGCTCGCGGCGCACGGCTTTCTGGTCGCTGGTGAGAGCAGCCAGATCCAGAGCGGCAACGGCGCCACCAGAGACGTGCTCGAAGGTGATGCGCCACAGGCGGCGCAGGAAGCGCTGGGCACCCTCTACGCCAGAGTCGGACCACTCCAGGGTCATCTCGGCCGGGGAGGCGAACATCATGAACAGACGGACGGTATCGGCGCCGTAACGCTCCACCATCAGCTGCGGGTCGATGCCGTTGTTCTTGGACTTGGACATCTTGGTCATGCCGGAGTGCATCACTTCACGGCCTTCGAGGTCGACCGCTTTGGTGATGCGGCCCTTGTCGTCGCGCTCAACCTTGACGTCGAGCGGGCTGACCCAGACGTTGCCGCCCTTCTCGTCCTTGTAGTAGAAGGCGTCAGCCAGCACCATGCCCTGGCAGAGCAGGCGCTTGAACGGCTCGTCGCTGTTCACCAGGCCCGCATCACGCAGCAGCTTGTGGAAGAAGCGGGCGTAGAGCAGGTGCATACAGGCGTGCTCGATGCCGCCGATGTACTGGTCGACCGGCAGCCAGTGGTTGGCAGCAGCCGGGTCCAGCATGCCCTTGTCGTAGTCCGGAGAGCAGTAGCGGGCGTAGTACCAGGAGGACTCCATGAAGGTGTCGAAGGTATCGGTCTCGCGGAACGCTTCCTGGCCGTTGTAGGTGGTTTTGGCCCACTCGGCGTCGGCCTTGATCGGGCTCTGGATGCCATCCATCACCACGTCTTCCGGCAGCAGCACCGGCAGCTGATCTTCCGGGGTCGGCACCACTGTGCCGTCAGCCAGGGTCAGCATGGGGATGGGGGCGCCCCAGTAGCGCTGACGGGAGACACCCCAGTCGCGCAGACGGTAGTTGACGGTGCGCTTGCCGTGGCCCAGGGCTTCCAGCTTGTTGGCGATGGCATCGAAAGCGCCCTGGAAGTCCAGGCCGTCGAACTCGCCGGAGTTGAACAGCACACCCTTCTCGGCGTAGGCGGCTTCGATCACGTTCGGTGCTTCACCGTCGGCCTGCTTGATGACCGGCTTGATCTCGAGGCCGTACTTGGTGGCGAATTCGTGGTCACGAAGGTCGTGACCCGGTACTGCCATCACGGCGCCGGTGCCGTAGTTCATCAGCACGAAGTTGGCTACCCAGACCGGCACCTTGCGGCCATCCAGCGGGTGAATGGCGTAGAGGCCGGTGGCCATGCCCTTTTTCTCCATGGTGGCGAGCTCGGCTTCGGCCACCTTGGTGTTCTTGCACTCTTCGATAAAGGCGGCCAGCTCCGGATTGCTTTCGGCAGCCTGCAGCGCCAGCGGGTGGCCGGCGGCGATGCCCACATAGGTCACGCCCATGAAGGTGTCCGGACGGGTGGTGTAGACCTCGAGATGTTCAGTTTGACCGTCGATGGCGAAGCTGATGTTGACCCCTTCGGAGCGGCCAATCCAGTTGCGCTGCATGGTCTTGACCATCTCAGGCCAACCTTCCAGGTTGTCGATGTCGTTCAGCAGCTCTTCGGCGTAGTCGGTGATCTTGATGAACCACTGGGGGATCTCTTTCTGCTCCACCGGGGTATCGCAGCGCCAGCAGCAGTTGTCGACAACTTGCTCGTTGGCCAGCACCGTCATGTCGTTCGGGCACCAGTTGACGGAGGAGGTCTTCTTGTAGACCAGACCCTTCTCGTAGAGCTTGGTGAAGAACCACTGCTCCCAGCGGTAGTAGTCCGGCTTGCAGGTGGCCAGCTCGCGATCCCAGTCATAGCCCAGACCCAGCATCTTCAGCTGGTTCTTCATGTATTCGATGTTTTCGTAGGTCCAGGGCGCTGGCGCCGTGTTGTTCTTGATGGCGGCATTTTCTGCCGGCAGGCCGAAGGCGTCCCAACCGATGGGTTGCAGCACGTTCTTGCCATTGAGGCGTTGATAACGGGAGATCACATCACCTATGGTGTAGTTGCGAACGTGCCCCATGTGTAGACGACCAGACGGATAGGGGAACATGGAGAGGCAGTAGAACTTTTCCTTGTCTACTTTCTCCACCGCCTTGAAGGTTTTCTTGGCATCCCAGTGCTTTTGCACTGCTGGTTCTATGGATTGGGGAACGTATTGCTCTTGCATTGGTGACATCCGGATCTGTGAAATGGATAGATAAATCAGCTGGGAAATCGCAATAGAATACCCATATCCTGCGGCGGCAACAACCGCCAGCGTCCCTCGGGCCTTAAGCCGGGCTCGATCAGGGTTCAGTAGAGGAGTAACGGCCATGGACAAACGTCAAAAAGGGTACGAAGCCTTCATTGCCGAACTGCAAAAGCAGTGGCAAGAGACAGAACAGTTCCAGGGGGAGCGCCTCAACCGGATGATCGCCAAGGTACAGGCCTATCTGGAGGCGGCCGGGGATCTGACCCAGGACGAGCTGGCGCTGATCGCCGAGTATGTGAAGCGGGATCTGGGCAACTATGACGAGGGGCGCAAGGATGAGCAGGTGGAGGAGTCCGCCTTCATGCTGGCGCTCAAAGACACCGCCTGGTCCTGGCTGGCGGACGTGACCGACCGCACCCAGGTGGAGTGGCAGGAGCTGGCGGACGAGCTGGAGCACAAGGGGGTCTACCGGGCCGGTGACTGGGTGGGGCTCGGGGTGCTGGTGTGCGATCACTGCGAGTGGCGCCATACCGTGCTGCACCCGGAACAGCTAGGCACCTGCCCCGAGTGCGGGGCCGATGAGTATCACCGTGAGCCGCTCTCTCCCTAAGCAGCCAGAAGTTACCAAGCCAAAAAAGAGGCGCCCCTGGGCGCCTCTTTTCATGTCGTCAGGGCGGGTCAGCCCTTGCGCGCCCAGGGGTGGGCGCGGGGACGCAACCCCAGTCCCAGCGCTAGCAGCAGGGCGGCGATGCCGTACATGGGCCAGCTGCCAAAGCGCAGATAGGGAGTCACGCCGTGGGCGGGACGCACCTCGGTGCGCAGCACGCCAGCCTCGAACTGCGGGATCTGGGCGATGATGCTGCCGTCGATCTCGGTGACTATGGTGATGCCGGTGTTGGTGTCGCGCAGCAGCGGGCGGGCCAGCTCGAGGGCGCGCATGCGGGCGATCTCCATGTGCTGCCAGGGACCGATGCTGGTGCCGAACCAGGCGTCGTTGGAGACGGTCAGCAGGAAGTCGGTGTCCGGCTGTACGTTGCGGCGCACCTCGTCCGGGAAGATGATCTCGTAGCAGATGGCGGCGGCAAACTTGAGCCCCTTGGCGATCAGGTTCGGCTGTACCTCGTCCCCGCGGCTGAAGGAGGACATGGGCAGGTTGAAGAAGGGCGCGATGGGGCGCAGCAGATCTTCAAACGGCACGAACTCGCCGATGGGCAGCAGGTGATATTTGTAGTAGCGGTTCTTGTGCTGGTAGTAGTAGGACTCCTTGCCTTCCGCATCCTGCACCCCCATGCCGAGCACGGTATTGAAGAAGCGCTGCTGCTCGAGATCGTAGTGGATGATCCCCGCCAGCAGGCCGGTATCGTTCACCTTCATCGCCTTGTCCAGGCTCTCCAGGTAGTTGCCCATCTCCTTCTCGATGGCCGGGATGGCGGATTCCGGCCAGACGATGATGTCGGCATCCTGATTCTCGCGGCTCAGATCCTGATACTTGCGCACCGTCGGCACCAGGGCCTCCGGATCCCACTTGAGGGACTGCTCGATGTTGCCCTGCACCAGCGCCACCTTGACCGGTTCACCGCGGGTCACCCAGTTGAGCTGCATCAGCCCCTGGGCGGCGCCCACCAGGGCCACCGGCACCAGCAGCCAGGCCGGCTTGCGGCTCTGCCACAGTAGCCAGAGGGCGGAGGCGGTCAGCAACAGCGCGAGGGTGATGCCCTGTACGCCGAGGATGGGGGCAAAGCCCTTGAGCGGCCCGTCGATCTGGCTGTAGCCGAACCAGAGCCAGGGGAAGCCGGTCATCACCCAGCCGCGTAGCCAGTCGGCCATCAGCCAGAGCGCCGGGAAGGCGAGCAGCCAGCGGCTCCAGTGACGTTCGCGGAAGAAACGGGCAAACAGCCAGCAGGCCAGGGTCGGATAGAGCGCCAGATAGGCCGACAGCCCGGCCAGTAGCACGAAGGCGACCGGCAGGGCGATGCCGCCGAACATGGTCATGCTGACGTGGATCCACCACAGCCCCGGCAAAAACAGCCCCATGGCGTAGCCAAAGCCGCGCCAGGCCGCCTGCTTGGGAGTGGCCTTGTCCAGCAGGGCGTAGAGGCCGAGCAGGGACGGGATCACCAGCGGCCAGTAGTTGAATGGGGAGAAGGCCAGCACGGCGATGGCGCCAGAGGCCATGGCAAACAGGCTGGTCAGAAGTTTCGATTTTGCGGGCTGTAATTTCACGGGCGATGAGGCTCGGATTGGACTGCTATGGGTTGAATGGCCGGTATCTTAACCCGTAAAGGCGGTCAACGGCGAGCCTCCCGGCCGATGGCCCGAAGCGAGGGGATAAAAGGGTGATGACGGGCCCGATAGCCGGTGGGAAACAGGGGGCATGTGGTCAAACGAACAGCGCCCCGACGGGCGGGGCGCTGTTGACTCGAACCAGGGCTTATTGGGCCTCGGACTGGGCCGCGACATGGTTGTCGGGGATCTTCACCTGCAGCTGCTGCAGACGACGCTTGTCGGCATGCATCACCTTGAACAGGTAGCCGTCCAGCTCGATCTCCTCGCCCTTCTTGGGCAGGTGGCTGAAGGCGTGCATCACCAGACCGCCGACGGTATCCACCTCTTCATCGCTGAACTGGGTGCCGAAGAAGTCGTTGAAATCCTCGATCTCGGTGAGGGCGCTCACCGAGAAGACCCGTTTGCTGATGCGGCGGATCTCGTCCGGCTCGTCTTCGATGTCGTCGAATTCGTCGTCGATCTCGCCGACGATGAGCTCAAGGATGTCC
Organism: Aeromonas sp. QDB20; assembly: GCF_027707805.1. NCBI lineage: Bacteria > Pseudomonadati > Pseudomonadota > Gammaproteobacteria > Aeromonadales > Aeromonadaceae > Aeromonas > Aeromonas sp. QDB20. The sequence goes on along the minus strand of NZ_JAPCJC010000006.1, from coordinate 176,958 downwards.
TCGATGGTCACCAGACCGGAGACGCCGCCGAACTCGTCCACCACGATGGCCATGTGGTAGCGCTCTTCACGAAACTCCTTGAGCAGCCGGTCGACCCGTTTGCTTTCGGGCACGATCACCGTGGGGCGCAGGATATTCTCCAGTTGCAGCGGCTCGCTGGCATGGTGGCCGCCGAACCCGAACGGCAGCAGATCCTTGGCGAGCAAGATGCCCTCCACGTGATCCTTGTCCTCGTTGATCACCGGGAAGCGGGAGTGGCCCGACTCGATGATCACCGGCAGGATCTCGTCCACCGGCTGGGATTTCTCGATGGTCACCATCTGGGAGCGGGGGATCATGATGTCGCGCACGCGCAGCTCGGCAATTTCGAGCACCCCCTCGATCATGTCCTTGGTGTCCTGATCGATGAGATCGCGCTCTTCGGCGTCGGCTATCACTTCCACCAAATCGTTGCGGTCTTTTGGCTCGCCCTGGAAGAGTTGGCTGAGTTTGTCGAGCCAGGTTTTCTTCGGCGAGCCGGTACTAGGGTGATCGTCGGTCATTTTCTCTCTTGGTTACTCGTATGAACACACTTGAAATCGTTGTGGCTATATGAGGATGGGCATCGGCTGTTTCAAGGCGATGACCATCCCGCGGTTTACTCTTCGTCGTTCAGATAAGGATCGGCGAAACCGAGCTCCTGCATGATGTCGCGCTCGAGCGCTTCCATCTCTTCGGCCTCGTCATCCTCGATATGGTCATAACCTAGCAGATGGAGACTGCCGTGCACAACCATATGGGCCCAGTGGGCCATCAGTGGCTTGCCCTGCTCGATGGCTTCGCGCTCCACCACCTGGCGGCAGATCACCAGATCGCCGAGCAGCGGCAATTCCAGACCGGGTGGTGCCTCGAACGGGAAGGAGAGCACGTTGGTGGGCTTGTCCTTGCCGCGATAGGTGAGGTTGAGCTCGTTGCTCTCCGCCTCGTCGACGATGCGCACCGTCACTTCGGCCTCCTGCTGGAAGCCGAGAATGGTGCCGTCGAGCCAGCCCTGCAGCTGGGCCTCGCTCGGCAGGCCGTCGGTGTTGGCACTGGCCAGTTGCAGATCCAGGGTCACGCTCATTGGGCACTCTCTTTACTGGTGTGGGTGGCGACTTTGTCGGCCGCCTGTTTGGCATCGAACGCCTCGTAGGCCTGCACGATGCGGGCCACCACAGGGTGGCGCACCACGTCGGCGGACTGGAAGAAGTTGAACGACAGGCCGTCGACATTCTGCAGCACTTCCAGCGCGTGGCGCAGGCCCGATTTCTGGTTGCGGGGCAGGTCTATCTGGGTGATGTCACCGGTGACCACCGCCTTGGAGTTGAAGCCGATGCGGGTCAGGAACATCTTCATCTGCTCGGTGGTGGTGTTCTGGGCTTCGTCCAGGATGATGAAGGCGTCATTGAGGGTGCGGCCGCGCATGTAGGCGAGCGGCGCCACTTCGATGATGTTGCGCTCCATCAGCTTCTCCACCCGCTCAAAGCCCAGCATCTCGAACAGGGCGTCGTAGAGCGGGCGCAGGTAGGGATCCACCTTCTGGGAGAGATCACCGGGCAGGAAGCCGAGCTTCTCGCCCGCTTCCACCGCCGGCCGGGTCAGCAGGATGCGACGGATCTCCTGGCGCTCCAGCGCATCCACCGCCGCCGCCACCGCCAGATAGGTCTTGCCTGTTCCTGCAGGGCCTATGCCGAAGCAGATGTCGTGGCGCACGATATTGGCGATGTACTGGGCCTGATTGGGGCTGCGCGGCTTGATGAGGCCACGTTTGGTCTTGACCGTCACCTCCTTGCCGTAGGGGATGCTCGGCGCCGGCTCGTCATCCTGCTCCAGCACCCGCGACTCCTGAATGGCCAGATGGACCATGTCGGGGGTGATGTCGGTCACCTTGCCGCCCTTGAGCGGCTGTGTTTCCACATAGAGGTGCTTGATGATGACGGCGGCCGCGTCCACCTGGGCCTGTTTGCCCAGCAGCTGGAAGTGGTTGTCGCGGTAGCTGATCTCGACGCCGAGGCGGCGCTCCAGCTGTTTGATGTTGTCATCGAACGGGCCGCACAGACTGGCGAGACGCTGGTTGTCGGCGGGTTCCAGATGCAGATTCAGGGTCGAGAGGTGTCGGCTCAAAGTGTCCTCGTCTTGACGCGACCCCATCCGGCCGGGGCCGGATGGGGTGAACAGATTAGTGGGGAGTGAAGGCGGCCACGCCCAGCTGATCCGGCACGTTGTCCGGGCGGCGGGCCAGGATTTCGCTCGGGGCGGTGGCGATGCGCAGGTTCATCTCGTTCTCGCCGCGCAGGAATTTGCCGCGCAGGGAGTTGGGGCGCACCTCGGTGATCTCCACGTCGGCAAAGCCGCCGATCAGGGTGTGCGGGCCTTCGAAGTTGACCACCCGGTTGTTCTCGGTGCGGCCGCACAACTGCATGGGATCGAGCTTGGAGGGCCCTTCCACCAGGATGCGCTGGGTGGAGCCCAGCATGGCGCGGCCAATCTGCATCGCCTGGTTGTTGATGACGTGCTGCAGGCGGCTCAGGCGGGCTTTCTTCACCTCTATGTCGACATCATCGGGCAGATCGGCGGCCGGAGTGCCGGGGCGCGGGCTGTAGATGAAGCTGAAGCTCATGTCGAAGTTGATATCCTCGATGAGTTTCATGGTGGCCTCGAAATCCTCGTCCGTCTCGTTCGGGAAGCCGACGATGAAGTCGGAACTGATGGTGATGTCGGGACGGGCGGCGCGCAGGCGGCGGATCTTGGACTTGTACTCCAGCACGGTGTGCGGGCGCTTCATCATGGTCAGGATGCGGTCGGAGCCGCTCTGCACCGGCAGGTGCAGGAAGCTGACCACTTCCGGGGTGTCCCTGTAGACCTCGATGATGTCGTCGGTGAACTCGATGGGGTGGCTGGTGGTGTAGCGAATGCGGTCGATGCCGTCGATGGCGGCTACCAGTCGCAGCAGCTCGGCGAAGGTGCAGATGCCGCCGTCGAAGGTCGGGCCCCTATAGGCGTTGACGTTCTGGCCGAGCAGGTTCACTTCGCGCACGCCCTGCTGGGCGAGCTGGGCGATCTCATAGAGCACGTCGTCCAGCGGTCGGCTCACCTCCTCGCCGCGGGTGTAGGGCACCACGCAGAAGGAGCAGTATTTGGAGCAGCCTTCCATGATGGAGACGAAGGCGGTCGCCCCTTCGGCGCGCGGCTCGGGCAGGCTGTCGAACTTCTCGATTTCGGGGAAGGCGACGTCCACCTGGGCGCCGCGCCCCTCCTGTACCTGCTTGATCATGGTGGGCAGGCGATGCAGGGTCTGCGGACCGAACACTATGTCCACATAGGGGGCGCGGGTGCGAATGTTGTCCCCCTCCTGGGAGGCGACACAGCCGCCCACGCCGATCACCAGACCGGGCTTGTTCGCTTTCAGTTTTTTCCAGCGTCCCAGCTGGTGGAACACCTTCTCCTGCGCCTTTTCGCGGATGGAGCAGGTGTTGAGCAGCAAGACGTCTGCCTCTTCGGGCTCTTCGGTCAGCGTGTAGCCATTGCTGGCATCCAACAGGTCGGCCATCTTGGACGAGTCGTACTCGTTCATCTGGCAGCCCCAGGTTTTAATGTGAAGTTTCTTGCTCATTGCTTCTCTTGACTTGTTTTGAATGCGGCATGGTCAAAGGACCGGGCATTTTACTCCGCAATCCGGAGACTGCCTAGCAAATATCCAGCCCGCCATGGTCGGAACGCAGCCGTAGCCACCTCGGCAGGCATCGGCTTTCTCCTTGATTTGGCGCACTAATTCTCCACGGCCTTCACTGTTTCTCGGCGCCCCTTGCGGTATCATGTGACCATTCGGTCCGGCTGCGCTCTCCCCTTGCCCGGGCCCACCCCTTGCAGGAATCAAGTTATGGAACAGTGTGATATCGCCATTGTCGGGGCCGGCATGGTCGGCGCCGCCACCGCCTGTCTGCTGGCGGCGCAGGGCCTCTCCATCCGGGTCATCGAGACCCGGTTGCCGGAGCAGTACGCCCCCGAGCAGCCGCTGGATCTGCGGGTCTCCGCCATCAGTCAGGCCTCGGTGGCGCTGCTGGAGCAGGCCGGTGCCTGGCAACACCTGCAACAGATGCGGCTGTGCCCCTATCGCCGGTTGGAGACCTGGGAGCTGGATGGCTTCGCCACCCACTTCAACGCCGCCGACCTCGGCCTGCCCCAGCTCGGCTACATCATCGAGAACCGGCTGGTGCAGCTGGCGCTGCTCAGACGCATGGAAGATTTCCCCAACATCCAGACCCACACCCCGGCAGCGGTGACCAGCCTGCGCCAGGGCGCGGACGAGGCGGTGCTGACCCTGGATGATGGCAGCGAGCTAGCCGCCCGCTGGGTGCTGGCGTGCGATGGCGCCGAATCCCGCACCCGCCAGCTGGCCGGCATCGGGGTGTCGCGTTTTGAATACCGCCAGCACTGCATGCTGATCAACATCGACACCGACTTCGAGCAGGAAGACATCACCTGGCAACAGTTCACCCCGAGCGGTCCGCGCGCCTTCCTGCCGCTGCCGGGCCGGCACGGCTCCCTGGTCTGGTATGACAGTCCGGCCCGGATCCGGACGCTGGCGGCCATGAGCAACGAGGGGCTGGCCGCCGAGGTGCGCCGCCACTTCCCGGCTCGCCTCGGTGGTTTTTCCGCGACCGGCAAGGGGAGCTTCCCGCTGGTGCGCCGCCACGCCAACGACTACCACGCCGGCCGGGTGGTGCTGCTGGGCGATGCCGCCCACACCATCAACCCGCTGGCGGGGCAGGGGGTCAATCTCGGCTTCAAGGACGTGGCCTGCTGGGCGGATCTGTTGCACAGTGCCGGTGCCGAGTGGCACAAGCCCGAACTGGCGACCCGCTATGAACGGCGGCGCCGCCCGGACAACCTGCTGATGCAGTCGGGGATGGATCTCTTCTACGGCGTCTTCAGCAACGAGATAGGCCCCCTCAAGCTGGCCCGCAACCTGGCCCTCAATCTGGCGGACAAGGCGGGCCCGCTCAAGGAGATGGCGCTACGCTATGCGCTGGGGCTGGTTTAAGGCGCGTGGCGCCATCATGAGGGAGGAGAGCCCATGAACAAGGCATTGCTGGTGATCGATTTCATCAACGACATCGCCCACCCGGACGGGCGCATCGCCGCCTCGGCGGCCCATGTGCTGGAGCAGGACGCCATCGCGCACGCCAACCAGGCGCTGGCCCATGCCCGCGCCCACGGCTAGCTGGTGGTGCAGGTCAAGGTGGGCTTTGACCCGCACTATCTGCTGCAGCCCAAGGGCTCCCCCATGTTTGGCCGGGCCCACCAGTTCGGGGCGCTGTCGCTGGCCGATCCCGGCACCGACTTTCACCCTGATCTGGACGTGCAACCCGGCGATCTGGTGCTGACCAAGCCCAGGGTCAGCCCCTTCTACGGCACGGCGCTGGAGCCGGCGCTGCGGGCCAATCGCATCGAGCACCTCTATCTGTGCGGGGTGAGTACCGGCTGGGCCATTCAGGCGGCGGCGCGGGAGGGTCACGATCGGGATTACGCCATCACCATCCTGGAAGATGCCTGCGCAGCGGCGGATGCCAACGAGCACCACGCCTCGCTGCGTCTGCTCGGTCGCATCGCCGAGATCATCAAGGTGGCCCAGCTGGCCTGATCCCGGCGGCAGGCGGAGCTTGCTCACTGTTTTGACATTTTGTCTGCGGCCCCCTGTCGGGCCGCAGCCATTTTGGGCAACATGAAGCGAGCATCGATGGCCACAAGGATGGGGACATGCGTTATCAGGGACGGATCGTGCGCTGGAACGAAGCGCGCGGCTTTGGTTTTATCGCACCCGAGCAGGGGGAGGGTGCCCCGAAAGGGGCTGAACTGTTCGTGCACATCTCGGCACTACGGTGCGACGGCCTGCCGCCCATGGCGGGGGAGCGGGTCTCCTACCTGGTGGGAGCCGGCCAGAATGGCAAGCCCAGGGCCGAGCAGGTGTTTTTCCCCGAGCGCCCCCTGTCGTTGGCAGACGGCAATGAGAGTCGACCCACGCCGGCGGGCCGCCGCATGTCGGAGGGCAGTCGCATCCCGGCGGGCAGCGGGCCTACCCCGCAGCACACGCGTCCTCGCCCCGCCTACCGGCGCCGCAGCCACTGGCTCGGCAAGCTCATCCCGCTGCTGGTGCTGATCGGGATCTTCTCCCTCTACTCCCGTTTTTCGGTCGAGTCGGTTTCACCTACCTCCACTTCCTCGTTCAGCCAGGCAGAGGCCAACCCCTCGGACAGCCCGCAGCAGGCCGCCACCTTCGTCCGCCAGTGCGACGGTCGGCAATACTGCTCCCAGATGACCTCCTGCGAGGAGGCGACCTGGTTTTTGCAAAACTGCCCCAATACCAGGATGGACGGCGAGGGCGACGGCATCCCCTGCGAGCGGCAGTGGTGTGGCCACTAGCGGACTCGGAGGCCGACTCAAGTCGTTGATCATCTATCATTATCTTGTTGGTCGGGTCATGGCAGGTGTGGCCCCGGTCATTGGCAACACGCGGGCGGGCCGGGATGGCTCTGGTTGTCGCGGCCATGCCGGGGACGTCGTTTTTGGGTGAGGAGTGCGGTCATGGCGGACTATTTTCAGGGCTCACTGTTTCACTTCTCCGATCGGGCGCAATACCTGGCCGCGCTGCTCAATTCGCTGGAGGAGCAGATCTCGGTGATCGACCGGGATGGCGTCATCCACTACACCAACCTCGCCTGGAATCGCTTTGCCGAGCAGAACGGCATGCCGGCAGGCTATGACTGGGTGGGGGTCAACTACTTGCGGGTGTGCGACAACTCGGTGGAGCCGCTGGCCCTGATGGCGGCGGAGGGGATCCGGCGGGTACTGCGCCATGAACAGCAGCACTTTCATCTGGAGTATCCCTGTCACAGCCCGGACACCCAGCGCTGGTTCATGATGCGGGTCTCCGCCATCCCGGGTATCGAGGTCGAGTTCTACACCATCAGTCACATCAACGTCACCGAGCGCAAGCTGCAGGAGCTGGACATGGCCTACCTCTCCCTGCACGACCCGCTGACCGGACTGGCCAACCGACGACTGTTCAACAGCTTTCTGCACAACGAGTGGCGGCGCAGCATGCGTGAACAGACCCCGCTCTCCTTCATCATGCTGGATCTGGACAACTTCAAGCTGTGCAACGACCACTTCGGCCATCAGGTGGGGGATGACTTCTTGCAGCAGGTGGGTCGCCTGCTGAGCACCTTTTGCCAGCGAGCCACCGATCTGCCGAGCCGTTTCGGTGGCGACGAGTTTGCCCTGATCCTCGGCAACACCGGGGCCGAGGCCGCCGCCCGCATGGGGGAGGCCATTCGCCTCGGCATCGGCGAGCTGCTGATCCAGGGAGCGGACACCCTTCGGCTCAGCGCCAGCGTCGGCATCGCCACCCTGTTGCCGCAGCAGGCCCGCGTCTCGGAGGAGGAGCTGCTGAGCGCCGCCGACATGGCGCTCTATCTGGCCAAGCTGGGGGGCAAGAATCGCTGCCACAGCGTCAGCTGCAGTGCCCTGCCATCCCCCTGATATCCCTCGTTTTATCCTGCCTGCGACCCTGCTCTCTATTAATGATTCTGCTTGCTGTTAACGCTGTTGCCCGGCCGGCTGCGGTTCGGGATGGGCGTCGACGACCAGTTGCAAGAAACGATCGCGGATCGGGTCGGCAAAGTCGGGGTTCCACACCAGGCTTATCTCCCACTCGGAGCAAGGGCCGGAGAGGGGATAGAGGGTGACGTCCCGGCCCGCGATGAAGCTGACGCTGCGCGGCAGGATGGCGTTGCCGATGCCGGCGGCCACCAGCGCCACCAGGGTCTGGATATCCTCTGCCTCCTGCACCATGCCGGTCAGCCGGTTGGCGCCGAGGAAGCTGGCGATCTGCTGGCTGAGGCCGGGGCAGCGGTGCCCCACCATCTGCAGCAAGGGCTGGCTGGCCAAGGCTTGCTCGATGTCGAAGGCGGCCGGATCCGGCTGTGTCATCTGGGTCGGCACCGCCAGCACCAGCCGGTCGGTCAGCAGCCTGTGCTCCCTAAGCTGCGGGGCCTGTGGTCGGCGCATGAAGCCGAGCTGCAGCTGACCCGACAGCAGCCACTCTTGTTGGATGGCGGAGGTCATGTCCTGCAGGTGCACCATCACATCGGGGGCCTGCTGTTTGAAGCGGGCCACCAGCGCCGGCGCCAGCGCAAAGCTCGACAGCCCGAAACCAATCTTGAGTCGCCCGGCAATGCCGCTGGCCAGCGCTAGGGCGTGGCGCTCAAAGCCCTTGCCATGCTCGACCAGCGCCCTGGCTTGGGTGAGCAGCTGGGTGCCGATGGCGGTCAGCTCGGCGCCGTGACGCCCCCGGTTGAACAGGGTGCTGCCGAGGGTCTGCTCCAGCCCCTGGATCTGCTTGGTGAGCGCCGGCTGGGTGATGAACAGGCGGTTGGCGGCCTCCCGGTAGTTGGCGGTCTCCGCCAGGGTCACGAAGGCCTGCAGCTGTCTCAAATCGAATTTCATTCTGTTTGGTTATCGAAAGTGGCCATTTTGTGATTATAAATTATCTAACTGCCTTGTTCTAATAGACCTGAAGCGGGCCCTGTCGGCCCCGTCAGCTTGCTAACAAGGAGTCATTCATGCCTGCCGAACGCTATCTGTTTTTGATCAAGGGAGATCTGGTGCTGGCCCAGCCGCTGGCTGCACCGGAGACGGGGGAGCTGCTGACCAGCCTGTTGCAGCAGGGCTTTGCGGTGGGTCCGCTGCAAGTCTGGGCGAGCAATGCCGAGCAGGCGCTGGCCTGTTATGAGCAGGCAGCCCAGCGGCGGGCCTTCGGCGATATTCTGGCCGGGGCCGAACCCGCCGTGGCCGGAGCCGTTTCATGAGCATGCTCACGCTGCGGGCCCGCGCCCTGCTGTTGGACATGGATGGCACCCTGGTGCACTCTACCGGCGAGGTGGAGGCGGTGTGGCGGCTGTGGTGTCGCCGCCACCGGCTGGATCCCGAGTCCGTGCTGGCCATGTGCCACGGGGTACGCTCGCGGGAGGTGATCCGTACCCTGGCCCCGCAGCTTGACCTGGCACAGGAGGTGGCCCTGCTCGACGATCTCGAGATCCATCACACTGGCCAGGCCGAGGCCCTCGCCGGCGCCCGGCCCCTGCTGGCAAGTCTGCCCGTCGAGCGCTGGGCGCTGGTGACCTCCGCCAGTCAGCGGGTGGCCAGGCATAGGCTGCGCAGCGCCGGTCTGCCGCTGCCCGCCCTGCTGGTAGGGGCCGAGGATGTGGAACACGGCAAGCCGGATCCCGAACCCTACCTGCTGGCGGCCGAGCGTCTGGGGCTGGCTGCGGCCGATTGCCTGGTGTTTGAAGATGCGCCCGCCGGCATCAGCAGTGCGCTGCGGGCGGGTTGCCGGGTGGTACAGGTGGGGGGCCGGCAGCGGCTCAGTCCCGGCATCAGCGCCCTGATCCAGGACTGGCGCCAGGTGAGTGTGGTGGTGGAGGCTGAAGGTCTGCAGCTGACGCTGCTCACCTGACAACAAAAAGCCCCCGTGAGCGGGGGCCTGACTGGCGATGGGGCAATTACTTGAACACGCGAAAACGCTCTGCGTCGTCCATGAAGGTCTTGTCACCGGCCGGTTGCTGGATGCTGCCAAAGGGCATCTGGGCCCGCAGCAGCCAGCTGGCGGGCAGGTTCCACTCCTTGCGCACCGCCTCGTCGATGAGCGGGTTGTAATGCTGCAGGGAGGCGCCGATCTTCTCCTGGGCCAGGGTGGTCCAGACCGCAAACTGGGCGATGCCGGTGGCATGTTCCGACCAGATGGGGAAGTTGTCGGCGTAGAGGGCGAATTTTTGCTGCAGATCCTTGATGACGTCGGTGTCTTCGAAAAACAGCACTGTGCCGACACCTGCGCGGAAGCTGCCATTCACCTTGGCTTCGCTCTGGGCGTAGGCTTCCGGCGGCACTATCTTCTTCAGCTCTGCCTTGACGATGTCCCACAGCTTGTGATGCTGGGCACCAAACAGGATGACGGCGCGGGAGCTCTGGGAGTTGAACGAGGAGGGACTGTGCTTGATGGCGTCCTGGATGAGGGCGGTCAGCTGCTCCGGCGTATGGGAAACCTGGTCACCCAGGGCATAGATGGTACGACGTACTTTGATCTGTTCGATAAACGGACTGCTCATAACATCTCCTTTGTTTGACGGGGAATCGTCTTCGGTGATCCTTGGCAAGGCCATCCGGCTCCGATTGCTCGAGTTGTAGACTATAACACCCTCTTGCGGGTTAGCCGTCAACGCACAGTGGTCACTGTTTTTACTTTTTGTTGATATGCCTCTTCGTGACGCGGGAGAGCGGCGTCACGTTTATGTGTTTTTTGTCATTTAGCCGAAATCCGGCTGATATCAATCAATGAATAATTCCGTTTGAGCACCATAAAATTCTCGCATTCCAGTTTTTGTTGCGGAGTGTTGATGATCCAGTGGTTGGTTAGTCGGCGTTATTATCTGTTGACCTCGTTTACCCTCTTGCTGGGGGCCCTGGTGCTGGTGGTCACCCTCACCCTGGCGATGGCCAGCTATCTGCGCAGCATCGACAAGACGGTGACCGGCTACGGTCACATGCTCTCCTCCCTCGAAGCAGCCCTGATCCACGAGCTGGTGCTGGCCAACCAGCGTCAGATCGCCGTGCTGGAGGCGTCGCTGGACAAGGCCGCCATCGCCCGCGGCGAGCCGGCCGACAACCCGCTCTGGGCCATTGCCCACCAGATCAAGCGCGACAGCCACTACATCTACTTCTATCACCCGCAGACGGATCGCCTCAGCAGCTACCCTGCCTGGCAGCAGCCGGTCGAGTATCGTGCCGCCAGCCGGCCCTGGTATCGGGCGTTGTCGATGCCGGGGGCGGATCTCGTCTGGCTCGGCCCCTATCCGGCGTTCGACACCCAAAAGCCGATCCTGACCCTCATCAAGCGGGTAAAGGGGCTGGATGATCAACTGCTCGGCCTGCTGATGGTCGACATGTCCTTCAACACCATCGAACAGGCGTTGCAGCGGGCCATGGGCAGCAACCGGGCGGCCATCTACATCAGTGCGCGGGAGGACGGAAAGCTGGTGGTGGGCAGCAACATGGGGCTCTATCAGCCGTCAGCGGCCGAGCCGGGCGGTGCGGACAAGGGGCTGGCGGTGATCTGGCACGGCAGCCATCTGCGCCGTGAGCTGGAGGATATCGACTGGGATCTCAACATCTATCTGCCGCCAAGGCTGTTTCATGACGACCTTGAAGAAGCCCTGCTGATGGTGGCGCTGCCGCTGCTCCTGCTGTTTGCCATCTGGTTTTGCAGCATCAACTTTCTGGTGCGGGTGTTCAATCAGGAGCAGGCGCTGGTGGCGGGCTCGCTGACCGGCATAGTGCGGGATCCGACCCAGGCCAGGAGACCCGGCCGGCTGAAGACCTGGTTCGTACACGACAGCCTCAGCGAGATAGATCAGGTGCGGGCGAGTTTTCTGCAGGGGCAGGATGCGCTGCTGCACGATCCCCTCACCGGCATCATGAACCGGCGGGCCTTCACCCAGCGTCGCGCCGAGCTGGAAGAGCGCGCGACACCCCACTGGCTGCTGCTGTTCGACGTGGATCACTTCAAGCGCATCAACGACAGCTGGGGGCATGCGGTGGGAGATGGCGTGCTCTGCCGGGTGGCCGAGCTGCTGGTGAGCGAGCTTGGCAGCGGCGGCGTCTTCCGGATCGGGGGGGACGAATTTGCTGCCCTGCTGCCCTGGCCGCGCAGCGAGCTGGAAGCGGGGCTGACTCGGCTGCTGACCAGGGTGCGCAACCAGCGCTGGCGCGAGTTTCACGAGGCGGTGACCCTGAGCGTGGGCGGCGCCCACTGCCCGGAGGACGGGGCTCTGCTGTTCGAGCGGGCCGACGAGTGCCTCTACCGGAGCAAGCGGCTGGGGCGCGATGGCTGGTCGCTGACGCAGTGGCCCCGGCCGGACGGAGATGCTGACAGATCCTGTCATATCGATCATGGGTGAGCGGAGGTGCTCTGCCCGGGGGGTCGGCGACTGCCTCTGCTGCTATTTCACAACATCTGTTTTTTAGTAAGCAAATTCAAAAGGTTAATCCTGATTTTGTCAGCGCGGCAGGTCGTGCCTGGCCGGGTGTCGCTCTGCTGCGACAGTGGCGCCCTTTGCCGGGAATCGTATAGTTCGGGGAAATTAATCAGGTTTGACAGGAGTACCCCATGGAGATGAACAAGCACGGCATGCGCGCCCTGGCCCTGTTGGGCTCACTGCTGCTGGCCAGCGGTGCGGCGCAGGCGTCGGAGACCCTCAACACCATCCTGGGCGGCGGTGCGGGCGGCGTGGCCGGCACCATGATCGGCAAGGAGCTGGGCGGTGACACCGGCGCCCTGGTGGGTGCTGCACTGGGCGGAGCGGCCGGCGGCGCGGCCACGGCCAACAAGGGCAACAAGAATGAAGCCGCCCTCGGCGGGGCCGTCGGGGCGCTGGGCGGGGCCGCCATCGGCAAGAGCGTGGGCGGCAGCACGGGTCAACTGATCGGGGCCGGCGTTGGCGGGGCCAGCGGCTCTGCCATCGGGGCCAAGACCGGGGATGGCCACAAGAGCAACGATCGCTACTACGACGATGACCACAGGCACTACAAGAAACACAAGAAGCACAAGAAACACAGATGGCACGACGATGATTGATCGCCGCCAGCATTGAGAGAGGGGCCGATGGGCCCCTCTCTCGTTTTGGTCGCCAGAGGGTTCACACCAGCCGGTGCTGGCGGCGCCCCTCGGCGAAGGCGTTGATGTTGTCGATGAGCTGATCGGCGAGGCGCTGCATCGACTCCTCGCTGGCCCAGGCCACGTGAGGGGTGAGGATGAAGTGGGGGTACTGCAGGGCCTTCATCAAGGGGTGGTCGGGGGGCGGCGGCTCGACGCTCGCCACGTCGAAACCGGCGCCGCCGAGGCGACCGTTGGCCAGCGCTCGCAGCAGGGCCTCCTCGTCCACCAAACCGCCGCGGCCGACGTTGATCAGCAGGGCACCCGGCTTCATCAGCCCCAGCTCCCGCTCGCCGATGAGGTTGCGGGTATAGGGGGTGAGCGGGCAGTGCAGGCTGATGACGTCAGCGCTTTGCAGCAGCTCGTCCAGCGGCAGTCGATCCTCGTCGTGGCTGGCGCCGACCTGGCTCTGGGCGTAACGCACCTCCATGCCGATCCCCCTGGCCCGCTCGCCGAGGGCCTGGCCGAGGGTCCCCTTGCCGATGATGCCGAGCCGCTTGCCGTGCAGATCCGTGATGTGATGATCGAAGAAGCAGAACTGGCCGCTCTGCTGCCAGCGCCCCTCCAGCAGCGACTGGCGCCAGCAGAAGAGGTTGCGCGCCAGGGCCAGCATCAGCGCCATGGCGTGCTCCGGCACCGAGGGGCCCGAGTAGTTGCGGATGTTGCAGACGCCGACGTTGGCGGTGCGGCACGCCTCCAGATCCACGTTGTCGCTGCCGGTAGCCGCCAGCGCGATGAGTCTGAGCTCCGGCAGCTGGGCCAGCTCGGCGGCGCCGATGCGCACCTTGTTGATGATGGCGATGCTGGCGTCTTTGAGCCGCGCCACTACCTGCTCGGGGGCCGTGCTCGGGTAGCTCTGCCAGTGGTGGGGAAAGTCGGGGTGGCGCAGGGTGATGCCGGTATCCAGGGTATCACTGTCGAGAAACACAATTTGCTGCATGAAGCCTCCTGCCGTTGAGGCGTTCATGATGCCAAACATCGGCGGCCGAGGGCCAGTTTGCTGCACCTCAAGGCCTTGGCAATCGCGCCGGATGTGAGACAGGCGGCATTTTTGGTGTCAGAGCCAGCCGAGGTGGGTGAGCCAGCCCTGGATCCGGGTCGGCGTTTCATCCAGCTCCAACAGGGCGTAGGGGCGGTAGTTGAGCTTGTGGCTGCGGCGGCTCTCGCTTCTGCGCGCTTCGGCGGCCAGCAGCGGCCAGCGTCCGCCATCCTCCTGATAGAGGTCGAGGGTCGGCATGGTGGCCTGGGCGATCTCCTTGGCGAAGATCTGGTTGCTCTGCTGGTCGGGGAAGAAGCCGTCGAGCAGCACCAGCGCATCGGGGGCGGGCAGCTGTTCGCTGGCGATGAGGTTGGTGGCCCAGGCGGCGCCGGTGCCTTGCGCCAGTATCAGCTTGAAGCCCCCCTCCTGCAGCTTGGCGTCCCCCAGCTTGCTGATGCGGGTGGCGAACTGCTTGCGAAAGTCGTCGATGGCCTGCTGTTTCTTCTCGGCGGCGGGGTCAAATTCGGTTTGCTGCGGTGAGGGGAGCAGTAGCAGGGTGTCGAAGCCGAGCCGGCCGAGGGCGCGGGTCAGCTGCCACAGCTGGCCACTGCGCTGCCAGTCGGGCAAGAGGATGGCGAGCCCCACGTAGCTGTCGCTGTCGTGCTTGGCAAACAGCACCGTCTGCTTGTCGATCTGGGTGCTGTTGGGCAGCCCCTGCCAGTCGCTGTTCTGCCAGTAGTCGAGGGGCGTGAGCGGTGTGCCCTCGCTGGCCTGCAAGGGGTTGCTTGCCAGCAGGGTCAGTAACAGCAGTGATAAGAACAATCTGGCCATAGTGCGCTCCCCCGGTTATTCGGGTTAGCGGCACCAGGCCGGTTTTCTGAAGGGGGAAGTGGCAGCGCTAGCGTGGCGGCCGCTTGAGGCTTGCCAGCCCGGCCAGCTGGCGGTCGTGCAGGGGGGAGAGCAGCAGCAGGGCGCTGACGGCGCCAATCAGGGCGAAGAACATGTCGGACTGGGTATCCCATGGATCGCCCTGGGTGCCGAGAAACTCATCCGCCCCCTGACCAAGCGCAAGGGCGGCTCCCCACTCGATGAACTCGTAGGTGGCGCTAATGGCGAGCACCACGCAGACCACCAGAAACGCCAGCATGCGCCGGCCCTGCACATAACCTCCGCGCAGCAGGATCTCCCGGCACACCAGGGCGGGCACGAAGCCCTGGAAGAAGTGGCCAATCTTGTCATAGGGGTTGCGACCGAGCTCGAGCCACTGCTGCAGTTCGAACCCGAGCGGGACGCGGGCATAGGTATAGGCGCCGCCCAGCATCAGCACCATGGCGTGCAGGGTGATGCACAGATAGAGCAGGCTGGTGAGCGGAAAAGAGCGGTGCGTCAGGACAAGCAGCGGCATGGCGATGAGCACGGGCGCGACCTCCATCAGCCAGGTCGCCCTGTCATAGGGTTGCCAGCCGGAGAGGAGCAGCAGTAGCAGGGTCAACAGCAACAACAGCGCTTTGTGCAGGGATGTCATGGGGCGCTCCGAGGGATGGCAAAAGCCAGCATGCCCCATTTAGCCATGTTTGCGCCGCGAATACAGCCAGGGGGCCGATGCGCCCATAAAAAAAGCGAGCCGACGGCTCGCTTTTTTACCACTGATCCAAGGGGTCAACTTAGTTGACGCGACGCTTGAACTCACCGGTGCGGGTATCGATTTCGATCTTGTCACCGATCTCTACGAAGGCGGCAACGGCCAGCTCGTAGGTGGTGCCCTTCAGACGGGCAGGCTTGGTCACTTTACCGGAGGTGTCGCCACGGGCAGCCGGCTCGGTGTACTCAACTTCGCGCACGATGGTGGTCGGCAGCTCTACGGAGATGGCTTTCTCGTTGTAGAAAGTCACTTCACACAGATCTTCCATGCCGTCTACCAGGTAGTTCAGCGCGTCACCCAGGTTGTCTTTCTCGACGTCGTACTGGTTGTATTCGGTATCCATGAATACGTACAGCGGGTCGGAGTAGTAGGAGTAGGTGCACTCTTTACGTTCCAGCTGAACAACGTCCAGCTTGTCGTCGGCCTTGAAGACGGTCTCGGTGGCGCTGCCGTTCAGCAGGCCTTTCAGCTTCATTTTGACCACGGCGGAGTTACGGCCGGATTTGTTGAATTCAGCCTTCTGGACCACCATCGGCTCGGTGCCGATCATGACTACGTTACCAGCGCGGATTTCCTGTGCGGTTTTCATGTAAAAAATTCCTGTTCGTGAAACGGACGGATAAAAACTGCCAGATTATATACGGCTTTCTAAAAATTTCACCAAC
The DNA here is from genome assembly GCF_027707805.1 of Aeromonas sp. QDB20. Classification (NCBI taxonomy): domain Bacteria; kingdom Pseudomonadati; phylum Pseudomonadota; class Gammaproteobacteria; order Aeromonadales; family Aeromonadaceae; genus Aeromonas; species Aeromonas sp. QDB20. The sequence continues at coordinate 160,885 of NZ_JAPCJC010000006.1, read as the reverse complement.
CTCGTGACGAGATCCCCGTCCTGGAGCAGCTTATGTGACCAGTGTCGCCCATGTTGCTGCCATATCGCGGCGTGATCCGGCCATTGGGCCCACCATTCGCGGATGTTTTCCCCCTGATTGAGGGCATGGCTGAAACCGCGCAGCCACTGGCCGGTGGCGGTGGGCAGCTGCGCCAGATAGTGGTCGAGAAAGCCGTCCAGCTTGACCATGTGCGCCTGCTCTTCCTGCGGGTAGATATGCCAGAGGAAAGGGCGGGCAGCCCACTGGGCCCGCACGAAGGAGTCTTCGCCGCGCACCAGGTTGAGATCGCAGCTCCACAGCAGCCGATCATAGCCGGCCTGATCGGTCATCGGCAGCAGCTTGATGGCGAGGTTGCCCGAGCGCAGCAGATCCCCCGCCTGGGCGGTGGGGATGGCGTCTGCCAGCCCGGCGCCGGTGAGCACGTCGTTGAGGGAGCGCCCGAGCGGCAGCAGCAGGGTGACGGGCGTGGCGCCCTGGCACCAGCACTCGACCAGGCTGGTCAGGGCGGCGCTCTCGTAGGTAAAGAGGCTGACCCGCAGCTCGTGCTCCTGTTTGGGGGGCAGGCCCAGGCTCGCCCAGTAGGCGTTCAGTCCCGCTTCATCCTGTTGCCAGCGCTCGCGCTCGATGATGAGGCCGCGCTCGCACAAGAGGCCGCCGGTTCTGGCAGTGAAGCCCGGGAAGAAGAAGTATTTGTTGAGGCTCAGGCTGCCGAGGCTCTGGCTCTCGAGACGCTGGGGTGAGGCGAGGCCATGGCAATCCTCGACCCAGCTCTCGGCCGAGAGGTATTCGAGGTTGAGCCAGCAGGGGGGGCTGGGCCGGCTCGCCATCTGCGCGACGAAGGGGGCGGGCAGTTCACAGGCGAACGCCTCGATCACCACCCGGGCCGGGATGGTGTCCGCCGGCAGGGTCTCGTGCCAGTGCTGGACATGGATGCCGTCGACCCACTGACCATCCAGCGCCGGGTCTAGCCCAGGGCAGATGCGGGCGAAGCTCGCCAGATCGTCCACCCAGAGCCGCACCTGAACCTCACTCTCCTGCGCCGGGAGCGCTCCTTCCTGTTTCAACTGGCGGGCCAGCCGCCAGGTGACGCCGATGTCACCGAAGTTGTCCACTACGCAGCAGAAGATGTCCCAGTCAAACGGGGGGAGGGGGCTTGTCATGTCGCGGGGTTCCAGATGCAAAAAACCGGTGCGCAGGGTAGCACACCGGTTGGCTGGCTTCTAACCGTCAGCGCGTGACGGTGGCTGCGGCGAGTTACTCCTTGCCGTAGACATTGTTCTCTTGCTCGCGCACCCGGATAAAGGTGGTGCGCTTGGTGAGTTCCTTCAGCTGGCTGGCCCCCACATAAGTGCAGGTGGAGCGCACCCCGCCCAAGATGTCGCGCACCGTGTTCTCCACCGGGCCGCGGTAGGGCAGCAGCACCGTCTTGCCCTCGGAGGCGCGGTACTCGGCGACGCCGCCGGCGTGCTTGTCCATGGCGCTCGATGAGCTCATGCCGTAGAACTTCATGAAGGGTTCGCCATCCACATCGACGATTTCGCCGCCGCACTCCTCGTGGGCCGCCAGCATGCCGCCCAGCATCACGAAGTCGGCACCGCCGCCAAACGCCTTCGCCACATCCCCGGGGCAGGTGCAGCCGCCGTCACCGACGATCTGGCCGCCCAGACCGTGGGCCGCATCGGCACACTCGATGATGGCGGAGAGCTGCGGGTAGCCGACGCCGGTCTTGACCCGGGTGGTGCAGACCGAGCCCGGGCCTATGCCCACCTTGACGATGTCGGCGCCGGAGAGGATCAGCTCCTCCACCATCTCGCCGGTCACCACGTTGCCCGCCAGGATGACGTGGTTGGGGCAGGCGTCACGGATCTTGCGCACGAATTCGACGAAGTGCTGGGAGTAGCCGTTGGCCACGTCGACGCAGATGAAGCGCAGCGCCTCGGACATGGCGAGGATCTGGCGGGTCTTGTTGAAGTCATCCTCGGAGGTGCCGGTAGAGACCATCACATGGCCCAGCAGCGCCGGGTCGGTTTCGCTGACGAAGGTTTGCCACTGCGCAAGGCTGTAGTGCTTGTGTACTGCGGTCATCATCTCGAAGCCGGCCAGGGTACGCGCCATGGCGAAGCTGCCGACGGTATCCATGTTGGCGGCGATGACGGGCACGCCCTGCCATTGGGTCTGGGTGTGCTTGAAGGTGAACTGGCGGGTCAGGCTGACTTGGGAACGGCTCTTGAGAGTAGAGCGCTTGGGGCGGAACAGGACATCCTTGAAACCGAGCTTCAAGTCTTCTTCGATACGCATTACGAATTCCTTATTGAGCCTTGTTTGATAGGTCACTTTGCAGTGGCAACTTTTCGGCAGGCACAAAAAAACCGGTGGTTTTCAGGGCCTCCGGTTTACAACAGTGTAGGCAAAAATCCCTCCGGAACAAGACTGATAATTCGCGAAGCCTTGTGGTAGCCTTTGGCGTCACAACCTGAGCACAGCCTCGGGTTTCATCCAACACCAATATTGCCTCCCTCCTTGCCTGCCTGGTCAGCTTCTGATGACTCTGTTCTGCTCCGTTACTGCAGGCTGCTGACGCACCGCATCCGGCCACTCGTCACTCGCTGGTCTGCCGTGCTTTTCAGCGGTTGACAGCGGCGCTTTCCATCCCCACTCTGGGCGGCTCGGGCCTGTGTCGGCCCCGTCCTGACAAGGAGTAGACATGATCCGATTGCGAATGATACCGCTGCTGCTGGCCGGGTTTGCCCTGCCGGCCCTCGCCGCGCCGGCGCCCGCCATCTATGGCTGGATTGAGAAGGGGCTCATCATGCCGAGCGGGGTGGCGGTGAAGATGAAGCTGGATACCGGGGCGCTCACCTCCTCGCTCGATGCGCGGGATCTGCGCCACTTCAAGCGTGACGGCAAGTCCTGGGTACGCTTTACCCTGAAGGTCACCGATGCCAATACCGATCGGCAGGTAAGCCAGACTCTGGAACGGCCGGTGGAGCACATGGTGACGGTACGTGGCGCCGGCGGCATGGAGCAGCGCCCCACGGTTACCATGTCCATCTGCCTGGGCGACAAGGTGTATGAAGAGTGGTTCACCCTGCGGGACCGCAGCAAGATGATCTATCCGGTGCTGCTGGGACGCCGCCTGCTGGCGGATCTCGGCGCAGTGGATTCGAGCCGCACCTTCACGGTGCAGCCGAGCTGTCGCTGAGGGAAGCGAACGGCATAAAAAACGGGGGCCTGGCCCCCGTTTTTTATGGTGATGATCAGGCTGGGCGAGAGGGGGCGGGCAGCAGCACGCTCACCTCCAGCCCCCCTTCCGGCCGGTTGTGGATGTCGAGATCGGCGCCGTGCAGCTGGGCGATGCGCGAGACGATGGCCATGCCGAGGCCGACCCCGTCCCCCTGCTGGGGATTGACCCGAAAGAAGCGCTCGCACAGGCGCGACAGGGCGGCGGTGGGGATGCCGGGGCCGTTGTCGCGGATGTCGACCCTGACCCTGTGCCCCTCCTGGCGCGCCTCGACCGCGATCTCGCCCTGCGCCTGGGTGTAGCGCAGGGCGTTGTCGATGAGGTTGCTGAACATCAGCTCCAGCAGGGTGGCCTGTCCCATCACCGTCAGCTGTTCGGTGCCTTCCAGCGACAGCTGCTGATCTTTTTTCAGGGCGATGGGGGCCAGAGTGGCCAGGGTGCCCTGCAGCAGCTGGTTCAGGTTGAGCTCGGTCAGCTCCAGCCCCTGCTGGTTGTCGATGCGGGCCTGGGTCAGCAGCTGGCGCAGCAGCCGATCGCTGCGATCGAGCGCCAGCAGCATCTTCTGCAGGGAGTGCTGACGGCTCTCGGCATCCTCGGCGGCCAGCGCGTTTTCGCTGTGGATGCGCAGCACCGCCAGCGGGGTGCGCAGCTCGTGGGCGGCCTCGTTGGTGAACTGCTTCTCCCGCTCTATGGTGTCGGCCAGCGCGTGCATCAACCGGTTGATCTCGTTGGTGAGCGGGGTCAGCTCCTGGGCGCGGATCTTCAGGGTGAGCGGGCTCAGGTTGGCCGGGTGGCGCTCACCGATGGCCTGGGCCAGCTGTCGCAGCGGCGCCAGCCCGCGGGAGATGAGCCACCACAGCAGGCCGAGTAGAAAGGGCAGAGTGATGAGCAGCGGCAGCATGGCCAGGGTGGCCATCTTGCTGGCCAGCTCGCTGCGCTCGTCATCCCGCTCCGCCACGATGAGCCAGGTGTGCTCGTCCTGGTTGTAGAGGGTGAAGGTGCGCCACTCGTGGTTGTCCTTGGTGACGTTGTTGAAGCCGGGGGCCAGGGCGCCGAGTGGCTGGCTCGGGGCGCTGGGGGAGCGCAGCAGTATGTGGCCCTGCTCGCTCAGCAGCTGGAAGTAGAGGTTGCGCTCGAATTCGTGGCCGAAGGGGGTGAGCTCCCTGTCCTCCCCCCGCAGGTTGAAACTGGTGTCCTTCTGCCACTGATCCGGGTTGTGCTGCTCCCAGTCCTGGTAGACGGTGCCGTTGGCGGGCAGTTCGCCATTTTGCTCCAGATAGCGGCTGAGCAGCTGGTTGGTGATGCGGGAAGACTGGGCGAGACGGGCATCGAACAGCTCCTCCATCTCGTGGTTGGCCTCCAGATAACCGATGAGGGCGCTGATGGCCAGGCTGGCGCTGACCAGCGCCAGGATGCCGGAGAGCAGGAAGCGGCGGATGGAGCGGGGACGCGTCATGCCCGGTGGTCCCGGCGCTGGGCCTGTTCAAGCTGGGGAATGATATAGCCGACCCCGCGGATATTGCGGATGAGGTCGCTGTAGAACTTCTTGCGCAGGTGGTGAATGTGCACCTCCACCGCGTTGCTCTCTGCCCCCTCGTCCCAGCCGTAGAGGCTCTGCTGCAGCTGATCCTTGCTCAGCACCCGGCCGCTCTGGGTGATGAGCTCCTGCAGCAGCTTGTATTCGTGGGGGGTGAGTTTGACCGGTTCGCCCCGATAGGTGACCTGCTGGGACTCGGGATAGAGCTGCAGCTCGCCGTATTCCAGTATCGCCTGGGCCTGGCCCTTGCTTCGCCGCACCAGGGCGCGCAGGCGGGCGTTGAGCTCCTGCAGGGCGAACGGCTTGACCATGTAGTCGTCGGAACCCGCATCCAGCCCCAGTACCCGGTCGTCCAGGGCGTCGCGGGCGGTGAGGATCAGCACCGGCAGTGTCTGGCCTTCCCGGCGCAGTTTGCGCAGCAGGCTGATGCCGTCGATGTCCGGCAGGTTGAGATCCAGAATGAGCGCGGCAAACTCCTCGCTCTTGAGCACCGACAGGGCGGGCAGCCCCTGCTGCAGCCAGTCCACCGTGTAGCCGCTGCTGCGCAGGGCATCCACCATGCCGTCGCCCAGCATCACATCATCTTCCACCAACAGGATCCGCATTGTTATTCCCCTCAAAAGACGCTGCCCACCAGTATGCAAGCTGGTGGGCAGAGTTTAAATAGCGCTCTGATCCGACTTGGGTTTATAGCTTGTCGAGGCGATCGCGGATCTCGATGCGTCGACCCTGATCCGCCAGCTCGCGACCCGGCCGGGGCGGGGCGGTCAGCGCCTTCTCCAGATAGCCCCTGGCCTCGGCCTTGCGGCCCTGATCCAGCAGGAAGTCGCCGTAGAAGAAGTTGGGGTCGATGCCGGTCGGGTTGATGGTCAGCGCCTGCTTGAGCAGCTGCTCGGCCTTGTCGTCATCGCCGAAGCCCACCGGCCAGCCCGGCACCTGATAGTAGAGCGAGCCCAGGCTGGTATATGCGGAGCCGTCCAGCGCCTTGGGGTCCTGCTTGAGGGCGATCTCCAGCTTGGCCTTGGCCTCCTTGACCAGACCCAGCGCCCCCAGCCCACCCTTGGCGCCGGCCCAGGTGCTCTTGACGATGGCCGACCAGATCAGCAGGTCGGTGCGAAAGGCCTCCTTGGCGCTGGCCTGATCGGCCTGGCTGCTCAGCTGTTCGAGGCAGCTCTCCTTGGCCTTGCCGGTCTGCTGATACTGACAGACGGCCCACTGCTGCTGGATGACGGGCAGGGCGTCGGCGGCCTGGGCCATCCCCGAGCCCAGCATGAGCAGCAGGAGGGCGCCGTGGGTGAAACGGGGGCGGAAAGTGGCGTGCTTCATCTTAACGTTCCTTCTCTGTCATGACGGAAATGGCGTGCCCCGAATTGCCGGCAGCAGGCGCCGCGTGGCGTGCATAGCGCTCTATGATGGGTTTTTGCTTGGCCAGCGCCCGGTCGACCAGGCCGGGCAGCAGGCCGTTGAGCCGCACGAACAGCTTCTCCGGCCAGCCGAGCCAGCTGCGGCGGGTTTCGTTGCACAGGGCGATGACGGCCTCTTCGGCCACGTCCTGCGGGCTGTCGGTGTGGGTGCCGAGTTCGGCATTCATCTCGTAGGCCGCCTCCGAGTTGAGGCGGGTACGGGTGGCGCGGGGAGCAAAGTGCAGCACCTGGATGCCGGTTCCCTCCAGCTCGCGGCCGAGCGCCTCGCTGAAGCCGCGCAGGGCGAACTTGCTGGCGCAGTAGACGCTGTAACCGGCGTAGCCGATGGCACCGAAGCTGGAGCCGACGTTCATGATCACCGCCGGTTTGCGCAGGCGGGGCAGCAGCATGCGGGTGAGCTGGATCGGTGCCTCGACATTGAGCAGCAACTGGCGCTCCACCTGCTCGCTGCTCTGATCCTCCAGCCAGGCAAACTGGTTGCAGCCGGCGTTGTTGATCAGCACGTCCAGCCCTTCGTCCAGCGCCGGGTGCTGCAGCAGTTTGGCCCGCTCCTGGGGCGAGCCCAGATCGGCGATCACCATCTGGTGGCGCTCCGGGTGCGGCAGCTCCTTGCGAAGCCTCTCCAGCGCACTGGCCCTGCGTCCGTGCAGCAACAGGCGCGCCCCCTGGGCTGCCAGCTCCTGGGCCAGCGCTTCGCCGATCCCGCCGCTGGCGCCCGTGAGCAGCACGAGTTTTCCTTCAAGCTTCATGATGTCTGGTTTTCCGTCAGTTGATAGAGCATGTCGGCGTAGAGGCGGTAGACCACCTTGGCCGAGTGAATGATGGCCGCCTGATCGGCCGGGCTTTCCACCCGGTTCATCAGAGACTCGAAGAACTTGAGGTGCTCCTGATCCAGTGCGCCGTGGGAGCTCAGATAGCTCATGGCCTGGGGGGGCAGGCCGAGACCCGCCTTGAGCTGATCGGCCACGGTCAGGGCGATGGCGACGCTGGTGCCTTCCAACACCTGTACCATGCCGAAGAAGCCCATGGGGTTGCCGCGTTGCACTTGGTCATAGAGAAAGGCCACCATCAGTTCAATGGGCAGCCCGGGCCGGCCGTGGCGCACCGCCTCGGCATCGCCGCCGCAGGCGCGGATGTCGCTCAGGATCCACTCCTGATGGCCATACTCCTCGTCGATGTACTCGGCGATGGCGCCGCGTACCCACTCATACTCCTGGCCCAGCTTGCCGCCGGTGGCCATCAAGAGCGGCACCGTGTGGCGCACGTGGTAGTAAGCCTCTGCGAGGAAGCGCAGGTAGATGTCGCGGGAGATCTCCCCCTTGCGGCACGCCTCTATGATGGGGGCGTTGAACAGATGCTCCCGGGCCGGGGCGGTGGCTTGTTGCAGCACTTGATAGAAGCTCATGAGGTCTCTCCTGTAAGGCATTGGCTGATCTGCCGGGAAAAGTGGTGATAAATCCGTTCGCGACGGGGGCGGCCGTTGGCGGTCAGCAGCTCCGGATGCTGATCCAGCGCCACCGGCAGCCAGTGATGGATGCGGGCATAGTCGGGCAGGCGGTGATTGAGCTGCTCGATCTGCTGGGCCAGCTGGGCGTCGGCGCCGGGCAGTGGCTGGATCAGGGCGACGTTGGCTGGCTGGCCGTCGCCGAAGATCACGATGCGGGCGATGGCCGGGCAGAGCTGGGCTTCCGCCTCGACCCACTCGGGGGAGAAGTTGCGGCCAAAGGCGGTGATCTGGACGTTCTTCTTGCGCCCGGTAATGTGCAGATACCCCTCATCATCCAGGTGGCCAAGATCGCCGGTGGCGACCAGTACTGGCGTCGGCTCGTCGCTGCCCAGATAGCCGAGCATGGCGGCGCCCTCCACCAGGATCTCGCCATCGGCGGCGATCGATACCCGGCAGTGGGGCAGTGGCTGGCCGACGCTGCCCAGGCTGTGGCCGTCTGGGCCGTTGAGGGCCACGACGGAGCCGCACTCCGACAGGCCGTACCCCTCGTAGACCGGCAGCCCCAGCTTGCGGGCCCGGCTGATGAGCTCGGGCGAGACCTTGCCGCCGCCCACCGCGACGAAGCGCAGGCCGGCCAGCTGCTCGGCCAGCGCCGGGTTGGCGCTGCACAGGGCTAGCAGCAGGCGCAGCAGCTCGGGCACCAGCACCAGGCTGTGGGTGGGCCAGCGCAGCAGGGCCTGGGCCAGGGTGGCCGGATCCAGCTTGCTGGAGCCGGCAAAGCCGAGCTCTGCCAGCGAAGGGATGCGGCTGCAGGCACCGGTGAGCAGTGGCACGTAGAGACCGGTGAGGTTTTCCAGCAGGGTGGTGAGCGGCAGCAGGGTCAGGTGCTTCTCAACCTTGGCCGGGGCAACCCGTTCGGCCAGCGACGCGCAGACCGCCATCATCTGGGCCAGCGACAGGCAGACTCCCTTGGGCTGGCCTGTGGTGCCGGAGGTATAGGTGATCTTGGCGGTGCCGGCCGGCAGGGGGGGCAGCCGGGCAGGAGTGCGGCGCCACAGCGGCAGCTCGCCGACCGCGAGCGTCAGCGGCTCGCTGGCCTGCCAGCCCGGATGGTGGGGGCCGATCAGGGCGTCGGCGCCGCTGCTCTCCAAGAGCCACTCCTGCTGCTCCAGGCTGAAGAAGTGGGGGATCGGGATCACCACGATACCGGCCATGGCGCAGGCGAGATCGATGAGCGCCCAGGGCAGGCCGTTGTCCAGTTGCAGCGCCAATCGGCTGATCCCGGCCATCTGCAGGCGGTCGGCCAGCGCTGGCAACTGCTGCCACAGCGCCTCGTAGCTGAGGCTGTGCTGGCTGCTGGCAAGAGCCGGGCTGTGGGGCGTCTGGCGGGCGAAGTAGGCGATTTGGTCAAACAGCATCATAAGGCGCTCCGGTGCGGGCAGTTGAACAGGGAGGGCATGGGGGCCAGCAGGGAGAGCAGCAGGCTGCCCCGGGCCAGCGCCTGCCGTCCGAGGCCGAGATCGCCGACCATCACCTTGGGCTGGCAGTGGTAATAGGCGCCCCAGGCGCTGGCGTCGTCACCCACCTTGTCGGCCCTGGCGGGGGCCAGCTCCACCGGGGTGAGGTGGAGGCGGTGAAAGCTGTTGCGCAGCTTGGCGGTGCCGGTGAACACAACATAATCGAGGTCGTTGTCGCACAGCAGACGGCAGAGCGCCGCAAACATCAGGCGGGCGTTGCCGGGCTCGCTGCAGGCGAGGTTGCCCACCTCGACGATGCGATCCCGCCGGGCGGGGGCACCGAGCCGGGTTTCGATGGCGGCCTCGATGGGCTGATCCAGATACTGTTCCAGATAGAGGCGCTCGCTGCCGGCCAGCTTGAGACCGCAGGCGCCGGCCAGCAGGCCGTCGGCCCGGTAGAGGCCGAGCAGGCAGGGCAGAAAATGGGGAATGCGGGCGTTGAACTCCTGGCTGTAGGCCGCCTGGATGTAGCCCTGCAGTGCCATGACCTGTTGCGGGGTATCGGCCAGTGCCAGCCGATAGGGGGCTTGAATGTCGGTGGTCATGGATGGCTCCTTCTTGTCGATTGTCATCAGACTAAAGGGGCAAACTTAAGAAACCCTTAAGAGGTAAAAAATCTGTTTCACACAGATGCAACTGGTTGAAAAGAGAGGTAAAGCTGTGACCCGATTGCGGGGCAGCCGGACAAAAACCTTGTCAGCCGCCAGACAGGCAGGCAAGCTGCGGCCACTTTTGACCGCCCCGCTTTCGAGAGGAGATGCCATGACCCCCTTATCCTGCCCGCTCTGCTGCGCCACCGATGCCTATGAGCTGCCGGTGGCCGGCAAGCTCTACCATCGCTGCCGGGCCTGCGAGCTGGTCTGGCTGGATGCGGTCGAGCACCTGGATCCCGCGCGCGAGAAGGCGGTCTATGACGGCCACGACAACCAGGTGGATGACCCCCGCTATCGCGCCTTTTTGCTGCGTGCCTTCGGCGAGGTGCTGCGCCGCCTGCCTCCGCCGGCCAGCGGCCTCGATTTTGGCTGCGGCCCGGGCCCGGCGCTCATCGCCATGGGGCGGGAGGCGGGCTACCAGATGGCGGGCTACGACAAGTTCTATGCCGACGAGCCCGAGTTGCTGACGCGGCAGTATGACTTCATCACCAGCACCGAGGTGATCGAGCACATCGCCGAGCCGCGCGCCGTGCTGGAGACGCTGTGGGGCTGCCTCAAGCCCGGCGGTCTGCTGGTGCTGCAGACCCAGCGGGTGCTGGGGGACGAGCGCTTCCGGCAGTGGCGCTACCGCCACGATCCGACCCACATCGTCTTCTTTGCCGAGGCCTCCTTTCGCACCCTGGCGACCCGCTGGCAGGCACAGGTCGAGTTTCCTCACGCGGATGTGGCGGTCATCACCAAACCCTGAGCCGGGCGTTTTCATTTGGCCATGAGTTGGGCATGCTGGTGGCCCGATACTCAGGAACGGATGCCCCTATTTCCATGTCGATCCCCCACCTCTCATTGCAAGACGCCCGTCATCTACAACTGGCGGCCCAAGGGCTGCTGACGCCGCGCCGCGGCAAGGCGAAACCGGCCGATCTGCTGGCCACCATCCGCCGCATGGCGCTGCTGCAGATAGACACTATCTCGGTGGTGGCCCGCAGCCCTTACCTGGTGCTGTTCAGCCGGCTGGGGCAGTACGATCCGCGCTGGTTGGAGCAGTTGCTGGCCGATGGCGATCTATTCGAATACTGGGCCCACGAGGCCTGCTTCGTGCCACGGGAGGATTACCGCCTGCTGCGCCACCGCATGCTGGATCCCGCCGCCATGGGCTGGAAGTTTTCGGCCAACTGGCTCGCCACCCATCAGCAGGAGATCGGCGATATCATCGAGCGCATTCGCCAGCATGGCCCGGTGCGGGCGGCCGATTTTGAACGCAAGGGGGGCAAGGGCAATGGCTGGTGGGACTGGAAGCCGGAGAAGCGCCATCTGGAGGTGCTGTTCACCGCAGGCCAGCTGATGGTGCGCGAGCGGCGCAACTTCCAGCGGGTTTACGATCTGGCCGAGCGGGTGATGCCCGAGTGGCGCGACGCGCGGGATCTGCCGAGCCCGGAACAGGCGCAAAGGGACATGGTGCGAGCCAGTTGCCGGGCGCTGGGGCTGGTCAAGACCGGCTGGGTGGCCGACTACTATCGGTTGCGACGCGGCAAATACGACGCCCTGCTCCATCAGCTGGCGGACGAAGGGGAGCTGTTGCCGGTGCGGGTGGAGGGGTGGCAGCACGGCGCCTTCGTGCACGCCTCCCTGGCCGAGGAGTTGGCCAGGGCGCAGGCTGGCACCCTCAAGGCGACCCATACCACGGCCTTGTCACCGTTTGACCCTCTGGTCTGGGATCGCAAGCGGGCCAGCGAGTTGTTTGGCTTTGACTACCGCATCGAGTGCTATACCCCGGCCCCCAAGCGCCAGTACGGCTACTTCGTGCTGCCGCTGCTGCATCGCGGCAAGCTGGTGGGCAGGATGGACGCCAAGGCCCATCGCCAGCAGGAGATCTTCGAGATAAAGAGTCTCTATCTGGAGGCGGGGGTCAGGGTGACCCGAACCTTGGCGCAGGAGCTGGCCAAAGCGCTGCAGCGGCTGGCCGACTGGCACCAGACTCCGACCTTGCGCTACGGCGCCATCCCCGCGCCCCTGCTGGCCCTGTGGCAGGAGGGGGCACCCTGACGGGGAGCATCACCCCCGTCTGCACTAAGCTGTAAGGGAGGCGAAGGAGGGAGACAATGACGCGAGCCATGTTGTTGCTGCTGGGATGGGGCCTGACCGGGCTGGTGGAGGCGGCCCAGCCCGAGGTGCAGATCTGCCTGGGGGAGGGCAACGAGTGGGCCCCCTTCACCTACTGGGAGCGCAAGGATGGCGTGCCCGATACCGGCCGTCTCACCGGCTCTGCCACAACCCAGGTGCTCGAGGCCCTGAAGCGGCTCGGTTTGTCCTACAAGATCCGCTATCTGCCCTGGGCAAGGGTGCAGCAGGAGCTGGCCGACTATCGCCAGAACCGCTTGTGCGAGCTGACCTGGGATGCCAGTTACAAGCCGGAGCGGGCGGAATATGCTTTCTACAGCGTGCCGCTTTACTACACCCACCTCGGATTTTTCTACCTCAAGCGGCGCTTCCCCGAGGCGCCCGATCTGCAGACGGTCAATCGCTCACGGGTGTGCGGGGTGCTCGGCTACAACTATGCCCCCTACGGGCTGGCGCAGGAGCCGCGACGGCTCAAGCAGTTGCAGCAGGCGCTGGACATGCTGGGGCGCGATCGCTGTGACTTTTTGCCCAGCGAGATTGAACCCCTGATGAGCGGTATCGGCCTTGGCATCTACCAGAGCGAGAGCGGCCTGCTCCACCTCGCCCTGCCCAGCCGCAAGGGCTTCTATCTGCTGGTGAGCAAGGGCTCGCCGCGCTCCTATGAGCTGGTGACCCGCCTCAACCAGTTGCTGATCGAGTTTCAGGACAGCGGTTACAGCGACGAGGTGATGCGCCGTTTTTTGCCGCCGATGGAGTAGCCGGCAGACAGCCTGTCAGTAGGACGAGAAAAGAGGAGCCAGCCGATGTAAACCGGCTGGATCCTCTTTTTATGAATGCCGATGTCAGTTCGCGATACGGGTCAACACCCTCACCAGCAGCTCGATGCGCGGGGCTATGCTCGCCAGGTCCAGATACTCCTCGTCACTGTGGAAACCTGCGCCGATGGGGCCCAGGCCGTCCAGGGTCGGAATGCCGAGGGCGGCGGTCAGGTTGGCATCGGAGCCGCCACCGACCTCCTGCCAGCAGATGGGCAGACCCAACTCCTGACCGCACTCCTCCACGATGGCCATAAGTGCCTGGGTGCCCTCTGACGGCATCATGGCTGGCTTGTGCGCCTCACGGGTCAGCTTGATGGCGACCCCTTTCAGATGGGGGCGCTCGGCCAGGGTCAGTAACTGGTCGTTGACCTGGCAGTACTCCTGGTTGTCCCAGAAGCGCACATCTACTACGGCGCTGGCGTGGGCCGGCACTATGTTGGCGCCAGTGCCCCCTTCGACGATGCCGATGTTGAGGGTGGTGCCACTCTCGAAATTGGTGAGGGCATTGATGGCCAGGATCCAGTGACCCAGCTCGGTGATGGCGCTGCGCCCCTTCTGCGGCTCGTTGCCCGCGTGGGCCGCCTTGCCGGTGAAATCGAGACGATAGCGGGCCATCCCCTTGCGGGCCTTGACCAGGGAGCCGTCGGCACGGGCTGCTTCGGCCACCAGCACCTGACGGGCCTGTTTGGCCACCGAGGCCAGCCAGTCGCTGGAGTGCAGGGAGCCAATCTCTTCATCCGGATTCATGCAGACGCAGATGCTCAGGCTGTCGCGCACTTCGCGGGGCAGGGTGCGCAGGGCATAGACGATGTTGAGCAGGCCGGATTTCATGTCGGAGACGCCGGGGCCGTAAGCTCGCTCGCCATCAACGCTCAGCGGGCGGGTGGCGGCGGTGCCGAGGGGGAAGACGGTGTCCATATGGCCAATCAACATCACATCGATCCTTTCGGCATCAGGCTGGTTGCGAATTTCCAGTCCTACGCCTGCTACCCCGCAGTCAACCCGCTTGACGTACCAGCCACCCATGGCCTCGTATTTGGCGGCCATCATATCTGCCACTGCGGCGATGCCTGGCTGATGCAATGAGCCGCAATCCAGGTTGACGAGAGGGGCCAGCTCGGCCAGGTATTCATCCAGAGAAAAAGTCATCGGTTGCTCCACCTATGTGGTTGTTCGAAAAGGGTCAGAGAAGGATGTTCATCAACAGCATGGCGCCGAAGGCATTGAGCACAGAGATGGCGATCATGATGGGGATGTAGCGCCCTTCGGTGCCGATGCAGCCGAGGATGCGGCCCATGTACTGCACCTGGGAGCCCATCAGGTAGATGGCGGGGGCCAGGATGGCGATATGGGTGCCGTTGAGTATGCCCTGATCGAACAGGGTGATGACCACGCCGACCGCGCCGCCCATGGACATCCAGGCGCCGATCAACACGGCAGCTGCCTCACCGGGCAGACCAAACACCGCCATGATGGGGGAGAAGATGGCACCCATGGCGTCCAGGGCGCCGGTGATCTGCAGCGCCTTGATGATGACGAAGGCCATTAGCACGTTGGGCACGGTGGAGGTGGTGGCGATGACCCATCCCTTCTTGGCCCCTTCGACGAAGATATCGGTGACGATGGGTTTTTTGACGTTGGCCTGGCTCATTTGGATTGCTCCTGGGTGCTGGGGGTCGTGGCGTGCTGGGTGTTGTTGCTGTTTTTGCCTTCGGTCAGGTTGAGGTAGACCCTAAACAGGTTGGCACCGACAAATTTGAAGGCAAACATCACCACCACGGCGAGACCGATGGAGGAGCTGACTGCCGGGCTGCCATCGGCCAGGGTCAAGGTGAACAGCACGGCGCCGGAGGAGAAGAAGTTGACTATGGTGGCACCGGCGGAGAACTGGAACATGGTGAAGACGTCGGTCTCGCGCTTGCTGATGAGCCCTTCATCCTTGAGCTGGCGGGTCATGGCGGCGCCGGCGTCGGTACTCTGCAGGGAGGCGATCAGCGCCAACCCCGTATTGCCCGGGATCCCCATCAGCGGTCGCAGCAGTGGGGTCAGCAGCTTGCGGGCGGCATCCAGGGCGCCGTAGTGTTCCAGCACATTGATCATGCCGAGGGCGAACATCACGGTGGGGATCAGGGTCAGGGCAAACAGGAAGCCGTCGCGGGCGCCGTTGCCCCCCTTGCCGCGCATGTCGGTCATGGCGGTCTTGAGGCCGTCGCCGTTCTCGCTGACGCTCTGAACCATGGTGCCGAACGAGCCGTTCAGCGTGGTAAAGTCGAATACTCCGTACCACTGGTTGGACTGCAGCAGTCCCGAGAAGAATACGATGGCGAACGCCAGTGCCAGGTAACTGCCTATTGTTACCGAGCGTGATTTGTCAGTCATGATTTAACTCCCTCTGAATAAGCGTTTAGTCAGAGGAAATTATGCGGTTGCGTCTTTTGATTAATTGATGGTGGTCAAGCTAGTTCACTGCATATTAGTATGATGTTGGTTTTATGTGATGGTGATCTTGGTATTGTTGGTTAAAAGTTCTGTTTTACCGAGATTATTGAGGGGGGGCTGACGGGCTTTCGGGCGGGCAATAAAAAACCGGGCACTTGGCCCGGTTTGTCATGCAGTCTGGATGTGCTTACTGGAACACCAGCACCATCAGCAGACCCAGGGTGATGGCGGACACCAGGAAGGCGAAGCCATAGAACACATAGTGGTGCAGCTTGGTGGTGTGGATCCCCAAGTCATGCAGGCCGTGGTAGATGCGGTGCATGCCGTGCCAGATGGGCAGGGCGATGATGGCCAGCAGGATGCAGGCACCCCACCAGGAGCTGGCGAATTCCAGCACGCGCTCGTAGCTCATGGTCTCCACGTCCATGATGCCCATGGGCACCAGCAGACCTGTGATGAGGACAATGACCGGCAGCAGCATGGCAACGACCATGCCGCCGGCACCAAACAGACCCCAATATATAGGCTCGTCAGAACGTCTCATATTTTTTCCTCAAATCATGATTGAGTGATCGTGGCCAACGTTTCTGAATGAGAGCCCGGTACCAAACAGACACCAATAACCAGGCTCGTCAGAACGTCTCATTGTTTTCTCCTCAGGCCACGATGATCAGGACAAGCAGGGATACCACCGCCAGCGCCACATACTGGGCGATGACGATCGGCTTCTCCGGCACCAGGTCTTCGCCACGGAAGATGCGCATGGCTTTCGGCGCCAGGGCGAACCAGGTCTTGGCGTGGAACAGGCAGGCTGCCAGGGCGATGACATGGAACAGGATGGCGATCGGGCTTTGCAGGGATTCCAGCCAGCCGTTGAACGCCTCCTGACCCTGTACCAGCCGCAGCAGACCCCACATCAGCACGACGGCGTAGATGGAGACGAAGATGCTGGTGCCTTCGCGGATCATGTAGCCGGTGTAGAAGGCATTCTTCAGCCACCAGTCTTTCTTCATTTCGCGGACGTAAGGCTTACGTTTGCTATTGGTGTTGTTCATGGTCTCATTCCTGCTCTCAATCTGGCTTGAACATGGCGATCATGTAGTCCTTGGCGCTCTCGACCTTGCCAAGCTGGATGGCCGCCGCCGGATCCACGCCTTTCGGGCACACTTCGGAGCAGTAGCCCACGAAGGTGCAACCCCAGACGCCCTCGTCCTGGCTGATGATTTTCATCCGCTCTTTGGACGCACTGTCGCGGTTGTCGGCGTTGTAGCGGTAGGCCAGTGCCAGGGCCGCCGGACCGGTGAACTTCTTGTTGATGCCATACTGCGGGCAGGCCGCGTAGCACAGACCGCAGTTGATGCACATGGAGAACTGGTGATACTTCGCCATGTCAGCCGGGGTCTGGGTGTACTCGCCATCGCACAGGTTGCGCGGCTCAGACGGGATGATGTAGGGCTTGATGCTCTCCAGCTTCTCGATGAAGTCGGACATGTCGACCACCAGATCGCGCTCGATCGGGAAGTTGTTGAGCGGCTCGATAGTCATCTTGCCCGGCAGGTAGTCGCGCAGGAAGGTCTTGCAACCGAGTTTCGGAATGCCGTTGACCATCATGCCGCAGGAGCCGCAGATCGCCATCCGGCAGGACCAGCGGAAGCTTAAGGTAGAGTCCAGATGATCCTTGATGTATTGCAGCGCATCCAGCAGGGACATCTCTTTGAGGTAGGGCACCTGGAAGGTTTGCATCCAGGGCTCGTTATCCTGCTCGGGACGGTAGCGCAGGATTTCAATTTCGATCATCTCAGCCATTCTTCTTAGCCTCGTCTTGTTTCTCACCCTCGGAACCGTACACGCGCTTGGCCGGTTGGGATTTAGTGATCTTCACATCGGAATAGTCGATGGTCGGGGCCCCTTCGCCGTTGTAGAAGGAGAGAGTGTGCTTGAGGAAGTTGACGTCATCGCGCTCCTCGTAACCGTCCAGACGCTGGTGGGAACCGCGGGACTCTTTCCGGTTGATGGCGGAGTGCGCCATGGCTTCGGCCACGTCCAGCATGTAGCCCAGTTCGATGGCGTACAGCAGATCGGTGTTGAAGACGGAGGACTTGTCGTTGATCTTGATCTTCTTGTAACGGGCTTTCAGCTCGTTGATCTTGTCGATGGTGCCCTGCATCAGCTCTTCGGTACGGTAGATACCGACCCCGGCTTCCATGGACATGCCCAGTTCGTTGCGGATATCGGCCGGGTTTTCGGTGCCGTCGATGTCGAGCAGGGAGAGGTGCTGCTTGATCAGCGCCTCGGCCTTGGCGGCCAGCGCCTGGGTGTTGCCGTGAGACTGGGTCTTGGCAAATTCACCGGCGTGCTCACCGGCCACCTTGCCGAACACCACGATCTCGGACAGGGAGTTGGAACCAAGACGGTTGGCGCCGTGCAGACCGACGGAGGCACACTCGCCCAGGGCATAGAGGCCCGGCAGACGGGTGGCGCATGCGCCGTTGGTCTCGATGCCGCCCATGGTGTAGTGGGCAGTCGGACGTACCGGGATCGGCTCCTTGACCGGATCCACACCCACGTAGGCCTTGGCCAGTTCGCAGATGAAGGGCAGACGCTCCTTCAGGTACTTCTCGCCGAGGTGGCGCAGGTCGAGGTGAACCACGTCGCCCATCGGGCCCTGGATCACGCGGCCTTTCTGCTGCTCCTGCCAGAAGGCCTGGGAGAGACGGTCACGGGGACCCAGCTCCATGTGCTTGTTCTTCGGTTGGCCGACCGGAGTTTCCGGGCCCAAGCCGTAGTCTTGCAGGTAGCGGTAGCCATCCTTGTTGAGCAGGATGCCACCCTCACCACGACAACCTTCGGTCATCAGGATGCCGGTGCCCGGCAGACCGGTCGGGTGGTACTGGACGAACTCCATGTCGCGCAGCGGTACGCCGTGGCGGTAGGCCAGCGCCATGCCGTCACCGGTGACGATGCCGCCGTTGGTGTTGTAGCGATAGACACGGCCGGCGCCACCGGTGGCCAAAATGACGGATTTGGCCTGGATGAAGCGGGTGATGCCGTTCTGGATGTCAAAGGTCAGTACGCCCTGGACGCGACCATCTTCCACGATGAGATCCATGCAGAAGTGCTCGTCGAAGCGCTTGATGCTCGGGTACTTGATGGAGGTCTGGAACAGGGTGTGCAGAATGTGGAAACCGGATTTGTCTGCCGCGAACCAGGTGCGGGGGATCTTCATCCCGCCGAAACGGCGCACGTTGGCCTTGCCGTCCGGCTTGCGGCTCCAGGGGCAACCCCAGTGCTCCAGCTGGATCATCTCGTTGGTGGCATTGTTGACGAAGTAGTCGACCACGTCCTGCTCACACAACCAGTCGCCACCGGAGACGGTGTCGTTGAAGTGGTTTTCGAGGGAGTCATCATCACGGACGACACCGGCGGCGCCGCCCTCTGCGGCCACCGTGTGGCTGCGCATCGGGTAGACCTTGGAGATCAGGGAGATCTCCAGCTCCGGGTGAGCTTCCGCTATGGCGATTGCGGCACGCAGGCCACCACCACCAGCACCGATGATGGCGACATCGGTCTTGATAATATCCACATCTGCCTCCTTAGGGATAGATTTGCTGGGCACGATTTTGCTCTATGAAAAAAATTCAGGCTTGATGCAAGTCAAACTGGTCTGTTTTAGTGCTTGGCAATGGTGATCTTTATCAAAATCACCCCATTCCTTGGATGAAAACGCCGTAATTATCGCCATCCTGCAGTTATCGGTATCAGCCGCTGTCATTACTATGGTTATTTTAAGCTCAGGATTATACGTAGTTTTCTTTCAAAAAAATGAGAAACACCTCTCTTTTTAGGTATTACCCCCAAAGTTTTTAAGTTTTTTATCAAAAATATTTAATAAGAATTATTCACGGATAGAAGAATGTGGTGGTTGAGTTCAAAAAACTAATCCGAAGATCGTGGTGAGTCAGCTGTTGCAGGATCGAGGGCTGACCGGTGTCGTGCAGGAGAGTCGGTAATCCCTGCGGGTTGATGTGGTAATAACTATTGAAACCAAAGCATTTTTTCATAAAAAAAGGGGCCTGCATGGCCCCTTTTGTCGATCTGCATCAGATGCGGAACATGCCGACCTGATTGCTCAGTTCACCTGAAATATTTTTAAGTTGTTCAGAGAGATGGCGTGAGCTGTCGGCATCGACCGCCAGCTCGTCCGAGACGTCCTTGACTGCCTGGATGTTGCGGCTTACCTCGTCGGTAACGGCCCGCTGCTCCTCGGCGGCGCTGGAGATCTGGGTCGCCATGTCGGAGATCTGGTTGATGGAGGCGGTGATCTGCTCCAGTGCCTGAGTGGCATCGTTGGCATCTTCCACGCTGTTCTGGGCCAGCAGCTGGCCTTCGTGCATGGTGCTGACGGCGCCCTGGGTGTTGCGCTGCAGGGTCTCGATCATGTTGCGGATCTCGACGGTGGAGCTGTGGGTGCGCTGTGACAGCACCCGCACCTCGTCGGCCACCACCGCGAAGCCGCGACCCTGCTCGCCGGCACGGGCTGCCTCGATGGCGGCGTTCAGAGCCAGCAGGTTGGTCTGCTCGGCGATGCCCTGAATGGTGGAGAGGATGGTGTTGATCTCCTGAGCGTTCTTCTCCAGTTCCTGAATGATGCCGGAAGCCTGTTTGACCTGGGTGGCGAGATCCGTGATGGAGCGCTGGTTGCGGGCGATCACCTGCTTGCCGTGCTCACAGCTGCTGGAGGAGCTGCGGGCCGCATCGGCGGTCTGCTCGGCGTTGCTGGCCACTTCCACCGCGGTGGCGGACATCTCGTGCACCGCAGTCGCGATCTGGGAGATCTCGTTTTGCTGGCGGGCCAGACCCTGGCTCGATTTCTCCGCCATGTTGTGGGACGACTTGGCCTGCTGGTTCAGTTGCCCGGAGGAGTTGGAGATGTCCTGCACCATCACGTGGATGCGGTCGATGAAGGTGTTGACGTGTTTGGCGACTATACCCACTTCGTCTTCCCGCTCGATCTTGACGCGGCGGGTCAGATCCCCGTTGCCGCGGGAGAGATCGGCAATCGCATCGCCCAGGGTCTTCAGTGGTGCCAGGGAGCCGCTGATGGCGACGTAGGAGAAACCGGCCACGATGAGGATGGTCAGCAGGCCTTGCAACAGGGCGGAGGTGACCATGCGGGAGACGGACTGGTAGGCGACCGCTTCGTCCACCACGATGCCGAAATACCAGTTGGTGTTCGGGATCTCGGTCAGGTCGAACACGCTGGGTTTGCCGCTGATCTCCATCTCGGAGATGGTGTTGTCATGGGCCAGTTCGTTGACCTTGGCTGCGGTCAGATCGGGGGAAAGGGCGGTGGCCGGCTTGAGCGCCAGCTCCTTGTCCGGGTGGGCGATGATGGTGCCATTACCGTCAACCAGGATGGCGTAGGTGCCTTCCGAATTGAGGGCCAGCACATCGCGTACCAGGGCATCGATGGAGACGTCACCGGCGATGACCCCCTGAGTGTTGCCCCGGGTGAAGGGCTCTGCGATGGTGATGATCAGCTGACCCGTGGTGATATCGGCATAAGGCGAGGTGATGGCCAGCTTGCCGGCTGCCATGGCGTCCTTGTACCAGGGACGTTGACGGGGGTCATAGCCGGCCGGCAGGTCGGTCGGCTTGCTCTGAATCATCTTGCCATCCTTGGTGCCCACGTAGACCAGGTCGAAGTTGCCTGCGTTCATGGTCTGGGCCAGATGGCTGATGGGTTCGTCTTCCTTGGCGAAGGCCTCCTTGGTGGCGGTGACCATGCCGATGCGGGCGTCCAGCCAGCGGGAGATGCCTTTCACGTTCGAGACCGAGCTGTCGTCGATGAAGCTCCAGATCAGACGCCGGGTCTCGCTTTTCAGTTGACTTGTGTTGTACCAGACCTGCAGGCCTGTTATGACCAGGATAATGACCCCGATGGCGAGGACAAGCTTGTTCTTGATGGATAAGTTCATGTTTACATCCTTGTGAGCTTCAGTCTGCGATGTGTGGTTTTATTGTTATGGGCCAACACTGTATCGGCCAAAGTCGAACTTTTTGTATCCCGGTGCGCCATTAAATTTATAGCTTAAATCAGCGGTTATCGATCACCCCCGACACAATGAGTCCAATTTGGCGGATGGCAGAAAACGATCCGGCCGGTTGGTGAAGATGCCGTCGACGCCGATGGCGGCCAGCATCGCTTGATCGGCGGGTTCATCGACCGTATAGACCAACACTCTTAGCCCGCGTTTGTGGGCATCCTGTACCAGCTGTTGATCGACAAAATCCACGTCGCAGTTGAGCGACCAGGCACCCAGCTCGGCCGCAAAGGCCGCCTGGGTGAGGGGGATGGTGGAGGTGAGAGCCCCCAGCCTGATCTCGGGGCGCAGTGCGGCGAAGCGGGCGAGCTCGGGATGGTGGAAGGAGGAGACGACCCACTGGGCGGTCGTGAAACCAAGCTCGGCCTCAGCGCGCCGGGTCAGTCGGGCCACCTCGTCGGCTGTTTGTGCTCCTTTCAGCTCGATATGCAGCTCGGCCTGGCCGGCGATGGCCTCCATCACCTGCCACAGGGTCGGGATCCCCTCTCCCTCGCCGGCATTCAGGCTCGCCAGATAGGTGCGTGACTGGGCCGTCAGCACGCCGCGGCCGTCGGTGCAGCGCTCCAGTCTTCGGTCATGGAAGACCCACAGCTCGCCGTCGGCCTGCTGCACGTCGATCTCGATGGCTCCAGCCCCCAGCGTCAGCGCCAGCCTGATGGCCTTGAGGGTGTTCTCCGGTGCCAGTCCGCTGGCGCCGCGATGGGCGATGATCTGCATGTTGTGCTCCTGTGAGGGCGACTCAGGCCCGGCTCAGACGAATGTCGATCTGCTGGTGCGGCAGCCCCAGCCCCTGTTGCTGCAATTTCTCCAGCACCAGCGAGTGGACCTCGTGGGTGATGGGCATGCGGTGATCCATGCTGTTCACGTAGAGCCGGATCTCGTAGATCAGCGCCGAGTCGGTGAATTCGATCAGGAACACCTCGGGGGAGGGGGTCTCCAGCACCAGGGTGGAGGCCTTGATCGACTCTTCCAGAATGGTCTGTATCTTTCTCGGCTCCTGGGTCAGGCCGATGCGGATGCGCAGCCGTACCCGGGTGATGGCGTCGGACAGCGACCAGTTGATGAACTGCTCGGTGATGAAGGCCTTGTTGGGGACGATGATCTCCTTCCTGTCCCAATCCACTATGGTGGTGGCGCGGGTCTTGATCTTGGTGACGGTGCCGGTCAGCTCGCGGATGGTGACAGTGTCGCCGAGCCGGATCGGTTTCTCGAACAGTATGATGAGGCCGGAGACGAAGTTGGCGAAGATCTCCTGCAGCCCGAAACCCAGGCCCAGGGAGAGGGCCGCCACCATCCACTGCGCCTTGGACCAGTCGATGCCGAGAATGGAGAAGCCGGTCAGCGCCCCCACCACCAGCACTATGTACTTGGTCACTGTGGTGATGGCGAAGCCGGTGCCGGGGGAGAGGCTCAGGTGCTGGAGCAGGGTCAGCTCCATCAGGCCCGGCAGATTGCGGGCGGTGACCACGGTCAGGATGAAGGTGAATGCCGTCAGCATCAGATCCTGCAGGGTGATGGCGACGACCTGCTCGATGCCGCCGATCTTGCTGCTTACCTGCCACACCTCGATGCTGCGCAGGAAGCTGAACGCCGAGTTGAGTTCGGACCACTGCACCACCACCAGCATGGTGAAGCCCAGCATCAGCAGGGTGCGCACCAGCCCGAGGGACTGGGCACTGATGGTGTCCAGATCCAGTTCGGTGTCCTCCACCACGTCCGGGATCTCGGAGCTGAGCTCGTCGTGTCCCTCTTCCCGGCCGCGCTGGGCCAGGATCTCGGCGCGCTTGCTCTTGGCTCGCTCGAAGGCGAGTCGACGACGCTGGATCAGCATCCAGCGGTGCGCCAGATAGTAGACGAGCAGGCAACCCAGCCCCATCAGCAGGCTCAGCTCTAATTGGCGCAGCAGGATGCGGGAGGTATAGAAGTAGCCGAGTAGAGAGCCGATCACCGCCAGCAGCGGCGCTAGCATCAGGCTGTTCCAGATGAAGTGGTGCAGCAGGTGGGGCTTGCTCATGTCGGCCTGGCCCCAGGTGAGCGGCAGCCGCTCCCGGTTGAGGCGGGCGAAGAACAGCAGCAGCCAGAGGGCGCCGACGATGAAGGACAGCCGGCCGAGGGAATCGTAGAAGGCGTGCTCCTGATAGCTGTTGGCCATGCCTTGCACGAAGAAACTCGGGATGATTACCAGCAGCAGGGTGCGAAACTGGCTCCACACCTTCTGCACCCGCTCCTTCTGCCAGCGGAAATGGAGGATCAGGATCCCCTTCTCCAGCGTCAGGTGGCGGGCCATCAAGAGCGCCAGCAGCAGGAACCAGATCTCGCCGAGGCCGCGGGCCACCGCCACCGCGAACGGGTATTGCCAGGCGCCGTCGAGCAGGCCACGCACCATCAGCACCATGGCGGGCAGCGGCAGGGAGGCCAGCAGAGAGCGCATCAGCAGTCGGCTGGTGAGGCTGAACTTGTCCTGGGTCACCTTGCCGATGCGGGGCGCTATGTACTGGCTGTAGTGGGTCAGGTGGCGAGCCAGCTTGAACCAGCACCAGGCCAGCACCAGGATGCCGATACCGGCGAAGGTGAGGGTGATGGGGTTGTTCTCGGCGATGGCCTGGGGCAGCTGCAACCAGTTGACCGGGTTGAGGGCGAGACCGAGGGCGGCCGGCACCCCGAGCAGCACGGCCGGGGTGAGCGGGCGCACGTCCGGCATCCAGAACAGGTGGCTGGCGCTGAGCTCGCGGATCTCGTCGATCTTGCTGTTCTGGCGGCTGTAGAGCAGCTTGAGCCGGGTCTGCTCCTGAATGAGGCTGTCGGCGGCGTCGTTGAGTCGGGTCAGCAGCTGCCGTCTGGCCTTGAGCAGGTTGTCGAGCACCGCCAGCTGGGCGCGATCCAGGGTGATGCCGTCGGTTGTCAGCAGCTGATCGCGCAGCTGACGCGGATCCTTGAGGGCATCCTGCTCGGTCTCGTACTGGTATTTGGCCATGCAGGCGTTGACGATGGCCGACTCCAGCTTGTCGAGGGGGAAGTAGGCGGGCAGATCCGAGAGCTTGCTGCGCAGGTTCTCGCCGTAGGCGTTGCTGATCTGCAGCCACTCCAGTTGCTCGCGCACCGAGTTGACCAGGTCGTTCAGGGTCGAGAGGTTCGTGTCGATCACCCGCTGCTCGTCCTGCACCCGCTCAATCTGATCTTCGAGCGCGCCGAGCTGGATGGAGAGCGCCTGATTCTGCTGTTGCTGCTCCAGCAGCAGCGGCATGTCGGAGGTGAGCTGCTTGCGCAGGCGCTCGCTCTCCGCCAGTGCCTGTTCTGTCTTGTCGCGGCGCAGCTGGTTCTGCTGGTTGAGCAGGCTGGTCTGCCACTCGTCCTCGTCGGTGATGGCGAGGTTGAGCTCCTGCAGCCTGAGCTTGCCCAGGTCGTTGCGCTGCTGGGCGGAGAGCTGCTCCAGCTCCAGCATCTGGATCCGGTCGGAGAGGCTCTGCTCCTTGAGGCGGGTCACCAGCTGCTGGGCATCCTGCTGGCGGTCAGACTCGCTGCTGAAGCTGAGCCGATCGAGCAGGGCACGGGTCTGCTGCAACTGCTTGCGTAGCTCGTCGACCCGCAGGTGATACTCCTGGCCGGTGCTCTCCAGCTGGTTGAGGCTGTCCATCACCCCCTGGCGCTCCTTGCGCAGGTTGAGCTGGCGGTTGCTGCTCAGGCCGATGGCCTGGCGCAGCGCCTCCTCCTTCAGGGAGGAGAGGGCAGGGCGAGGCTGGGGCTGGTAGTTGTGCAGGCTCTCCTTGAGGCGGGCCGACTCCTTGGGATAATCGATGAGCACCTGCTGATAGGCCTTGCCCTGCTCGCGGTAGCGCTGGGCCTCCCGGGCAAATTGCAGCGCCTGCTGGTAGCTCTCCCGCAGCTTCTGGTTCTCCGGGGTGTCCGTCTTGGGCACGCTCTGCAGCAGCTCTTCCACCTGGGTGATGGCGTCATCGGCCTGGGCAAGGGGAGAAAGAAGAGTAAGGCAGAGCAGCAGGGAGAGCAGGCGTTGCAACATGGCGCACGTTTCCGTTCAGGTGGAGTCGCCCTAGCCTAAAGCAGGGGCCTGGGCGGGTAAAGTTTTCCATATTAATGATTTGTAACATAAATAACGGGCGATCCCGGCCCTCTTTGGCTATCATTCCGGCCGTTTTCCCCTCCATTGAGCATCCTATGTTCGCAGTCGATCTGGGCACGGCCCCCCTTTCCCGCCTGTTCTGGCGCTACGTCACTCCGACCGTGGCCGCCATGCTGGTCACCGGCATCTATGTCACCATAGACGGCATCTTCGTCGGCCATATTCTGGGCCAGGATGGCCTCGCCGGCATGATGCTGGCGTACCCCATCTGCGCCGTGCTCTATGCGGTGGGGGCGCTGATCGGCATGGGCTCCTCGGCGCTCGCCTCGTTTTATCTGGGCAAGGGGGAGCAGACCAGGGCCCGTCACATCGTCGGCAACGCGCTGGTAATGGTGCTCATCGCCTCGGCGCTGCTCGCCTTCATCGGTATCCACTACGGTGACGAGATGCTGATGTGGATGGGGGCGGAGGGGACCATCTTCGACGCCGGATACGCCTATCTGCAGTGGTACGCCTGGCTCGGGGTGTTCGCGGTGCTCTCCATGGCCTTTACCGCCCTGCTGCGCAACGATGGGCGACCCGGCCTCACCACCTGGATCCTGGTGGGGGGCGGCGTGCTCAACGTGCTGCTCGACTATCTGCTGATGGCGGTGATCCCCTGGGGACTGGCGGGGGCCGCCATCGCCACCATGCTCTCCCAGGCGGTGACCGGCGGCCTGTGCCTGTGGCACTTCTTCACGCCGCGCAGCCAGCTGCGCATTCGCTGGGATACCCTGCAGCCCGACTGGCGGCTGATGGGAGAGACATTGCGACTCGGGGTGTCGAGCTTTCTGATGTACCTCTACCTGTCGGTGGTGCTGGCGCTGCACAACAAGGCGCTGCTCTCGGTCGGCACTTCACTGCACGTGGCCGCCTACGGCGTCATCAGCTACAGCGAGGCCTTCTTCTATCTCATCTTCGAGGGGATCGCCATGGGCATCCAGCCCATCGCCAGCTTCAACGCCGGGGCGAGCAACTGGGCACGGGTGCTGCGGGTGCGCAACCTGGCGCTGGGGGTGACGCTGCTGGTGGCCCTGTGCGGCATGTTGCCGCTCTATCTCTGGCCGGAGGGGGTGGTCTACCTGTTTGCCGGTGACAACGCGGCCCTGTTGCCAGTGGCCAGCCTCGGCATCTGGCTCTACTTCTGGGGCTTGCCGATGGAGGGCCTGCTGCTGGTGGGGGCCACCTACTTCCAGGCCATCAATCGGGCCCGCGTCGCCTCCCTGCTCACCGGCGGCAAGCTGGTGCTGATCGGCGGCTTTCTGTGGGGCTTCTCTTCCCTGTGGGGGGTATCCGGCGTCTGGCTGGCATTGCCCACCTGCAGCACCCTGTTGGTCCTGGTGATGTGGCGAGCCATGGGCAAGGAGGCACGCCAGCACAGCGCTGCCTGACAGGTGGTCATTCGGCCATGAAAAAGGCAGCCTCGGCTGCCTTTTTCGTTTTGAACGCCCCTGCCTGCGCGCGACAGGTCTCCGGCCTCAGGGCTTGAAGGCACCGATGAAGATGGCGGGGTCGACGCGAGCGTCGTTGAGGCTGACGTTCCAGTGCATATGGGGACCGGTGGCGCGGCCGGTGGCGCCGACCCGGCCGACGATGCCGCCGCGGGGCAGGCTCTGACCCAGCTTCACGTCGACCTTCGACATGTGGCAGAACATGCTGATGAGCCCCTGGCCGTGATCGACGAACACCGTATTGCCGTTGAAGAAGTAGTTGCCGATCAGGATCACCTTGCCCGCCGCCGGCGACTTGATGGGGGTGCCGGCACCGACCGCGAAGTCGAGGCCGGAGTGGGGGTTGCGCTCCTCGCCGTTGAAGAAGCGGCGCAGCCCGAACGGGCTGGAGAGCGGGCCCTCCACCGGTTTGTCGAACAGCAGGTTGCTGGGCTGGGCCGGACTGAAAGTCTGGTAGGCGCGGGTCTGCTCCGCCAGCTCGCGGTTGATGCGGGCCATGTCCTCGGCCAGCGGGTTGACCTGGCGGCTGTTCTTGAGCTTGATGTGCTGCTCGCGGTAGTGCTTGCTGCCGACCGTGAAGTCGAGGGTGCGGCCATCGCTCACCTGCAGCTGGTGGGGGCCGGGCTGGCTCTTGAGGGGGATGCCGACGATGGCAATCCAGCGCTTGCCCTCTTCACGCACCACCAGCACCGGCTTGCCCTGATAGCGGGCGGTCGGGGCCTGTGCCTCGCTGCCAAGGGGCACCACGGCGACACCGCCCGGCACCGGGTGATTGAGCAGGCGGCTGATGAAGCCCTCGGCGAGGGCGGACTGGCTGGCCAGCAGCAACAATAGACAACAAACGACTCTCATGATGATTCCAGGCTGGGTTGACTAAGACGAAACGGTAACGAAATCAGGAGGCTGGCTGGAAGCGCTGGTAGATGGCCTCCATCTGGACCGAGACCTCCTGGCGCACCAGATCCAGCTCCAGCATGTCTTGCAGCACCTTGAGCTGATCCGGGCTCAGGAAGCCGCGGCTGCTCTCCAGTACCCGCTGGGTATAGGCGCGCTGGTTCTCCAGATAGGTGCCGGCATCGCCGCTCTCCTGTTGGGCCAGCTGCTGGTTCGCCTCGCTCAACAGGCGCGTCAGGGATTGGCGCTGGGCCGGTGCCAGCAGCTCGCCGCGCTCCGCCAGGCGGCCCTGGATCTCCAGCAGGCGGTTGGTGTCGCCCGAGTAGATCTCCTGCTCGAGCCGGGTGCGGGTATCCTCCCCCAGCAGGTTGCTGAGGTTGCTCCAGATGCGCTGGCTTTCCTGCTCATAGGCGTCGGGATGATCGAAGCCGAGGCGATAGAGCTCGCGCAGCTGCTCCTGCACCTGGCCGCGCACGTCCTCCACGATGTCGAGCCGATCGAAGACGGTGGTGAGCTGGCTGCCCTGTTCGGCGTCATAGAGCCGTTCGATCAGCACGGACCCTTCGCTCGACTGGCTCCACTGGCTGATGGCGGCTTCCAGCTCTGGATTGGGGGGGAGCGCCTCCTGGGTGGGCGCTGGCTCGCTCTGGGGGCCCTTGCCGGGCAGCTTGGCCAGCAGGCTTTGCCCCGGGTTCTGGCTGCTGCTCTGGGAAGCTGACGCGTCGCACTGGGCTGAGCGGGCGGTGCCGGCGGCGTCTGATTCCGGCTGGGCGACGGTGTGGTCGGCTTGCCACTGCCAGAGGTTGAGCAACAGGGAGGCCAGCAGCAGCGGCGCCAGGTGAGATGTACGCATTTTGGATTCTCTTGAATAAGTGAACGCCCCTTGCAGAGGGGTCTCTTATGATAACCGTAACGTCTGATACAAGCAGCCATGACGTGCACCTGCGGTGTCGACGGCGGCCCGCCATTGAGTCGGGGGCCCCATGGCTCTAGAATCGGCAACCAGCCGTTTTCATCCGAGGAACTGTTATGAATGGATTGTCCCCCCTGCGCACAGCACCCGCCCGTCACCCCATAGGGCGTGGCTGGGTCTGGGTGCGGTCCGGCTTCGATATCTTCAACAAGGGGATGGGGGCCAGCGTCGCCATGGTTCTCGTCTGGTTTGCGGTCGGTCTGCTGCTGGAGCGCCTGCCGGCGGGCAGCCTCATCTCCCAGTTGCTCTACATGGTCTGGGGCGCCGGCTGGGTGGCGGTGGCCCACCACGGCTATGAAGGCAACCCGCTGCGCTTCGCCGACTTCTTCTCCGGTTTTCGCCACAAGCTGACCCCGCTGATGCTGGGGGGCCTGCTGGTGCTGGCTCTGTTCAGCCTGATCGGTCTCATCTGCCTGGGGCTGCTCTCCATGTGGGGGCTTACCTCCCTGCTGACCCAGGATCCCGAATCCCTGGTGGTCACGGCGGCCCAGGCCCAGGGGCTGCTGCTCTGCCTGCTGCTGGGGCTGGCGCTGCTGATCCCGGTGCTGATGGCCATCACCTTCGCCCCCGCGCTCATCTATTTCCACGACGTGGGGATCCTGCAGGCGGCCAAGCTCAGCTTCAAAGGCTGCCTGACCAACATGTGGCCCTTTCTCTGGTGGGGCATAGTCGCCGCCATCCTGATGCTGTTTGGTGCGGCGCTGATGCTGGTGGGGCTGCTGGTGGTGATCCCGGCCCTCAACTACTCCATCTATGTGGCATATCGGGAGATCTTCCTGGATGTGGCGCAGGAGACGCCGGCCGATGCCCCGCTGAGCGGTTTCGAAGCCTGAATGCGGCCAGCGAGTCTGGCATATTGAACGAAAGGGGCCTGCTGGCCCCTTTTTCATGCCGGTTTAATCACGCCACATGGGGTCGGCGGCCATGCGTTCCACCATAAAGTCGAGGAAGCTGCGCAACAGCGGTGACATCTGCTTGCGGGTGCCATAGACGGCGTAGACGCCGAGTCGCTTGGGCTGCCACTGCTCCAGCAGCGGTACCAGAGTGCCGGTCTCGAGATGGGGCTGGGCGGAATAGCGAGGCTGCAGGCTGATGCCGGCACCTTCCAGGGTCGCCTCCAGCAACAGGTTGGAGATGTTGGCGCTGAGGTTGCCGCTGACCGGCACAGATTCGGGCCCGTCCGGCCCCTGAAATTCCCACAGGCTCTTGCCGAAATAGGTGTAGGTGAGGCAGTTGTGCAGGGCGAGCTCCTGCACCTTGTGCGGTGTCGGGTGCCTGGCCAGATAGGCCGGGCTGGCACAGACCACGGAGTGGCAGGTGCCGAGCCGGCGGGCCACCAGGTTGGGATCGAGATCATTGGTGATGCGGATGGCGAGATCGATCCGCTCCTCCACCAGGTTGACGGTCCGGTCCAGTAGCAGGATATCGATGGCGGTGCCCGCATAGCGCGCCAGGTAGTCGTTGGCGGCCCCCACCAGCAGGGCTTCCGAGAGCGAATAGCTGCTGGTGATGCGCAACTGCCCCTTGGGCGCCTCGTCGCCGCGCACGGCGATCTGCTCCATCTCTTCCCCCAGCGCCAGCATGGCCCGGGCCCGGTTCAACGCCTCTTCTCCCGGGCCGGTCAGACTGAGCCGGCGGGTGGTGCGGTGCAGCAGCCGCGCCCCCATCCACTGCTCCAGCTCCGCCAGATAGCGGGTCACCATGGCGCGCGACATCTCCAGTTTCTCCCCGGCGCCGCTCAGGCTGCCCTGTTCGACTACGCTGACAAAGACCCGCAATGCGGTCAGTCGATCCATGTTCAGGCTCTCTATATGTTCGATTAATGCAACAGTGATGCGCTCATTATGCTGTATTTGTACCGAAAGTGATCCAATAAACTGTGTCCATCTGATGAACCCCTGATGACTTGATGAGGAATACCCGATGAACAATACCCTGATCCGCAATCTGACCCTGGCTACCACCCTGCTGAGCGGTGCCGCCATGGCCGCCCCGCTGACCGTAACTGTCTACAACCCTGGCGAGAAGGCCATCTTCCCGGTCTCCTCTTCCCTGGTGGCCGGTGACAAGGAGGCTATCCTGATCGATGCCCAGTTTGACGTGCAAAACGGTCAGGCGCTGGTGGATATGATCAAGAAGAGCGGCAAGAAACTGACCACCGTCTATATCAGTGCCGGTGACCCCGACTTCTACTTCGGTCTGGAACCTGTCATGGCCGCGTTCCCCGACGTCAAGGTACTGGCCGACCAGCATGTGGTTGACCACATCAACCAGACCAAGGATGCCAAGCTGAGCTACTGGAGCCCCATTCTGGGCAAGGGTGCACCCAAGAGCCTGACCGTACCGCAAGTGATGACGGCCAGCCACCTGACCCTGGATGGCGAGAAGATCGAGATCAAGGAGATGAACACTCCGAATGCCTACCTGTGGGCGCCATCCATCAAGACTGCCTTTGGTGGTGTGCCGGTCTACAGCGGCGTACATGTGTGGATGGCGGACAGTCAGACCAAGGTCGCTCGCAGCAACTGGGTCAAGGCGCTGAACAATCTGCTGGCGCTGAAGCCTGAGCGCGTGGTGCCGGGTCACTTCCTGGGGACTGCGCCCAAGGGTACCGAAGCCGTGACCTTCACCCGTGACTACGTAGAGCGCTTTGAGCAGGAGCTGGCCAAGGCCAAGAACTCCGGGCAGCTGATTGAAGCGTTGAAGAAGGCTTACCCGTCCCTGCCGGTCGACGATGGTCTGGCCATCGGTGCCAAGGTCAATACCGGCGAGATGAAGTGGTAACCCCCTGACGCCTACTTCCCTGTGTTTTTTTACCGGGCCTTAGGGCCCGGTTTTTTATCCAGAATTGCAGCGAGAATGATGATGAACGAAGTGCAAACAACCCTCCATTATGTCTATGACCCCCTCTGTGGCTGGTGCTATGGTGCCGCCCCGCTGCTGAAAGCCGCGGCCGATGTCGCCGGCTTGCAGATCGAACTGCATGCCGGCGGCCTCTGGCTGGGTGGTCGCCGCCAGGCCATGGGTCAGGCGCTGCGCGACTATGTGCGCCCCCATGACGAGCGGATCCAGGCGCTGACCGGTCAGCCCTTTGGCGAGCGCTATTTCAACGAGCTGCTGCTGCGCGATGGGCTGCTGCTGGACTCGGAGCAGCCGATCCGCGCCATCCTGGCGGTGGCATCCCTGGGGGGCAATGGGTTGGTGATGCTGCACCGCATCCAGCAGTCCCACTATCGCGATGGCATCTGGATCGGTTCTCTCGAGCATCTGACCAGCCTGGCGGCGGAGCAGGGCATTGCGCAGGAGACCTTCGTGCAGGCTTATCAGGCGGTCGATCTGGCAAGCCATCTGGCGGACAGCCAGGTCTGGATGCGTCGTCTCGGCGGGCAGGGTTACCCGACTCTGGGGCTGGTGCAGGGGGACAAGGTAACGCCCTTGTCAGCGTCCTCTTTCCTGGGCGAGCCCCAGGCATTTGACCGCCATATCCAGCAGCTGATGGGGCGCTGAGGGGGGAATTGGTATCCTGCCGAAGATAACCTTGATCGGATGAGTCCTGAGTGGATTTTCCTGCCAGGGCGGCCCTCATGCTATCCCCGGGCAGGACGATATATTGAGCAGCGGATAGTATGAAAATCATCCGCTTGCAATCATCGCGCTATGCTCTATGGGGATAGCCCGGACGTTCGATGTCAGGGGCTTGCGTCTAGCCGCCAAGGATACCAATCATGTTCAAAAATATGTCTATAGGTCAGAAGTTGAGCGCCGGTTTTGCGGTGTTGGCATTATTGGTGCTGGTCATCGCCGGATTTGGGATCTCCAGGCTCTCCTACCTGAATGCGAACACTCAGCTTATTGTCAATAACCTGGTGCCTTCCATTCGCTATGCCAGCCAAATGCACGTTGCGCTGCTGGATGCGCGTCGAGCCGAACTGGCCATGGTCATTGCGTTGACCAACAATGACCAGGCGGATATCGCCAAACGGAACGACAGTTTCTCGGATGCCAAGGCTCGCTTTCTAAAAGCGTTGTCGGATTATGGCCGTTTGGCTTTCAACGACGCAGAAGAAGAGCAGACCTATCGTGCCTTGCAACCAGCAGGAGAGGCCTATTTCAGCGCCCATGATCAGCTGTATCAAGCGGTCATGAACAACGAAGGCGCCAAGATTGGCGAGTATCGGGATGGCATTACCCGCACTACGTTGGACCAGACCACTCAGCTCACAATGACGTTGCGCGAAATTAACGACCGCATTGGTAGTGCCATGCATACCAGCAGTGAGCAATCATATGAGTCAGCCAAACTGCTCAGCATAGCGATTGGACTCGTGACGCTGCTTTTCGTGGTGTTGGTGGCTTGGTATCTGACTCAACAGATCAAGCGCCCGGTCAACGCGTTGCTGGAGGTGGTTGGTAAAGTGTCGGGAGGTGATCTGGCGACCCATCTTGACACCAGCCAGTTCAACAATGACGAACTGGGTCAACTGGCCAAGGGCTTTGGCGAGATGCAGAAAAACTTGCGCAAT
Organism: Aeromonas sp. QDB20; assembly: GCF_027707805.1. Taxonomy (NCBI): domain Bacteria; kingdom Pseudomonadati; phylum Pseudomonadota; class Gammaproteobacteria; order Aeromonadales; family Aeromonadaceae; genus Aeromonas; species Aeromonas sp. QDB20. The sequence continues at coordinate 127,608 of NZ_JAPCJC010000006.1, read as the reverse complement.
CTGGTCAGTGAAGTCTCCGGATCCGTGGTGCAACTGAGCTCAGCGGCCGAGGAGATCAGTGCGGTGGCCCGTCAGTCCGCCAACAACATGAACAGCCAGCAGCACGAGCTGAACCAGCTGGCCACCGCCATGAACGAGATGCAGGCGACGGTGCAGGAGGTGTCCAGCAACACCAGCGATGCCGCCAGTGCCGCCAGCGCCGCCAGCAGCACCGCCGAGCTGGGGGCCCGCACCGTCAACGACTCCATCAAGCGCATTGAGCAGGTGGCCGGTGCCATCGAGAGCACCGCCGTGGTGATTCATCAGTTAGGTGACGACAGCCGCAACATCGGCATGGTGCTGGAGGTCATTCGCGGGATCGCCGAGCAGACCAACCTGCTGGCACTGAACGCCGCCATCGAGGCGGCCCGGGCCGGGGAACAGGGGCGCGGTTTTGCGGTGGTGGCCGACGAGGTGCGCACCCTGGCGAAACGGACCCAGGACTCCACCTCCCAGATCAACACCATCATTGCCGAGCTGCAGCAGCGGGCCGAGCAGGCCGGCACCACCATGCAGCAAAGTCAGGACATGATGAACTCCACCGTCAGTACGGCGCGTGAGGCGGGGGCGTCCATCTCCGAGATCAGCGGCTCGGTGGAGAGCATCTCCCACATGAACATCCAGATCGCGACCGCCACCGAAGAGCAGGGGGCGGTGAGTGAAGAGCTCAACCGCAACGTGGTCAATATCAGCCATGCCTCGGAAGAGGTGGCGGCCGGGGCGACCCAGATGGCGCAGGCTTGCAACGACCTGAACCATCTGGCCACCCAGCTGCAGGAGCTGGTACGTCGCTTCCGGGTGTGATGAGGCGACGCTGACCCGACGGGCCCGGATCCGGGCCCGTTTTATTTATCCCCTGTGCATGGTCTGTCCAATCTCACCATCCCTTGTCCCTCCCGCCGTTCTTGGGCATGCTAATGGCCCCATTGGTTGGCAGGATTCTGGATGTATGAACCTTCGCGATCTCGAGTATTTGGTGGCGCTGGAAGAGGAGAAGCACTTTCGCAAGGCGGCGGAGCGCTGTTTCGTCAGTCAGCCGACCCTGAGCGGCCAGCTGCGCAAGCTGGAGGATGAGCTGGGGGTGATCCTGATCGAGCGCACCTCCCGCAAGGTGCTGTTCACCCCGGCTGGCGATGCCATGGCGCAGCAGGCTCGCAAGGTGCTCAAAGAGGTGCGCGAACTCAAGAGCATAGGCCAGCACTTTGCCGAACCCATGTCCGGCGAGATCCACATCGGCTTCATTCCCACCGTCGGCCCCTATCTGTTGCCCCACATCATCCAGGATCTGCGCGAACATTTTCCCAAGCTGGAGTTCTACCTCTATGAAGAGCAGACCCAGGTGCTGCTCAAACGGCTGGAAGAGGGGGAGCTGGACTGCCTGATCCTGGCCGAACTGGAGGGGATGGAAGGGTTTGGCTCCATCCCTCTCTACCAGGAGCCCATGTGGCTGGCGGTGCCCCAGCAGCATCCGGAGGCCAGGGCCAAGGCGGTGCCGCTCAGCAATCTGAAGGGCAAGAAGCTGTTGATGCTGGCCGATGGCCATTGTCTGCGGGATCAGGCGATGGGCTTCTGTTTTGCCGCCGGCATCGGCGAGGATCAGCGTTTCAAGGGCACCAGCCTGGAGACGCTGCGCAACATGGTGGCGGCCGGCAGCGGCATGACGCTGGTACCCAGGCTCGCTGTGCCAGCCAATACCGAGGAGGGGGGCGTGAGCTACCGGCCGGTGATCGATCCGGTGCCGGGGCGTACCATAGCGCTGCTCTATCGCCACTACTCGGTGCGCCGGCCCTGCTTCAACGAGCTGGCCGCCCGCATCTCGAGCCTGATGAAAAACCTGCTCGGCTGACGACAACGCATTCGTGTTCACCAAAAGAAAACCGGCGCCTTGGCGCCGGTTTTTGTCTGCTGCGGTTGCTTAGAAGATATCGTCGGTGGAGACGGGGCCGTCAGTGTCCGAGCCATCGCCGCCATAGACCTGATTGCCATCCGAGCTCTGGGTGGCGAAGCGGGTCGGTTCGGTGCCTTCCTTGAAGAACTCGTCCGTGCTGCTGCCATCGGTGCGGTTGGTCAGCAGGCCGGTTTCACGGTCGATGCGCACCGTGATGATCCCTTCCGGCACCGGCATCTTGCGCTCGGGGATCTGCTTGAGCGCCGTCTTCATGAAGTCGATCCAGATGGGCTGTGCGGCGCCGCCGCCAAACTCGGCCCGGCCCAGGCCACGCTGGTGGTTGTCAAAACCGATCCAGGAGGTGGCGACCAGGTTCGGGGTATAGCCGGAGAACCAGGCATCGCGCGACTCGTTGGTGGTCCCGGTCTTGCCCGAAATATCGTGGCGCTTGAGATCGCGAGCCGCCCGCCAGCCGGTGCCGCGCCAGCCATTGCCGCCCCAGATGGCGGTGGTCAGGGTATCGGTGACCAGGAAGGCGCTCTGGGCACTGATGGTCTGCGGCGCCATGTTGTTGGGCACGACGGGATCGATGGGGCACTGGGCCTTCCAGTCGGGGGCCGTATTGGCATAGGCATCCGCGCTGTCCAGACCGGCGGCGGCCAGTACGCCGCAATCACGGCAGGCGGCGGCCGGGTTGGCCTGATAGAGAGGCGCGCCGAAGCTGTCGGTCACCTCGGTAATGAAGTAGGGGGTGACCTGGAAGCCGCCGTTGGCCAGCACCGAATAGCCGCGCACCACTTCCAGCGGGGTGAACTCGGCCGCGCCCAGCGCCAGCGATTCGTTGGGCGAGATGGTGTCGCGGGCAAAGCCGAAGCGGGTCAGACCGTCGATATAGGTATCCAGCCCGATGGCGCGCATCAGCCGGACCGACATCACGTTCTTCGACTTGGCAAGACCAAGGCGCAGCGGTGTGGGGCCGTCATAGATAGCCGGGGAGTTCTTGGGCTGCCACATGGGGCCCTTGGAGGGATCCCACTGGTTGATCGGCGCATCGTTGATGAGCGAGGCCAGGGTATAGCCCTGCTCCAGCGCGGTGGCATAGAGGAAAGGTTTGATGTTGGAGCCTATCTGGCGACGTGCCTGATCGACCCGGTTGAACTTGGACAACTCGAAGCTGAAACCGCCGACCAGCGCCTCGATGGCGCCATCCTGCGGATTCATGGCCACCAGGGCGGCGTTGACCTCGGGGATCTGGGAGAGCAGCAGCTCTTCACCCTTCTCCCGTACCCAGATCTGGGCGCCGACCTTGAGTACGTCCCGTGCCGATTTCGGGGCAAAACTCTGACGATCGTCGGTGATGAAAGAACGAGCCCACTTGATGCCGTTCCAGCCAAGCTCGGCCTGTTTGCCGTTTTTCAGCACTATGGTCGCGCTCTTGTCACCCAGCTTGGTGACCACGGCGGCCATCAGCGGCTGATAGGTCGGCTGCTTGGTCAGATGGGCCATGATCTTGTCGTAATCCCAGTCGGCCTCGCCGCTCTTCCACAGCTGGGCGGTCACCCCCTTGTAGCCATGGCGGGTGTCATAGTCGAACACGCCGTCGAGCAGAGCCTGACGGGCAGCCCGCTGACGCTTGGCGGTGACCGTGGTGTAGACGTGCAGGCCCATGGTGTAGGCGTCTTCTCCAAACTGCTCCACCATCTTCTGGCGCACCATCTCGCCGAGATAGGGGGCGTTGAGGGTGGTCTCGGCACCGTGATAACGGGCCTTGATCGGCATCTTGGAGGCTTCGTCGAACTGGGCCTGGGTGATCTTGCCGGTCTCCAGCATGCGACCCAGCACCACGTTGCGACGGGCGAAGGCCCGCTCCGGCGAACGGATCGGGTTCAGCATGGAGGGGGCCTTGGGCAGACCGGCAATGATGGCGATCTCGTCCAGAGTGAGCTCTTTCACCTCCTTGCCAAAGTAGACCTGGGCGGCGGCGCCGACCCCGAAGGCCCGATAGCCGAGCGGAATCTTGTTGAGGTAGAGCTGCAGTATCTCGTCTTTGGAGAGGTTCTGCTCGATGCGCCAGGCCAGGAAGACCTCCTTGATCTTGCGCACCAGGGTCTTCTCGTTGCTCAGGAAAAAGTTGCGGGCAACCTGCTGGGTGATGGTACTGGCGCCCTGGCGTGCCTGGCCGGAGACGGCCCAGACGGTGGCAGCCCGCAGAATGCCGATGGGGTCGATGCCGGGGTGCTCGTAGAAGCGGGCATCTTCGGTGGCGAGCACCGCATCGATCATGGACTGGGGAATTTCATCCAGATGCAGGGGGATGCGACGAATTTCGCCAAATTGGGAGATCAATTCCCCATCCCGGCTGTACACCTTCATCGGGGTGGCCAGCTTGACGTCGCGCAGTGCGGTCACATCCGGCAACTGGGGCTTGATGTAGAAGTAGATACCGATGAGGCTGGCAACACCCAGCACAGCACCCAGCATCATGACAATAAACAGGCGTACGAGCCATTTCAGCATGGAAGAACTACCAATCGTCTTAAAATTAGCCAACGGGCGCAGAGTATAGCCCTTTTGCCTTCGTGAATTCGAGGTTTTCCTGACGACGGTCCGGCTCCTCGAGAAGAGGCGGGAGGTTAGCACTCTGCGACTCAATAACCAAGGGGAGGAGGGCGCGGCTCGGAAAGCGAGTTGCATCACTTTTCGGCATAAACTTTATGACATTGATAGATAGAGCATTTAGGATGAGTTAAGCCATCATCTTCTGATTAGCTGTCCTACAATCAATCCTAAAACCCATATAACGCATGGATGTGTATATGTTTGGGCTATTCAACAAGGGTTCTCTGCTTCCACTGGCAGGCATTGATTTTGGAAGTCAGACCATCAAGGCCGTGACCATCACCGGCCGTCCCGGCAAGCTGCACCTCGAATCCGTGGCGGAGGTTGCCACTCCCAAAGGCACCCTGGTCGATTATCAGCTGCAGGATATCGAGCGGGTCGGCCAGTCTCTCAAGGGCCTCAAGCGCCTCATCTCGGGCAGCAGCCAGTATGTGGCTACTGCCGTCACCGGCTCCAACGTGATCACCAAGGTCATTCAGGTGGATGCCAGCCTGAGTGAAAGCGAGCTGGAAAATCAGGTCCAGCTTGAGGCTGAACAACTCATTCCTTTCCCCCTCGATGAAGTGAGCCTGGATTTCGAGATCCTGGGCAAGGTCGCCGATCAGGAGCGCCAGGAGGTGCTGCTGAGCGCGGCCCGCACCGAGAGCGTGAATGGTCGGGTCACCGCGCTGGCGGAAGCCGACATGACCACCAAGGTGGTGGATGTCGGGGCACACGCCTTGGGGCGGGCGGTACTCGCCTGTCTGCCTGAGCTGCAGGAGTGGGACAAACCGGTCGGTGTCATCGACATCGGCGCCAGCGCCATGACATTTGCCGCGCTGGTGAAGGGGGAGGTGATCTACTCCCGCTTGCAGAACTTCGGTGGCGACCAATACAGCCAGGCACTGGCCTCTTTCTACAGCCTCTCTCTGGATGATGCCGAGCAGGCCAAGCTGCAGGGCAAGTTGCCGATCGATCACGAGCTGGATGTGTTGCTGCCCCACATGAATGCGTTGCTGCAGCAGGTGCGGCGCAACGTCCAGCTATTTTGCAGCTCTTCCGGCCACCGGGAGCTCTCCAAACTGGTGTTGAGCGGAGGGGGCAGCTTGCTGCCCGGGCTGGCGGCTCAGATTGGTAACGAGCTCAGCTGCGAGGTGTTGCATCCCGATCCCTTTACCCTGTTCGGCAAACCCAAGGGAGAGGTCGCGGCCCATGGTGCCAAGTACATGACGGCGCTGGGTCTGGCATTGAGGAGCTTCACGCCATGTCAAATATAAACCTCCTTCCCTGGCGTGAAGCCAGGGCGCTGCGTCAGAAGAAGCAGTTCGGCGTCATGTTAGGTATCTTCATGGCCATCACGGCATCCCTCGGTTTTGCTGCCGACTGGCTGGTGGAACAGCAGATCGGCCATCAGCAGCAGCGCAACCAGCGCCTGCAGCAGGAGATGACCATACTCGATGCCCAGCTTGGCGAGATCCGCCTGCTCAAGGAGCGGCGCAAGGAGCTGATTGACCGCATGCAGCTGATCGAGCATCTGCAGATGCGTCGCAACCTGCCGGTTCGTCTGTTCAACCAGCTGCCTTCGTTGGTACCCAATGGGGTGTATCTCAATACATTGGCCCTGCAGGACAACCGGATCGACGTGAACGGCAAGACCGAAGCCTATGGCAGGGTGGCCAGCATGATGCGTCGCATCGATGGTTCCGGCTGGCTGGGACAGTCGCAGATCAGCACCATCTTTGCGGCTGACGTGGCACCTGTTTCGCTCAGCCAGTTTTCCATGATGTTCAAGGTCGCCGTGGCGGCTGGAGCCAGCCTCGAGATGGCTAAGGGGCAGAAATGAACCTGCAACAGCTCAACGAACTTGATTTCAACAACATTGCCAGCTGGCCCAAACTGGCCAAGGGGATCTTCATCCTGTTCTTCTGCGCCCTGCTTGGGGGCGCCATCTATTACTACGTGATTGCCAAGTCGCTGACTCTGTTGACCCAGGAAACCGACAAGGAGGCGGAGCTCAAGTCACAGTTTGAGAGCAAGGCGATGCTGGCTGCCAATCTCGGTGCCTACAAGGCGCAGATGGTGCAGCTTGAACAACTGGTCGATACCCAGCTAAAACAGCTGCCCAATACCCATGAAGTGGCCGGGCTGCTGGATGACATCAGCTTCATCGCCACCGACAACGGCCTCAAGCTGAATCGCATCAACTGGGAGCCGGAGATCAAGCACGAGTTTTCCACCGAGCTGCCCATGCGAATAGAAGTGGTGGGCACCTATCATGAGATCGGCAAGTTCACGGCTGACATGGCGGCCTTGCCAAGGATCGTCATTCTGGAGTCGTTCACGCTGGGTCAGGGCAAGGAGCAGGATGACATGATCGCCATGTCGATGCTGGCCAAGACCTATAAATATAACGGCAAGACGGTGGAGCAGAAAAAATGAGGATACTCTGCGTTCTGTTGCCGGCATTGTTGCTGACGGCCTGCGGCGGTCAGGATGACATGGATAATTACGTGGCCGAGGTGAAGGCCAGAAAGCCGGTCCCCATTGAACCGCTTCCCGAAATAAAGCCCTTCTCTCCCATGGCTTATCATCTCAGTGATCAGCGCAGTCCCTTCATCGCTCCCCAGCCCGAGGCCAGCAGTGCCAAGACGGATGCCAAGGTGAAACCGGATTGCGCCCAGATCGTCGCCAACAGAGAGAAAGAGGTGCTGGAGAACTATTCACTGGCCAGCCTGAGCATGCAGGGTTCCCTTGGCAAGCAGGGGCAGCTGTGGGCCCTGATCAGAACGCCGGATGGTCAATCCATCCGGGTGGGCCTCAACCAGCATATGGGGCTGGATCAGGGGCGGGTGATCAGGATCACTGACACTTATGTGGATTTGATTGAGACTATACCGGACGGCAAGGGATGCTGGGTGACTCGAGAAACCCAGCTGGGCATGGCCAATCTTGAAGCAAAACGATAATCAGGGATGAACTGCGATGAGAACAACAATAGGTAAGGCAACCAGAGTGGCCCTGCTGTTTTGCGTCGGTGCATGGGGCCAGGCCTGGGCGGTGGCCACCCTGCAGGAGGTCAAAGTCAATCCGCTGATGGCCGATCAACTGCTGCTGGAGCTGAGTTTCAGTGAACCGGTCAGCGGGTTTACCGATCGGCTCTCCTATGAACCCAACCAGTTGCTGCTGCATGTGCCGGGGGCGGTGGGGGCACTCAATGTGAATCCCCTGCCCATCAAGCAGCAGGGGGTGGATAACATCAAGGTAGAGGGCAAGGGTGCGGGTCTCGATATCAAGATTGCGCTCGATCAACTGACTCCCTATCAGGTGCACCAGCAGGGCAACAAGCTGTTGGTTGCATTGGGGGACAAGGCGGCCATGCCGCTGCCAACCACGACCTCTTCCTCCGGGATGGTGGCCCGCCAGCAGAGCTCGTCCGCCCTTATCAATACCCAGCCGGCAACTTCGTCGGCCTTGATCAACAGCCAGCAGCTTGCCCGCCAGAGTGCTCCGGTGGTGGCGCCGGTTGCCAGCAAACCTGTGTTGCCAACCCCGCAAACTTCGGCCAGTGGCGCTTACTTCAACTCCGTCAAAGGCGTGGATTTTCGACGTGGCAAGGACGGACAGGGGGAATTTCTGGTGACGCTGGATAACAGCTCAGCCGCCGTGGACGTCAGCAGCCGCGGTCAGACTGTGCTGGCCAAGTTTCACGGCACTCGGGTTCCGGACGACCTGCTTAATCTGATCAATGTGCAGGATTTTGCCACCCCTGTTTCTCAGGTTGAGGTGTTTCGCCAGGGCAATGACACCCTGTTCGAGCTGTCGGTCAATGGCCAGTTTGATTATCGCTACGACCAGGCAGACAAGATGTTCATCGTCGAGGTGAAAAAGCGCACCGCAGCGAGTGCCGGCAAGCAGTATCAGGGCAAACCCATCTCTCTCAATTTCCAGGATATTCCGGTCAGAACCGTGTTGCAGCTCATCGCGGATTTCAACAATCTCAACCTGGTAACCACGGACTCGGTGTCGGGCAACATCACCCTGCGGCTGGATGGGGTGCCCTGGGAGCAGGCCCTCGACATCATCTTGAAGGTGCGTGGACTCGACAAGCGGCTCGACAACAACATTCTGCTGGTTGCACCGGCAGAAGAGATTGCCGCCCGCGAGAAACAGCAGCTGGAGAGTCGCAATCAGGTCGCCGATCTGGCTCCGCTCTACACCGAATACCTGCAGATCAACTATGCCAAGGCATCCGAGGTGGCGGCGCTGCTTTCGTCTGAAAGCACCAAGCTGCTCTCTGCCAAGGGGGCGGTGAGCGTGGATGAGCGGACCAACGTGCTGGTAGTCAAGGACACCGCCGACGTCATCAGCAACATCAAGCGCATGCTGGATATTCTGGATATCCCGGTCAAGCAGGTGGTGATCGAAGCGCGCATGGTGACCATAGACGACGGCTTCGACGAGGCACTCGGGGTGCGTTGGGGGGTGACCAAGAACGACGGTCACGGCAACAGTACCTCGGGCTCCATCGAGGGCAATGATGGTTCTGGCAACAACAACGGTGGCTCGACCATTACCCGTCCCGGGGTGGACGATCGGCTGAACGTCAACCTGCCGGTGACCAACGCCGCCGGTACTCTAGCCTTCCAGGTGGCGCGGCTGGCGAACGGCACCTTGCTGGATCTCGAGTTGTCGGCACTGGAGAAGGAGAGCAAGGCCGAGATCATCGCCAGTCCCCGGGTGACCACGGCCAACCAGAAGCCGGCGCTGATCGAACAGGGGACCGAGATACCCTATGTGGAATCTTCCTCCAGCGGGGCTACCTCGGTCACCTTCAAGAAGGCAGTGCTGAGTCTCAAAGTGACACCGCAGATCACCCCCGACAACAGGGTGATCCTGGATCTGACCGTGACCCAGGACACCAAGGGTGAAACCGTACCTACCGGTACCGGTGATGCCGTCTCCATCAACGCCCAGTCGATCACCACCCAGGTGCTGGTCAACAATGGCGAGACGCTGGTGCTGGGCGGTATCTATCAGCAGACCATTACCAACGATGTGACCAAGGTCCCCCTGCTGGGTGATATCCCGGGTCTGGGGGTGCTGTTTCGCAAGACGACCAGCGCGAACAAAAAGCGGGAGCTGCTGATTTTCGTGACACCGAAGATAGTCACCGAGACTTTCTGAAGACTTTACATGTGAAGGTAAAACACATATAACCTTACGCCCCAATGAGGCTGGGGCGTAAGGGCTGCGGTTGCCAGTCCTGATTTCTATTGAGATAATCCCCCTCCTGATCCATCGCAAGATAAGGTTCATAGGTACCCCGATCGAGAGTTTGTCGGGGTCGTACAGTTTGTAATTACTAACGAAAAGACATGGCTGAGAAACGCAATATTTTCCTGATAGGTCCCATGGGTGCGGGCAAGAGCACCATAGGTAGACATCTGGCAGAACAACTGCATATGGAGTTTTTCGACTCAGATCATGAGATTGAGCGCCGCAGTGGTGCCGATATCGGCTGGGTGTTCGATGTTGAAGGCGAAGAGGGTTTCCGGATCCGCGAAGAGAAGGTCATTGGTGACCTTTCCGAACAGCAGGGTATCGTGCTGGCAACGGGTGGCGGTGCCATCAAGAGCCGTGAAACACGCAACAAACTCTCTGCTCGCGGCATCGTGGTGTACCTCGAGACCACCATTGAGAAGCAGCTGGCCCGGACGCAACGTGACAAACGTCGCCCGCTGCTGCAAACCGAAGAGCCGCCGCGCGAGGTACTCGAGCGTCTGGCGCAAGAGCGCAACGCCCTGTACGAAGAAGTGGCTGACTTTGTCATCCAGACTGATGACCAGAGCGCAAAAGTTGTTGCCAATCAAATCGTCAAGTTGATCGGCATGTAATCAAGAGGACGTCCATGGAAAGGTTGAAGGTCGAACTGGGTGAACGCAGCTATCCCATCGAGATAGCGGCAGGTCTGTTGCAGCATGCAGAGGTGCTGACGCAAACCATCAAGGGCAAGCGGGTCATGATAGTGACCAACACCGTTGTCGCCCCCTTGTATCTTGAGCGCATTACCCAGCTGCTGTCCGGTTATCAGGTTGAACACCTGATCCTGCCGGATGGCGAGGCCTACAAGAACCTGGCAACCTTCGAGCGGATCATGTCCGCTCTGCTGGAAACCAACCATGGCCGTGATACCACTCTGATCGCCCTGGGGGGCGGTGTGATAGGTGACGTGGTCGGCTTTGCTGCGGCAAGCTACCAGCGTGGCATTCCTTTCATTCAAGTGCCTACCACACTGCTCTCCCAGGTTGACTCCTCCGTCGGCGGCAAGACCGCCGTCAACCATCCTCTCGGCAAGAACATGATCGGGGCCTTCTATCAGCCCAGACACGTGGTCATCGACACCGAGTGCCTTCAGACCCTGCCTGCCCGTGAATTCGCCGCCGGCATGGCCGAGGTGATCAAGTACGGCATCATCTGGGATGTCGAATTCTTCTGCTGGCTCGAAGCCAACATGTCCCGTCTGCAGGCGCAGGAGCCGGCCGCGCTGGCCTATGCCATCCGCCGCTGCTGTGAAATCAAGGCCGATGTGGTCGGTCAGGACGAAACCGAACATGGCGTGCGTGCCCTGCTCAACCTGGGTCATACCTTCGGCCATGCCATCGAAGCCGAAAAGGGCTATGGCAACTGGCTGCACGGCGAAGCCGTGGCGGCGGGCACCATGCTGGCTGCCTGGACCGCACAGGCCCGTGGCGATGTGACCGAGCAGGACGTAGCCCGCATCAGGGCGCTGCTGCTGGCGGCCAACCTGCCGGTACAGGCACCGCCCGAGATGGATTTTGCCGCCTTCATTCGCCACATGCGCCGCGACAAGAAGGTGCTGGAAGGCAAACTGCGTCTGGTGCTGCCGGTTGGCATCGGTCATGCCCAGGTGGTGGCCGATGTCTCCGATGCTGAACTGCTGGCGGTGATCGAGTCTGGTCGTGACAAATAAACTGCTGAAGCTTCCTTCCCAGCGGCAGCTGGTTGACCGGCTGCTGCATCTGATTGAATTCAATCATCCTTTCATTTTTCTTTCCGGCAAACCCGGCAGTGGTCGCGGCACCTTGTGTCAGGCCATGCTCGATAGCCTGCCTGAAAAAGTCCGCGTCGCCAGCCTGATCGGCAGTCCGGCCATGAAGATGGTGGACGTGCGCCAGTTGTTGCTGCCCCAGGTGGTGGCCCGCCCGCTGTTCAATCCACAGGATGCGCTGGCAGACAGCTTCTTTCGCATGCTGGAGGGCAAACCGGCCACCCTGCTGCTGCTGATCGAACGGGCAGACGAGCTGCCGGCCGAACTGGTTGGCGAGCTGTGGAGTCTGTGCCGCCACAACGACACCCTGGCTGTGCCCCATCAGCTGGCGATCATGGTGTCCGGCAGTGACGTCTGGTGTCGCACCCAGAAGGCGTTGCTCAAAGGGCGTGCCATGCCGGCACTGGAGCTGGAAGTCGCGCCGCTGAGCGCCCCCGAACAACGCATCTTCTTGTATGAGAAGGCCAAAGAGCTCAAGATCCCGACAGCCCTCTTGCCCAAGCCGAAAGTGGAAGAGATCCTGAAAGTGGCGAATGGACATCCGTCCACCATCATGCAGTTACTGGAGGATATCATGACCGACAGAAGGCCCAAGAAACGTCAGGCCGAGTTGCCCGTCAAGAAGATTGCGACCCTGCTGGCACTGGTTGCCGGCGGCCTGTTGGCCCTGAGTTATCTGCTGCCGGCCCTGTTCAGCAGTGACGACAAAGGGGCCGTGTCTGAACCCGCCCAGAGCACGGCGCTGCCGATCCCCGTGTCGGGTGGCGATCCGCTCACCGTCGGCGGCAACAACAGTAGCCAGAACGGCAATCAGAGTGTGAACAATGATGGTGCCGCCACCAATCAGGGTGGTGTGGTTCGTGACTGGCAGCCCGATGCCAAGGCCTTGCCCAAGGCGGTGGAGAGCGACACGGTTACCACCGAATCGACCAACTACGAGGGGCGCCGGGTGGTGATCTCCGACGAGGTGGTCGAGAAGCTGATGAAGCAGCCCAACGTCAGCGGGGCCCTGCCCACGGCGGTGGTGGATGAGCTGACCGGTGCCGATTCCCGGGCGGCAGCCACCCAGGATGCGCCAGCCAAGCAGGCGGCCATACCCAATGCCACCGCCCAGGCTGCCCAGCCAGTAACAGCCGCCAAGGCTCAGTCAGCGCAGGCTACCAGCAAGCCGGTGGTCAAACCGGCTGCCGCCGAGCCGCTGGCGACTCCGGCGCCCAAAGTGGCGCTGACTCCCGCCGCTACCCTGAACAAGAAGCCGCGCAGCCACTACAGCATCCAGCTGATGGGGGCGAGCAACACCAAGGCGGTCGACAAGTTCGTGGCCGAGAATGGTCTGGCCGGCAAGATCTGGGTCTATCAGACCCAGTTCCGCGGCAGCCCCTGGTACGTGGTGCTGCAGGGGGACTACGCCAGCAGCAACCAGGCCAAGGCCGCCATTCGCAAGCTGTCGCCCGCCTTGCTGAAGGGTCAACCCTGGCCCAAGTCGTTTGCGCAGGTACAAAAAGAGTTGAAGCAATAGCCATTTTGGCCGGGAAGGGGGTAGAATCGTCCCCCTTTTTTGGTCGATGCCTTCTTAACACCGGATTTCCATGAAAAAAACACGCGCTTTTTTAAAATGGGCCGGGGGAAAATACTCCCTGGTTGAAGAGATTGCCGAGCGTTTGCCGGCCGGGCGTGTGTTGCTGGAGCCCTTCGTCGGGGCCGGGTCCGTGTTTCTCAACACCGACTACGACGCCTATGTGCTCAACGACATCAATCCGGATCTGATCGGGCTTTACAACCACCTCAAGCAGACGCCGGACAGCTTCATCGCCGAGGCGCGCAAGCTGTTCGTGGCCGAGCACAACCACAAGGCCGCCTACTACCGGCTGCGTACCCAGTTCAATCAGGCCGATACCAGTTTCGAGCGTGCTCTGCTGTTCCTGTTTCTGAATCGGCACGGTTTCAACGGCCTGTGCCGTTACAACAAGAAAGGGGGCTTCAACGTCCCGTTCGGTTCCTACAAGAAACCCTATTTCCCGGAAAAAGAGCTGTGGGCCTTCGCCGAGAAGGCGCAGAAGGCGACCTTCATCTGTGAAAGTTATGCCGACGCCATCCAGCGCGCCGAAGAGGATTGGGTCATCTATTGCGATCCGCCCTATGCGCCGCTCTCCACCACGGCGAGCTTCACCACCTATTCGGCCGGCGGCTTTACCCTGGACGATCAGGCCGTGCTGGCCAGGCTGGCCCGCCACACCGCGGCCCGCAAAGGGGTGCCCGTGCTCATCAGCAACCACGACATCGAGCTGACCCGCGAACTCTATCGCGGCGCCCGTCTCGACGAGATCCTGGTCAAACGCACCATCAGCCGCAACGGTGGCACCCGCAACAAGGTAGCCGAGCTGCTGGCGCTCTATCCGCCCGGCATCGAGCCGGAGCAGGGCTACTACCCGAGCGACGCCGAACTGGCGCCACTCGGCTGAGACAGACGGCACCTTGGGTGCCGTTTTTTATGTCTCCCGCGGGTGATGATGGCATTCGCTTTTTCCATACCGTGTGCGGGTCGTTTTCGGCGCTCGTTTGCGGTGATGATGGCGTTCGCTTTTTCCGTATTGCGTATGGGGCGTTTTCAGCGTCCGCTTGCGGTGATGATGGCGTCCGCTTTTTCCATACCGTGTGCGGGTCGTTTTCGGCGCTCGTTTGCGGTAAAATTGCGCCGCTTTTTCTGCCACGCTGCCAATGGATGACGCTGATGAAAGACTTTCTGATTGCCCCCTCGATCCTCTCCGCCGACTTTGCCCGTCTGGGGGACGATGTCGCCAAGGTGTTGGCCGCCGGTGCCGACGTGGTCCATTTCGACGTGATGGACAACCATTATGTGCCCAACCTGACCATAGGCCCCATGGTCTGTCAGGCCCTGCGTGACTACGGTATCGAAGCCCCCATTGACGTGCACCTGATGGTCAAGCCGGTGGATCGCATCATTCCCGACTTTGCCAAGGCTGGTGCCTCCCTCATCACCTTCCACCCGGAAGCGTCCGATCACGTCGACCGCTCCCTGGGCCTCATCAAGGAGCAGGGCTGCCAGGCCGGTCTGGTGCTGAACCCGGCCACCCCGCTCACCTGCCTGGAATACGTGATGGACAAGCTGGACGTGATCCTGCTGATGTCGGTCAACCCGGGCTTCGGTGGCCAGAGCTTCATCCCCGGCACCCTCGACAAGCTGCGCCAGGTGCGCCGCCTGATCGACGAGAGCGGCCGTGACATCCGTCTCGAGATCGACGGCGGGGTCAAGGTGGAGAACATCCGTGAAATTGCCCAGGCGGGTGCCGACATGTTCGTGGCCGGCTCTGCCATCTTCAGCCGCCCGGACTACAAGGCGGTGATCGACGAGATGCGGGCGGAGCTCTCTCATGTCAAACGCTGAACGTGATTTTGACCTGGTGCTGTTCGATCTGGACGGCACCCTGATCGACAGCGCCCCGCAACTGGCGCTGGCGGTCAACCGTACGCTGACCGAACTCGGGCTGGCCGAGGCCGACGAGGCCGTGGTGCGGACCTGGGTCGGCAACGGCGCCGACAAGCTGATCCAGCGGGCGCTGGACTATCGCGCGGCGCCCGAGCTGTTTGCCGGCGCCCGTCCGCTGTTTGACCGTCACTATCAGGCCTGCCTGCTGGAAGGGCTGGCCATGTATGACGGGGTTGAGCAGAGCCTGCGCCGCCTGCAGGCGCTGGGCTACCGGCAGGGAATAGTGACCAACAAGCCGAGCCACTTCGTGCAGCCGATCCTCGATGCCCTCGGCATCGCCGATTGCTTCGCGCTCTGGCTGGGGGGCAACTGCGTGCCGGTCAAGAAACCGAGCCCGGAACCGCTGCTGCTGGCCTGCCACGAGCTGGGCGTCAGCCCGTCGCGTACCCTGATGGTGGGCGACTCCGAAAATGACGTGCTGGCCGCCCAGGCTGCCGGCATGAAGGTGGTGGGGCTGACCTACGGCTACAACTACGGCCGTCCCATCGCAGATTCCCGCCCGGACTGGGTATGCGAGCAGTTTGCCCAGCTCGACGCGCTGCTGGCCGAATAAGCTGGCCAGGCAGGCCGAATAACAAGGATCAACACTCTGATGACTAAACCTATCGTATTGAGCGGGGCCCAACCGTCGGGCCAGCTGACCATCGGCAACTACATGGGGGCCCTGCGTCAGTGGGTCAACATGCAGGATGACTTCGACTGCCTCTACTGCATCGTCGATCTGCACGCCATCACCACCCGCCAGGATCCGGCCGCCCTGCGCAAGGCCTGCCTGGACGCCGCCGCCCTCTATCTGGCGGTGGGGATCGATCCGGCCAAGAGCACCGTCTTCATCCAGTCCCACGTGCCGCAGCACGCGGAGCTTGGCTGGATCCTGAACTGCTACACCCAGATGGGCGAGCTGTCGCGCATGACCCAGTTCAAGGACAAGTCCGCCCGTTTCGAGAACAACGTCAACGTCGGCCTGTTCGGTTATCCGGTGCTGATGGCGGCCGACATTCTGCTCTATCAGGCCAATCAGGTGCCGGTGGGCAACGACCAGAAGCAGCACCTGGAGCTGACCCGCGACATCTGCACCCGCTTCAACAACCTCTACGGCGAGGTGTTCACCCTGCCGGAGCCCTTCATTCCGACCGAAGGCGCCCGGGTGATGAGCCTGCAGGATCCGACCAAGAAGATGTCCAAGTCGGATGACAACGAGGCCAACTTCATCGGCCTGCTGGAAGATCCCAAGCAGATCGTCAAGAAGATCAAGCGCGCGGTGACCGACTCCGATGAGCCGGCGGTGGTGCGTTTCGATCCGGAGAACAAGCCGGGGGTCTCCAACCTGCTGACCCTGATGTCCGGGGTGACAGGTCGCTCCATCCCCGAGCTGGAACAGCATTTCGAAGGCAAGATGTACGGTCACCTCAAGACCGAAACCGCCGAGGCCGTGGTTGCCTTGCTGGAGCCGATCCAGGCGCGCTTCCACGAGCTGCGTCAGGATGAGGCTCATCTGCAGGCCATTTTGGCGGCAGGTGCACAAAAGGCGCGGGAAAGGGCTGAAAAAACCCTGGCCAGCGTATATGATGTAGTCGGCTTCGTTCCTCGAGCCTGACATACTGGGAAGGTGTAGTAGAAGAGAGCTGGGTATTTGCCTGGCTTTCTTTGTTTTACCCGACCTGCTATTCGTTGTTTTCATCTTCCAATTTCAAACGCGGGCGTCTGCCCCAAGAGTTAGCATGTCTGTCGAATCAAATACCACGATTGAAGAGTTGGGTGACAAGGGTCACTGGCTGCGCAAGTTCCGCAAGGCCAAGAACCTGCATACCCTGCAACTGATGGTCTCCAACGCCATCGACAAGCACCACAAAATCCCCGCCATCGCCGCCGCCATCTACCTGGCCGAGTGCCAGCGCGAGCGCGAGATGGAGCAGGGCCGCTATCTGGATCGTTAATTCTCTGCCCTGGTTGACCCATGCTGTTGTTGATCGATAACTACGACTCCTTTACCTGGAATCTGGTGCAATATTTTGGCGCCCTGGGACAGGAGGTGGTGGTGAAGCGCAATGACGAGCTGACGCTGGACGCCATCGCCCGGCTCTCTCCCCGCTATCTGGTGATCTCTCCCGGCCCTTGCACGCCAAACGAGGCGGGCATCTCTCTGGCGGCCATCTCCCGTTTTGCCGGCCAGCTTCCCATCCTCGGCGTCTGTCTCGGCCACCAGTCCCTGGCGCAAGCCTTTGGCGCCCGGGTAGTGCGCGCCCGTCAGGTGATGCACGGCAAGACCTCGCTCATCTGCCATCGGGGGGAGGGAGTCTTCAAGGGGCTCAACGACCCGTTGAGGGTCACCCGCTACCATTCGCTCATCGTGGAGCGCGACACCCTGCCCGATTGTCTCGAGATCACCGCCTGGAGCGAACATGCCGACGGCAGCCCGGACGAGATCATGGGCCTGCGCCATAAGCAGTTGAATATAGAGGGGGTTCAGTTCCATCCGGAGAGCATTTTGAGCGAACAGGGCCATCAATTGCTGGCCAATTTTCTGGAAAATTCCTGACAAGTCGTGATCGGCCTCTCAAAATCGTGATGAGGCCAAAAATATTTTCCCTGACACTTTATTCACCTGCCTACCTGTCCAAATTATCTCTTGCCAACACCCCCTGAGCCGTTATGCAATGCGGTTGCCTAAAATCTCACGGGCAATCGAACATTGTTCCCTGTAACGCGCTTTGTTGCAGACTTTTAGCTTTTTTTCTGTGACAATGCCGATGTGTTTACATGGATTTAACTTTTGGGCGGTGGATTATTCTGTCGCCAGATCGAAGGAGAGCAATATGTCAGAGTTGTTGGCAGTGACACGTGAAGTGTTTGATGAAGTGATGGTTCCCAACTATGCACCCGCCAAGATCATCCCGGTGCGTGGTGAAGGGTCACGTGTCTGGGATCAGGAAGGCCGTGAGTATGTGGACTTCGCCGGCGGGATCGCCGTCAACGGCCTGGGCCATTGCCATCCCAAGCTGGTAGAGGCCCTGAAAACCCAGGGCGAGAAGCTGTGGCACCTCTCCAACGTGATGACCAACGAGCCGGCCCTGCGCCTGGCCAAGAAGCTGGTCGCCGCCACCTTCGCCGACAAGGTCTATTTCTGCAACTCCGGTGCCGAAGCCAACGAAGCCGCCCTCAAGCTGGCCCGTCGCTACGCCATCGAGAAGTTTGGCGCCCACAAGACCCAGATCATCGCCTTCCATCAGGGTTTCCACGGTCGTACCTTCTTTACCGTCAGCGTCGGCGGCCAGGCTGCCTACTCCGATGGTTTCGGTCCCAAGCCCGCTGACATCACCCACGTGGCTTACAACGATCTGGCCGCACTGGCCGAGGTCATCTCCGACAATACCTGCGCCGTGGTGATGGAGCCGCTGCAGGGCGAGGGTGGCATCATTCGTCCCACCGACGAGTTTGCCAAAGGGGTGCGCGAGCTGTGCGACAAACACAACGCCCTGCTGATCTATGACGAAGTGCAATCTGGCGTCGGCCGTACCGGCGATCTGTTTGCCTACATGGGTCTGGGTGTCACGCCGGACATCCTCACCAGCGCCAAGGCACTGGGCGGTGGCTTCCCCATCGGCGCCATGCTGACCACCACCGAGATCGCCTCCCACCTGAAAGTGGGTACTCACGGCTCCACCTACGGCGGCAACCCGTTGGCCTGTGCGGTGGCCGAGGCGGTAATCGACGTGATCAACACCCCGGAAGTGCTGAGCGGCATCAAGCAGCGCGAGCAGCTGTTCCGCGAAGGGCTGGAAGCCATCAACGCCAAGTACCACTGCTTCAGCGAAGTGCGCGGCAAGGGGCTGCTGCTGGGCGCCGTGCTGAACGACGACTACAAGGGACGTTCCCGCGACTTCCTGCTGGCCTCCATCGATCAGGGCCTGATGGCGCTGGTTGCCGGCACCAACGTGGTGCGCTTCGCGCCGTCCCTGGTTATTCCGGAAGCGGACATCAAGGAAGGGCTGGCCCGGTTCGAGAAAGCGGTTGCCCAGGTGGTTAACGCCTGATCCAAATTGAGGTGGGGAACCCGCCCGGCAGGAGCCGGGCCCCCACCTGTCGTCAATGAAAGGGAGTTGTCATTTATGTTGGTTATCCGTCCCATCGAGCAAAAAGATTTTGCCGGTCTCAAGACCTGTGCCATCGAATCCGGCACCGGCATGACCTCGTTGCCCGTCAACGATGAACTGCTGCAGCGCAAGATAGACGCCTCCACCCAGACCTTTTCGGACAAGCCTGCGGGCAAGGGTGACTGCCTCTATTTCTTCGTCGCCGAGGATCTGGAGACCGGCGAAATGGTCGGTACCTGCGCCATCGATGCGGCCGTGGGCCTGTCCCAGCCGTTCTACAACTATCACATCGGCAAGGTGGTGCACTCTTCCCCCAAGCTCGGCATCTACAACGTGGTGGAGACGCTCACCCTCTCCAACGACTACACCGGCAATTCCGAGCTCTGCACCCTGTTTCTGCGCGAATGCGCCCGCGAGGGGCTCAACGGCCGTCTGCTCTCCAAGCACCGCTTTCTGTTCATGGCCGAACACCCCGAGCTGTTTGACGAAACCGTCTTCGCCGAGATGCGCGGCGTCTCCGATGGCGATGGTCACAGCCCCTTCTACGAGTGGCTGCAAAAGCATTTCTTCTCGATGGATTTTCCCACCGTCGACTATCTCACCGGTATCGGCAAGAAGCGTTTCATCGCCGAGCTGATGCCCAAGTACCCCATCTACGTCAATCTGCTGAGCAACGAGGCGCGCGCCGTCATCGGTCAGACCCACGAGAAGACCCGCCCGGCCATCAAGATGCTGCAGGACGAAGGATTCGTGAATCGCGGCTATGTCGACATCTTCGATGCCGGCCCCACCGTCGAGTGCGACGTGAAGAACATTCGCAGCGTGCGCCGCAGCCAGAAGCTGCGGGTACTGGTGGGCGAGCCCATCGGCGGCAAGACCCACCTGATCTGCAACACCCGCTACGAGCACTACCGCGCCTGCTACGGCAACATCCGGGTCGATCTCGACAAGCACGAGGCCATCATTCCGCCCAAGATGGCGGCGGCGCTCAAGGTGCAGGATGGCGACATGGTGCGTGCCGTCGATCTCGACTGATCCGGCTGGCGACGAAACCGAATATGAAACAGGCAGCCTCGGCTGCCTGCATACCACAGGGAGTGATTGGATGACTCATTTAGTGCAGTTTATCGACGGTCAGTGGCTGGCCGGTGAAGGCAAGCCGTTCGAATCAAAGGATCCGGCCAAGAATCAGGTGATCTGGCAAGGAGAGGCCGCCAGCGCCGCCCAGGTTGATGCCGCCGTCAAGGCCGCCCGCCAAGCCTTCTATCATTGGTCCGATCTGGCCCTCGACGATCGTCTGGCCATTGTGCGCCGCTACGCCGACCTGCTTGGCGAGCACAAGGAGGCGCTGGCCCTGACCATCGCCCGCGAGACCGGCAAGCCGCTGTGGGAGACCCGTACCGAGGTCGCCGCCATGCAGGGCAAGATTGCCATCTCCATCCGTGCCCATGACGAGCGCACCGGTACGGTGGAGAACCCCATGCCGGGCGCCAAGGCATTCGTGCGTCACAAACCCCACGGGGTGGTGGCGGTGTTCGGCCCCTACAACTTCCCGGGCCACCTGCCCAACGGCCATATCGTGCCGGCGCTGATCGCCGGTAATACCGTGGTGTTCAAACCCTCCGAGCTGACCCCCATGGTCGCCGAGGCCATGGTCAAGGTGTGGCAGGAGGCGGGACTGCCCAAGGGCGTGCTCAACCTGGTGCAGGGCGAGGTGGACACCGGCAAGGCGCTGGCCGGCAACCCAGACATCGACGGCCTCTTCTTCACCGGTTCGTCCCGCACCGGCCACTTCCTGCACCAGCAGTTTGCCGGCCAGCCGGGCAAGATCCTGGCCCTGGAGATGGGCGGCAACAACCCACTGATCGTGAAAGACGTGAGCGACATCGACGGCGCCGTCCATGCCATCGTGCAGTCCGCCTTCATCACCTCGGGCCAGCGCTGCACCTGCTCGCGCCGCCTGTTTGTCGAGCGCGGCGAGCGGGGCGATGCTCTGGTCAAGCGCCTGGTGGAGGTGGTCGGCCAGATCAAGGTCGGTCACTACGATGACGAGGCTCAGCCCTTTATGGGTGCCATGATCAGCGAGAAGGCAGCACTGGGCATGGTCGAGGCGCAAGCCAACCTGCAGCGCCTCGGTGGCGAGAGCCTGCTCACTCTCAAGCACCTGGAAGCGGGCACCGGCTTCGTCTCCCCGGGCATCATAGACGTGACCGCGGTCAGCGCGCTGCCGGATGAAGAGTACTTCGGCCCGCTGCTGCAGCTCATTCGCTACGACGACTTCGATGCCGCTATCGACCAGGGCAACGCCACCAGCTTCGGCCTCTCGGCCGGCCTGCTCGGCGACAGCGAGGCGGACTGGCGCCACTTCTTCAAGCGCATTCGCGCCGGCATCGTCAACTGGAACAAGCCCATCACCGGTGCCTCCAGTGCCGCCCCGTTCGGCGGCATCGGCGCCTCCGGCAACCACAGAGCGAGCGCCTACTACGCCGCCGACTACTGTGCGTATCCGGTCGCTTCCGTCGAAGACAGCAAGGCTGCCATGCCGGATCAGCTGTCTCCCGGCCTGAGCTTCTGACAACAACGAAAAGGGGGCACCTCAGGGTGCCCCTGTCTGTACCCGCAATCAAAGGAAAGAGAGATGCAAAAGGATATCGACACCCTGTTCAGTCATCTGTGGGACAACTACATCAAGGTGACCCCGAGTGCCCACAAGGTGCACACCCTGCTGGGGGGCGGTGAACCCATCGTCAACGATCACGTGGCGTTTCGCACCTACAACCTGCCCAAGCTGGGGCTGGAGAAGCTGGCGGCCCACTTCCTGGCGCTCGGCTACGAGCAGAAGGGCGAGTACGTGTTCAAGGCCAAGAAGCTCTACGCCAAGCACTTCGAGCACAAGGATCCGGACGCTCCCAAGGTGTTCATCAGCGAGCTGAAGGTAGAGGAGCTCTCAGAAGGCGCTCAGGCCATCATCCACAAGCTGGTGGATCAGGTGCCCGATCATCTGACCGATACCGCCGCCTTCCTCTATGCCGGTGCCCCCTGGCAGGTCTCCTATGCCGACTACCAGACCCTGCTGGCGGAGAGCGAGTATGCGGCCTGGATGGCGGCCTGGGGTTATCGCGCCAACCACTTCACCGTCAACATCAACCGCCTGCGGGATTTCGACACCATAGAGCAGGTGAACGCTGCTCTGAAAGCGGCCGGCTTCGTGCTCAACAGCGTGGGCGGCGAGGTGAAAGGGGACCCGCAGGTGATGCTGGAGCAATCCTCCACCATGGCCGACAAGGCGGACGTGGCCTTCAGCGACGGTGTACGCACCATCCCGAGCTGCTTCTACGAATTCGCCCTGCGCTACCCACAGGCCGACGGCGTGCTCTACCCGGGCTTCGTCGAGGCGTCGGCCGACAAGATCTTCGAATCCACCAACGCCATGTAAGGCGGGGCCGGCTCACTCCGGCACGACTGCATGCAAAACGCCTCCCTTGTGGAGGCGTTTTTGTCCTGGCTGACGCAGAGTGGGAGCTAGCGCTGGTAGAGCTCCCCCTCCAGCACCAGTACCGTCTCCATTCCGGCAGCGCGGCCGGCCTGCAGGCCGATCTGGGTATCTTCGAACACCAGGCAGTTGGCGGGGTTGGCGCCGAGCTGCTCGGCCACTTGCAGGAAGGTGTCGGGGTGGGGCTTGTGGTTGACCACGTCGTCGGCGCTCACCACCACCTGGATATAGGCATCGAGCCCGGTGCTTTTGAGGATCGACTCCGCCTGATTGCGCGGCGAGCCCGTGCCGATACCCATGGGGACCTTGCCGTGGCAGCGCCTGACCAGCTCCCACATGGCAGGAAAGACGCTCACTTGCTGGATATGCTCCATGTAGAGGGCCACCTTGCGGCGGGTGAAGGCCTCCACGTCTATGGTCAGGCCGTGCTGTTCGGCCAGGATGGCGACGATCTTGCGGGTGGGAATGCCGCCGTACTCGTTGAGCTGGGCGCGATCGAAGGGCAGGCCGAACTCGGCGCTGGTGGCTTCCCAGGCATCCAGGTGGCGTGGCATGGAGTCCACCAGGGTGCCATCCATATCGAAAATAAGGGCGTCGTACTGCTCAAACCGGAACTGCTCGGACATGGGGCTGCTTCCTCTCGGGGTAAAAGGGCAGCCTACCAGAGCGGGGGGCACATTGCCGCGACCGGGGTCATGCTTGCCGGCACGGGCGCCCGGTTTTGGTCATCCGCCAGTGATGTATGAGACAATAACAAGTTCTGCGCCGCAGACGCTGGAGCAACAAAGGAGCGAGCCCGTCTTATGTCCCCCAAAACCATCTTCTCGAGCGTGGCCCTAGTGATCGCGCTGGGTTCACTGGAAAAGAGCATAGTCACCACCCCGCTGCCCATCATAGGGGCCGAGCTGAACGCCGGCGCCGCCCTCACCTGGGTAGTCACCGCCTACCTGCTGGCGGCCACCGCCGCCCTGCCCATCTACGGCAAACTGAGCGACATGTTCGGTCGCGTGCGCATGCTCAACATCGGCATTGGCCTGTTTCTGGCCGGCTCGGTGGCCTGCGGCCTGGCCCAGGATCTGCCGACCCTGCTGGCCGCCCGGGTGCTGCAGGGGCTGGGGGGCGGGGGGCTGATCGCGCTCGCCTTCACCGTCATCGCCGACAGCATACCGCCGCGGGAGGTGGGCAAGTACCAGGGCTACATCTCGGCGGTCTATGCGGTTTCCAGCATCGCCGGCCCCTTGCTCGGCGGTTATTTTACCGAGCAGCTCAGCTGGCGCTGGATCTTCTGGATCAACCTGCCGCTCGGGGCCATCGCCCTCTGGCTGGTGAACCGCAACCTGGGCCACCTCAATGTGCGTCGTCACAGTCGTTTCGACTGGAAGGGGGCGGCGCTGCTCATCACTGTCACCACTCTCACCCTGTTGCTGCTCTCGCCGGAGGCGGCGCTACCCGCTATCTGGCTCGCGGCCGCGCTGGTGGTGGCCCTGCTGTTGCTGGTGCTGATCGAGCGGCGGGCCCACGACCCCATACTGCCGGCCCACCTGGCGCGTCAGCCCGGTTATCTGGTGAGCGTGCTGCTGGCGTTGGCCTCGCAACTGCTGATGTTCGCCGTGCTGGTCTACCTGCCGCTGCAGATGCAGTGGCAGAAGGGGATGAGCGCCAGTGACAGCGGCGAGATCATGGTGATCTTCATGGTCTGCATCACGGCGGGGGCCTTCGTCGGCGGCAAGCTGATCGGTCACACCGGCTACTACAAGCGTTTCGTGGTGGTGGGGTTCGCCCTGGCGGCGCTGGCCCTGTGGCAGATCCACTTCGACGTCTGGATCAGGCTGGGGCTGGCGTTTGCCGGCATCGGCCTTGGCCTGGTGCTGCCCGCGCTCTCGGTGGTGGTGCAAAACGCCCTGCCGCGGGAAGATCGCGGCATCGGCATGTCGCTGTTCAACTTCGGCCGCGAGCTGGGGGGCGCGGTCGGGGTGGCCATCTGCGCTGTGCTGTTCCACTCCGCCCTGCCAGCGGGCAGCAGCCACAACCTGGCCAGCCTGAGCCCGGTCGAGCTGGCGCCCGGCTTCAGCGCCACCTATATCGGCATGGCGCTGATCGCCAGTGCCGCCCTGCTGGTCACCCTGCTGGCGTTGAAGCGCCACGAGCTGGCCGACATGCCTGCCTGATGGCTGCCAGCCGGTAAAAAGAGGGCTCCCCGCGGGGAGCCCTCTTTATTGGTGGCAACTTGAGCGCTTACTCCTGCGCCGGCGCCTCTTTGCCGGCCAGCTGGCTCAGCCAGGCGAAGCGGCGGTGGGCATCCTCCTGCGCCTCCTCATAGAGCCGGCTGGCCACCTCCGGCAGCTGACGAGTGAGGCGCTCGAAGCGGGGCTCCTGCTGCAAGGTGTCGGCCAGCGACGCGCTGGGGGCGCGGGAGTCGAGCGCCAGCGGCGCCTTGCCCTCTTCCTTGCGGCGCGGATCGTAGCGATAGAGCGGCCAGAAGCCGGTGGCGGTCAGCTGCTTCATCTGCTCGTGGCTCTGGGCCAGATCGTAGCCGTGCTCCTCGCAGGGGCTGTAGGCGATGATGAGCGACGGACCTGGGTAGGCCTCCGCCTCCTGGATCGCCTTCACCGTCTGGTTCATCTGGGCGCCGAGGGAGATCTGCGCCACGTAGACGTGACCGTACATCATCACGTTGGCACCGAGATCCTTGCGCCCCTTGCGCTTGCCCTGCTCGCCAAACTTGGTGATGGCGCCGAGCGGGGTGGCCTTGGACTGCTGGCCGCCGGTGTTGGAGTAGCACTGGGTGTCGAGCACCAGTACGTTGATGTTCTCCCCCAGGCTCAGCACGTGATCCAGCCCGCCGTAGCCGATGTCGTAGGCCCAGCCGTCACCGCCGATGAGCCAGACCGATTTCTCCACCAGGTAGTCCGCATCACGGGCCAGCTCCCGGGCCGCGGCGTCGGTGCGCCCCTGCAGCAGTGCGCGCAGCTGCGCGATATGGGCCCGCTGCTCGGCGACCGGCAGGCTGGCGTCCTGCAGCCCCTGTTGAAGTTCGGCGGGGACGGCGTCCCCCAGGCTCGCCAACAGGCGGCGTACCCGCTCGCGATGCTGATCCACGGTGAGTCGAAAGCCCAAGCCAAATTCGGCGTTGTCCTCGAACAGGGAGTTGGCCCAGGCCGGCCCGCGCCCGTCGGCGTTGGTGGTGTAGGGAGTGCTGGGCAGGTTGCCGCCATAAATCGACGAGCAGCCGGTGGCGTTGGCGATGAGCAACCTGTCTCCGTAGAGCTGGGTCAGCAGCTTGATATAGGGGGTCTCGCCGCAGCCGGAGCAGGCGCCGGAGTATTCGAACAGCGGCGAGATGAGCTGGGAGGTGCGGATGTCGATGCGCTCCAGCTGCTCGGCGCTGCGCTCGGGCAAGTCCAGGAAGAAGTCGTAGTTGGCCTTTTGGGCCTCGAGGTGATCCAGCCGGGATTCCATGTTGATCGCCTTGCGGCTCGGCTCGGCGCGATCCTTGGCCGGGCACACCTCGACGCAGAGGTTGCAGCCGGTGCAATCCTCCGGCGCCACCTGCAGCACGTACTGCTGGCCGCGCATGTCGCGGGCCTTCACATCCAGTGCATCCAGGGTGGCGGGGGCATCCTCTAGCGTTTCTTTATCCACCACTTTGGCGCGGATGGCGGAGTGGGGGCAGGCGGCCACGCAGTAGTTGCACTGGGTGCAGAGGTCTGCCTGCCAGATGGGCACCTCCTTGGCGATGTTGCGCTTCTCCCAGCGGGTGGTGCCCACCGGCCAGGTGCCGTCTGGCGGGAAGGCGGAGACCGGCAGGCTGTCGCCAAGCCCTGCCAGCATGGCGGCGGTGACGGTCTGCACGAAGTCCGGCGCCTTGGGGGAGACCACCGGCGGGCGGGGCCGGCTGTCGGCCTCCATCTCGCCGAGGGGCACCTGGGTCAGGGCCGCACTGGTGGCCGCGAGGGCCTGCCAGTTGCGCTCAACCAGCGCCTGCCCCTTGCTGCCGTAGCTGTTGGCGATGGCCTGTTTCAGCAGCTGGATGGCCTCATCCAGCGGCAGGATGGCGGTGAGCTGGAAGAAGGCCATCTGCATGACGGTGTTGATGCGCTGGCCGAGTTGGCAGTCGCGGGCAATCTTGGCGGCGTTGATGGTGTAGAGACGGGCCCCCTTCTCGCGCAGGGCATGTTGCACCTCGAGGGGGAGGCGGCCCCAGAGCTCGGCCGCGCCATAGGGGCTGTTGAGCAGGAAGATGCCCCCCGCCTTGAGCCGCTCCGCCATCCGGTAGAGATCGATGAATTGCCACTGGTGGCAGCCGACGAAGTCCGCCTCTTCCACCAGGTAGGCCGACTGCAGCGGCCGCGTTCCCACCCGCAGGTGGGAGACGGTGAGGCCGCCCGCCTTCTTGGAGTCGTAGACGAAGTAGCCCTGGGGGTAGAGCTCGGTGTGGTTGCCGAGGATCTTGATGCTGTTCTTGGCCGCCGACACGGTACCGTCGCTGCCAAGGCCGTAGAACAGTGCCTCCAGCTTGAGGTGGCTGGCCGGGGGCACTGAGGTCGGCAGCGGCAGGGAGAGGCCGGTGATGTCGTCAAAGATGCCGACGGTGAAGCGCGGGCGCGGGTTAGCCAGCGCCAGCTCGTCAAACACCGCCTGCACGCAGGCCGGGCCGAACTCCTTGGAAGAGAGGCCATAGCGCCCGCCGATGACCCGCGGCAGGCTGGCCCGCTCACCCCGGCTGACCGCCTCGGCCAGCGCCGCCATCACGTCCAGATAGAGTGGCTCGGCCAGGGCGCCCGGCTCCTTGGTGCGATCCAGCACCGCTATCTTGCTGGCGCTCGCGGGAATGACCGCCAGCAGGTGCGCGGCCGAGAAGGGGCGGTAGAGGCGCACCTTCACCAGCCCCACCTTCTCCCCTTGGGCCAGCAGGTGTTCGATCACTTCCTCACAGGTGCCGATGGCGGAACCCATCAGCACCAGCACCCGCTCGGCTTCTGGGTGACCCAGGTATTCGAACGGCCGGTAGCTGCGGCCGGTCTGCGCGCCGAAGGCGTCCATCGCCTCGCTCACGTGGCGATAGCCCTCGTCATACCAGGGGTTGCTCGCCTCCCTACACTGGAAATAGGTGTCCGGGTTGGCGGCGGTGCCGCGAATTACCGGCTTGTCGGGGGTCAGCGCCCGCTCCCGATGGGCACGGATCGCCTCGGCGGGCAGCAGGGCGCGCAGGGTGTCGTCAGCGAGCGGCACTATTTTGGCTATCTCGTGGGAGGTGCGAAAACCGTCGAAGAAGTGGATGAAGGGGAGTCGGCTGTTGAGGCTGGCCACCTGGGAGATGAGGGCGAAGTCCTGCGCCTCCTGCACATTGCTGGCGCAGAGCAGGGCGCAGCCGGTCTGGCGCACCGCCATCACGTCAGAGTGGTCACCGAAGATCGACAGGGCATGGGTCGCCACGGTGCGCGCCGCCACGTGCAGCACGAAGGGGATGAGTTGACCCGCCAGCTTGTAGAGGTTGGGGATCATCAGCAGCAGCCCTTGGGACGAGGTGAACGAGGTTGCCAGCGCTCCGGTCTGCAGGGCACCGTGGACGGTGGCGATGGCGCCCCCCTCCGACTGCATCTCCACCACCCGTGGCACATCCCCCCACAGGTTGGCACTGCCCTGGCTTGCCCAGGCCGACGACTGCTCGGCCATGGCGGAGCTGGGGGTGATGGGATAGATGGCGATCACTTCGCTGGTGCGATAAACCACGGAGGCAACGGCGCTGTTGGCGTCCGTCGTTAGCATGTCGTGTTTCATTCTCAAACCTTGGTTGCACAGTCGGCGTGGGTACGCAAACGACAAAAGAGACCGGGCCTTGCCCCGGGGGGAGCGAAAGCGTGCTGTGCCCTTCCTTGTGGCAATCTGTGTCACTGGCCTGTGACGGTGAATTCGCTGCTCTTGCGCTGGGGTGAATCAACGTTGCGGCAAGAAAAATATGTGATGGAACGTTAATATGAGTAATGTTTTGCCGTTGTGATTGTCAATCTTCAAATTTATCCGTTCGATGAATTAAGTCTTCATATTTATTAAGCAAGAGTCGGCATCGCCAAAATAAATATCTGGTGAATCAGACCATCCTGTTAATGGGGGAATAGATGCCAATGCGTCCCTGCACTGGCATGCAATAATGGTCATCAGAAGGTCATCATTCTCTTGTCATTAAAATTTGTCGGACCAGCCCAGCTGCTGAAAAATCTGCTTTGATTTTTCCCCTTTCAAATATTCGGCGAAACGTACCGCATCCTGGCTCGGACTCTTGTTAAGGACTATGTTCACATCCCGATAAACCACCAGCTGCTCTTCAATCGCCACCACGTCGCCCACGTCCGGGTTGCTCCTGGCCCAGTCAATCCAGGTGATCCAGGCATCGACGCGGGGATCTTCCTGGAACGCCTTGCGGGCACTGCCGCTGTTGGGGGTGTATTGCACTATGTTGTTTCGAAAATCGGCCACCAGCTTGATGTCACCGGTGCGACCTATCATGTCTTCCCACACCCCGGTTCCCGAGGTGTTGCTGACCCCGGCCCCCTCCGGCACGACTATGCCGATACCCGGTTTGGCCAGATCGGCCAGCCCCTTGATATTCTTGGGATTGCCCTTCTTGACCAGAATGATGGCCGGGCGCAGGTAGAGCGGGGTAATCTTGTTGATGTCGAACTGCTGCTGATGGTCGGTGGCGATCGCCAGGGCCGATTGCTCGGAGGCGCCGAACAGCATGTCGGCGTTTTTGCCGGCATCGTCATTCCAGGTCGCCTGCGGCCCGAAATGGACGTTCACCTTGATCCCCGTCTCCGCTTCAAAGGCGCTGCCCACCTTGATCAAGGCGGTGTGCGGCCCGCCGGGGCCATATAAGTTGACGTCCGCCAATGTGGCATAACTGGTCAGCATGGTCACCAATGCGGAAGCCGTCATAAATATATGCTTGTTCATTATCTACACTCCTTTGGGACTGATGGTTCAAGCGAAAAGGACCGGTCGTTTATCGAATTTATTGCAACGAAAGATGTGCGGTGAAATATTTCATGATCAGGCATCAATATTATTTAAAGCCGTGCAAACCATGATTTAACATCTCTTCCTTCTTATATTCTGACGCCCACCATACCGGCAATGATGGCCAGCGCGAGGGCTGCCGAGCCGGTCAGTCCGGTGTACCACAGCAGCCTGATGCGGCTCGTTGCCACGCCGTGGGCCGCGAGCACCACTCGCAACCCGGCCAGCAGATGCGCCAGTACGAAGAAGACGCCGAGGGTGTAGTGGGGCACCAGGCGAATATTCCAGGGATCCATCAGCAGGCCCGCCTCGCCACCGGTGGCAAAACTCCAGTCGGTCGGTATGCCGAGGAAGCTGCGGGCATAGATGAATACCGAGTTCATGTGCCCCAGCACGAACACCGACAGATAGACGCCAGAGGCGATCTGGAAGGTGGTCAGCCAGCCATGCCGGGTACTGCTCCAGCGCCAGGCAAGATAGAGACCTGAGCCGACCTGGAAGAGAAACGCCGCCACCAGCAGGGGTTCGACAACGCTGGCCCGGTAGACGGTGCGACCCGCCTCCATGACCCGGGCGTGAAGCTCGGGGCCGACCAGCCCGGTCAGGTGATTGGCCAGATGAAAGATCACATAGCAACAGAGCACCAGTGCGCTGATACCATGGGCGATGCGCCAGCGTCCCAGTCCACCCACGGGACGGGCCTGCGCTGCCACTGTCTGGTGTGACTCCCACCCCAGCAGCATGGCGCCAACCCAGAACAGAGACCACACCAGCACATCGGGCAGCGGGCTGCCGACCAGCGTTTGCACCACTCCGAGCAGGACATAGAGGCTGGGGGCCGCCACGCTCAGGTAAGCCAGTCGACGCATGCCTGTGGCGATGCCGGGCCGATTGGCGACGATCAGCCCCGCCAGGGGAACGGCCAAGGCCAGCAGCAGCGAGAGCAGGGCGCCGAGCAGACTGGCTGCGCCGCTCTGGCCGACCAATGTGTTGAAGATCATCAACAGAAACGGATAGCCGAGCGCGGCCAGCGGGGGGAGCAGACAGAGTGAGTGAGGGCGCTGCACCATGATGTGCTCGCGGCTCTCGTCCGCGATCCTGGAAGGCAAGGGCATACTGATATTCCTGCTTGATAGGGCGGAAAACCACCTGATTCGGGTCTATTCAGATAACCGCGGCGCGATATCCTGCGCGGGGCAACCCGTCATGCCGCCATGAGCGAGCGGCCGCAGTGACCGAGTGTCGGCTCCCAGCAATCGGGGCCGGCGAGAGGCGGGCCAATCTATTCCAGGGAATATCTCAGCAAGGAGGTCAGGTAATGCATATGTTTTATTTCCCCTTTAACTGAGTGCCAGGTTGATAATGTGAGGATAAAAAAAGCGGCCAAGGGGTAACAGGGACAAGAATGGTCATATGGAGTAGTCCATACAGATAACAGGGAGTAATGAGATCTCTTTTGACTCCCTTTTATTGATTGCCGACAACCGGCAGGTTGGCAGAGATAATTCGGCCATAGCGTGATATAAAGACGGGCGGGAGGCGATGGATTTTAATCTTGACGTATTGAGCAGGCTTGTATAAAAAATACGCCAACTGATAGCGCTATACCAAGGAGAGTGTGTCGTGTTCGAGTTCACTGTTAATAAGGCGGCGCTGCTGTCTCTTTCACTTTTATTTACCTCCTCGGCCATGACCATGGAAATATCTGCAGATAAAACCAGAACGGTTCAGGAATTTACCGGCAATGTCATGTTGAAGGTAAATGATAATGAGTCTGTGACTGTCTCTGCCGATTCGGTCAGAAAAAGCCAGGATGGCATGGAATATTCTGGCAAGGTCACCTTGTCTGCCGAAAAATTCAATGCTGAAGCTGATGAAATAAAATCGACGACAGATGGCCACGGTACGACCACCTTTACCACTGACAAGCTGACGCTGATCAGCAAATAGCGGTCAGCCAAGGCACGCCCGTGATGGCGCCATATACCATGTTTTCATGGTACAGGGTGTTATCAGCCAATATTGTCATGCTGCTCTTCTATCGTGATGCCAACAGGAGTGGATAATGGATAAACAACGGAAGTGATAGAATACAGAGCCATATTTCATGGACCCCTCTCATGGACATTCAGGATTTGAACCTCAGCCGGGAGCAGGCAACCCCGCTCTATCTGCAGATATACCAGCGCTATTGCCATGCCATCGCGAGCGGAGCCTTGAACGCCGGTGACCGAGTGCCCTCGGTGCGCAGTCTGGCAAGCGAACTCAACCTTGCGCGCGGCACGGTTGAAATGGCCTATCAGATGCTGATCGGTGAAGGGTATCTGATATCCCGCGGTGCCGCGGGCACTGTGGTTGCCGCCGGGCTGAACAGGCTCGTCGAGGCGCCACCCTCTCCCCGACCCGCCGCCGCGCCTGCGCCGACCCAGGGGATCCCTCACAGCGAAATCCTGCCGTTCCAGCTGGGTGTGCCCGCGCTGGATCTGTTCCCGCGCAAGAGCTGGGCCCGGCTTGCCACCCGGCATCTGCGCAATATGGAGATGGTGACGCCGGATCCGGCCGGGCACCCGGCCCTGCGCCGCGCCATCGCCACCTATCTGGGCATTTCGCGGGGGATCCGCTGCAGCCACGAACAGGTATTCATCACGGTTGGTTATCGGGGGGCGCTGGATCTGGTGTGCCGCGCCCTGCTGCGAGCGGGAGATCTGGGCTGGTTTGAAGAGCCTGGCTATTTTCATGCGCGCCAGTTTTTGCAGCAGGCGGGCCTGCGGTTGCACCCGGTGCCTGTCGACATGCATGGCATGGATGTCAGCCTGGGTGAGCAAACCGCCGACGAGGCCCGGTTTGCGGTGGTCACCCCCACCCACCAGAGCCCGATGGGGGTGGCCCTCAGCCTGCCGCGTCGACTGGCGCTGCTGGAGTGGGCAGAGCGGCGCAACGCCTGGATCATTGAAGATGACTACGACAGCGAGTTTCGCTACCACGGCCGGCCCTTGCCCCCCCTCAAGAGCCTGGATCATCAGGGGCGCGTGCTCTACACGGGGACCTTCAGCAAGGTGCTCTACCCCGGCCTTAGGCTGGCCTATCTGGTGGTGCCCGAGGCGCAGGTCGTCCGTTTTCGCGAGCTGGTGGCGCAGCTGCCCGGCGCGGGCAATCCGGTGCTGCAGGCCACCCTGGCAGACTTCATGGATCAGGGGCATTTCACCCGCCACCTGAGCAAGATGCGCAGAGTCTATGCCGAGCGGCATGGCTATCTGGTCGATGCCTTGGCAGCCCGCCTGGGCGACCGGTTGCGGGTGCAGCCACAGGCTGGCGGGATCCAGCTATTGGCGCAGGTTGCCGGGGGCGTGACGGATCAGCAGCTGGTCGAGGTTGCCCAAGCCAATGGACTGGCGTTGCACGCCTTGAGTAGCTGGTACATGAACCCGGCGCAGCAAAGGGGGGTGATGATGGGGTTTGCCAACTTTGCCAGCGCAGAGCAGGCCGATCGGGCCGTGCAGCAGCTGTTGTCCCTGTGGCCGGCAGAGTGAGCGCCATCCTTGGGTGATGCACATCCTTCGGCTTGTGAAGAGGAGGGGCTGGTTACCAGGCATCGTCTGCCACATGGCAGAGGTCATGAAGAGGGCTCCCGCGGGAGCCCTCTTGTCATTGTGCCTGTTGTACTCAGCCCGGCAGCCGCACCGGGCGCAGGGCGAGGATGGCCCCGCCAAACAGCAGCAGGGCCAGCAGGGCCATGGCCATGGGGCCGGCGCTGTAGGCAAAGCCGGCGACGGCGGACCAGAGCGCTACCCCGAGGTGCATCAGGGTCATGGCCAGCGACATCAACATGCCGCGCTGGGCCGGGGCGAGCTGGGCGATGTAGCCCTGCAGCGCCGGTGAGCCGATGCCGCCGGCCAGCGCCCACAGGCCCAGCGGCAGGGCGAGGCTGGCCAGGCTGCCGGCCGGATAGAGGTAGAAGAAGGCGCTGACCAGGGCGCACACCACCAGGGCGCCGCGCATCAGGGGGCGGCCGCTCTCCACATAGCCGGCCAGGCGCGGCATCAGCACGTTGCCGACCACGCTGATCACGCCAAGGGCGCCGTAGAGCAGCCCCACCGACCAGACCGGCAGCCCCTGGCTGTCGTGCAGGTGCTGGCCGACCAGGTTGAACAGGCCGATGCCGCCCCCCAGTCCCAACCCCATGGCGAGCAGGGCGCCGAGCGCCCCCGGAATGGCCAGCACCGAGCCCTGCGGCGCGGGATGCGTGCCGCGGGCATGCACTTGCGGCGTGCGCGCCGTGAGCCAGGCCAGGGCCGCCGCCACGGCCCAGGCGCAGAGGCCGAGCACGATGAAGGGGGTGCGCCAGCTGCTGAGCTGGGCCAGCAGGGCGCCTACCGCCGGGCTCGAGATCATGCCGAGGGTGAGCCCCGACTGCACCCAGGCGATGCGCTTCATGGCGTCGGCCGGCGCGCCGTCCGCCGCCATGGCGAAGGCGATGGGGAGCATGCCGGCGCTGGCCAGCCCGGTGATCACCCGGGTCGCCAGCCCAACCTCGAAGTTCGCCACCAGGCCGGTGGCCACCGAGGCGGCGCCAAACAGCAGGGAGGCCGGCAGCATCACCCGCAGCCGGCCGTGGCGATCCGACAGACCGCCGAGCAGGGGAGCGATGAGGGCCAGCGCCACGCTGTAGGCGGTGATGAACAGGGTCACCCGCTCCGGAGCGACCCCCAGCTCGGCGCCGATGGGGGCGAGCAGGGGGCCCAGCATCAGCTCATCGGCCCCGATCAGAAATGCAATCAAAAACAGCAGTACTTTCAGTAACATAATTTTTATTCCTTAAGCTTGGGTCGACACGGCGGCGAACTGCTGGATGTCCACCACCCGATCCGGCCAGTCGGCCACAAAGGCCGGCTCGTGGCAGACGGCGAGCACGCTGCCCGGGTAGTCGCACAGGGCCTGGCGCAGGGCGGCCTTGGTGCCGGCATCCAGGTGAGTGGTCGGCTCATCCAATATCAGCAGATGAGTGGGCTGCAGCGCCAGTCGGCACAGCTTGACCCGGGTCTGCTCACCGCCGCTCAGGGCACTGATGGGCTGGATGGCCAGCTTGCCGCCGATGCCAAGGCGCGCCAACTGCTGGCGGGCACCCTTGTCATCCAGCCCGGGGGCGGCGGCCTTGACCAGGGCCAGCGGGGTGGCCGCGGGATCGGGCCAGTGCAGCGCCTGCTCGAAGTAACCCGACTTGAGGCCGGGGGCCAGGGCCAGTTCTCCGGCGAGCGGGGCGAGGCGGCCGGTCAGGGTGTTGAGCAGGGTCGACTTGCCGATGCCGTTGAAGCCGGCGATCACCACCTTCTCGCCGCGGCGCAGCTGCAGGCTGAGCGGTGCCAGCAGGGGCTGGTGGTAGCCGATC
The DNA here is from genome assembly GCF_027707805.1 of Aeromonas sp. QDB20. NCBI lineage: Bacteria > Pseudomonadati > Pseudomonadota > Gammaproteobacteria > Aeromonadales > Aeromonadaceae > Aeromonas > Aeromonas sp. QDB20. The sequence goes on along the minus strand of NZ_JAPCJC010000006.1, from coordinate 92,516 downwards.
TCCAGCGCGCTTGCGGTCAGCAGTTGCGGGTGGCCCCCCTGGGCGGCGCGAAAGCTGAGGGTGACCGGTTTGGCCTGCTCGGGGGCCGCCAGGCGCTCGATGCGCGCCAGCTGCTTCTTGCGGCCGTTGGCGATGCTGGCGTTGACCCCGGCCCCGTTCTTGGCGATGAACTGCTCGAGCCTGTCGATCTGCCGCTGCTGGGCCTGGTATTGACGGGCGTGCAGCGCCTCGGCGGCGCCCTTCTGGGCCAGCGCCTGGTCGAGGTTGCCGCGATAGGTGTGGATCTGCTGGCGGTCGATGTCGGCGATGGCGGTGGCGATGCGATTGACGAAGGCGCGGTCGTGGGAGACCACCAGGAAGGCGCCGGGGAAGCGCTCCAGGTAGCCCGCCAGCCAGTCGACGTGGGCTGTGTCCAGGTAGTTGGTCGGCTCGTCGAGCAACAGCACCTCCGGCGTGCGCAGCAGCAGGCCGGCCAGCATCACCTTGTGGCGCTGGCCGCCGCTTAGATTGGCGAGCCGGGTCTGCATGCCGAGCTGGGTCAGACCGAGGCCGGCCGCCACCTCGTCGATGCGCGGATCTAACTGGTAAAAACCCTGGCTCTCCAGGTGCGCCTGCAGATCGGCCGCCCGGGCCAGCTGCCGCGGCCCCAGTTTGGGGTCGGCGTAGAGGGCCAGCATCTCGGCTTCCGCCTCATAGAGGTCGGCGAACACCGACTGCAGGTAGCCCCGCAGGGTGAGGTGGCCATCCCGCGCGGCGTGCTGGTCGAGATAGCCCGCCTTGATGCCGGGCTGCCAGAGGATGTCGCCGCCGTCTGGCAGACGCTCCCCCTGGATCAGCTGGAGCAGGGTGCTCTTGCCGGCGCCGTTGTGGCCGGTGAGGCAGACATGCTCGCCGGCGTGGAGACGAAAGCTCGCCTGCTGGTACAGGGTCTTGTCGCCGATGTGATAGGTCAGGTTGTGGATAGTGAGCACACTCATGGTTGTAACATCCATAAAAAAACGGGGGGCAGGTACGCGACGTACCGGCCCCCCGTCTCAGCAAGGTGAAACGCTGCCAAATGGCAGAGACAAAAAGGCCGGCGATGAAGCATCTCGCCGGCCTGTGTCTCCTGTTTTCATCAGATGCGGGGCAGCCTCCCAAAGAGAGGGCATTCGCGCAGCTGATGAAGATTCAGTCGATGGGCTCCGGGCAACACTTCATCGTGTTAGTGCACGGAGCACAGCCTCCTGACCGAGCATTTGAACAGGATGTACAACATTGAAAAGCGGTCCAATAAAAATTCTGGTCGCAAAATACCCAGAATTTGCCGGTGAGTCAAATCTGCGACCCTCGCACTACTCGTGGTGCAGGGTGATGCAGTCCAGCCCGCCGCTGCCGCGCAGCAGGGCCTCCGCCTGGTTCAAGCCGTCCCGTCGGTTGCTGGCAGCCTGCCCCACGAAATAGGGGGTGAGCCCGGCCACCTCGCGCTGCAACCAGGCGGCGAACGCCTCATTGAGGGGGGTTATGCTGGCGGCATTGGTGATGTAGAAGGGCTGCTGACGGGTGCCCATGATGCCGTTCATCCAGTTCACCGGCCGTTTGCCCACGCTGAAGGCGCCCGGGGTGGCGATGGGGGTCAGGCCGGCATCGCTCAGTTGCTGATGGATAAGGGCATGGATCTTGTGCCAGCGCTCGCCCTGCTGGCGCAGGTCGGTCACGCTCTTGGCAAGTTCCTGCCGCTCGCTGTCGCTCAGGGTGGCATCGCTGGCCAGCACCTGCTCGATCAGCGCCGCGCTGGCGGCGTGATCATTGAAGAGGATGCGGCCATCGGCCAGCGGGCGCATGGCCATGTCGAGGTGGAAACCGGGCTGGGCCAGGATCACCAGATCCCGCTCGGCCACCTTGAGCTCCTGCGCCATCAGGCGCTGGCTGATGGCCATCATGGCGAGGAAGCGGCGGGTCTGGTGCGCTTGCTCGGCCCCGGTCAGCCTGGTTCGCTGATAGCCGCCGGCCTGCAACATGCGGCCAAGCCGGGTCAGGGTGGCGGTATCGGCCGTCAGCGTCTGCAGCGCATCGGTTATCTGCTCATCGCCGAAGTCGGCGTGCAGTTCGGCGGTTACCACCAGCCCTGCGTACTCCCGTTTGAGCTGGGCCAGCAGGTCGAAGGAGGCCGGCAGCGGCTGGCCGTGGATGGCGCGATAGCGCTCGGCGATGCGCTCCCCCTGTTGAGTGCTCAGAAACATGCGCTGCTCCGCCGCCTGGCGGGTCGCCCAGTTCACCTCGTACTGAGCCAGCTCGGCCTTGGCGCGCGCGGTTTTGGCAAAGGCGTGGCGCTGCGGTTCATCCAGCCCCTGTGGCAGCAGGTTGGCCGCCTCCAGCAGGATGAGGTCCACCTCGGTGTCATGGCCCTTCTGGAAGGTATGAGGGCTGCCCAGCCACTCCTCTTCGCTGAGTTGCAGCCGAAACTCGCCGTCGCGCTCCATCTTCTGCTGGCGGGTGGCGATACGCTCGCTATCCAGCCGGCTGTGGTGCAGGGTGGTTTGCAGCAGGGCGTCGCGACCGATCAGGGCATAGGGGGTACCGTCTGGGCGCTGGCCGGTCAGCATGTTGCCGCCATCGATGATGGAGAAGGTGGGGATGAGCTCGCGCCCCTGCGCCTCGGCGAAGCTGTTGGCCTGGGAGAGCATGTAATCATCCAGCCCTTGGGAATCCTGGCTGCCGAGGCTGTGGTGCCCCTCCTGCTCGGCCTCCGGGCTCTGCTCGGTGAGGGCGGTAACGAAGGCGTGGTAGCGCCCCTTGTCGGCCAGCGGCGCCTGGGGACGGAAGACGAGAGCGCCATCGCGCGACAGCCACATGTTGTCCTCGGTCCAGGCGTACATGTCAGCGTGGGTGCTGACCGAAAAGCCCTGCTCCCTGCCAATCTGCTCCAGCTCCGCCACCAGTTCCGGCTCGGTCTGGAGGGGCAGGTGGAGCTGGTGGATCCGGTTGCCCAGATCGTCCTGGGCCAGCTGGAAGCTGCGCTCGAGGGCGGGGGAGTGCTGGCCGTTGCTGAGGGCGGGATCGTCCGGGAAGATCAGAGGGGCCGCCATGGCCGAGTGGAACCAGAAGAGGCTGGAGATGGCGAGTGCCACACCGGTTTTGCGCATGATGATGTCCTGTTGTTATGGCGGGCTGGTGCCCGCAAGCCTGAACGTCGGCGTTCGGCGCCGTGCCGCACGCTTCGGATGGAAACCATAAGGAGCTCACCAAGAACCACAAGGGCGCAAATCTGAATTGACTTTTAACCCAGACTAAACCGTGTTGAATATATTCACTTGATGACAAACGAGTCTTTTTTGATGCTGCTTATTTCCAGCAAAAACAGGGTGTTGCACTATTTCAATTGTCGATAGCGAGGGAGAGTCGGATATTTCAAAGCGGTGTCGTACGAGCCGTTAAATGCGAAGTTTTTAAGTGAGTAAATCGCCGGTGCGGGTCGGCAAGGTCAGCGGGAGGGGAATAAGCAGGGGGAGGCACAGGGGCCAGCCCCCTTGACGAAGGCTGACGCCGAGCCAGGGAGTGCCCGTTACTCCCTTGCTGGCAGCAGCCAGGCCGCCGCCTGATAGGGGGCAAAGGTGGCGGTGGGCTGCCCCGGGTAGTTGCTTGTCAGCAGGGTGGCACCTGCCTCCAGCTGGTCAAAGTGCGGCATGACCAGGGGGTGGTCAGTGAGATTGGCGAGCAGCAGCAGGGTGTGTCGCTCTGCGCTCGCCGGATCTTGCCAGCAGCGGCGATAGCCGATGCGCTCCGGGTCATCCCCATCCAGAAACTCGAAGTCGCCGTGGCGAATGACCGGATGGGCCTTGCGCAGGGCGATGAGCTGGCGATAGCAGTGAAACGGCGAATCGGGTCGGGCCAGCTGCTCGGCGGCGTTGATCTCGATGTGATTGGTGTTGAGGGCAATCCAGGGGGGGGCCGTGCTGAATCCCGCGCTGGGGCCGGCATCCCACTGCATCGGGGTGCGGGCGTTGTCGCGGCCGATAGCATCGAGGCGGCGAGCGAGCTCGGCAGGGTCCAGCCCCGCCTGGCTGACGCGGTAGTTGATGGCCTCCACATCGCGCAGCTCGTCCGGCTGCCAGTGGCGGTTGGTCATGGCGAGCTCCTCACCCTGATAGATGAAGGGTGTGCCCTGCATCAGGTGCAGCACCATGGCCCACAGTTTGGCGCTGGTTTCCCGCCACTTTGGGCTGTCGTCGCCAAAACGGGAGACGGCGCGGGGCAGATCGTGGTTGCCGAGAAACAGGCTGTTCCAGCCACGCCCATGTAGCCCTTGCTGGTGGCGGGCCATGGCTCGCTTGAAGGCGAGGGGGTCGAAGCGGGATGACCACTTGTCACTGCCCAGCCCCAGATGCTCGAAGTTGAACACCATGCTGAACTCGCTGCCGTCGGGGTTCGAATAGTTCTGCATATGGGCGAGGTCGGCCGACCAGGTCTCCCCCACCGTGATGATCCCTTGGCCACCGAAGCTCTCGGCATTGAGCTCGCGGATATAGTCGTGCAGGCGCGGGCCATTGCTCATGGCAAGCCGGTCCCAATCCTTGCTCACCATGTCGATCACATCGAAGCGAAACCCTTTTACTCCTTTGCCCAGCCAGAAGTGGATCACCGCCGCCATTTCGGCGCGCACCGCCGGGTTGTCCCAGTCCAGATCGGCCTGACTGGGATCGAAGTTGTGCAGGTAGTAGCGATCCAGCGCCGGCACGTATTGCCAGCCGCTGCCGCCAAAAATCGAGGTAACCGGGTGGGCATCGACGAAGGCCTGATCGCGAAACACGTAATAGGCCTGATAGCGGGGGTCGCCTGCCAGCGCCTGCACAAACCACGCGTGCTCGGTGGCGGTGTGGTTGGCGACGATATCCATCATGATGCCGATGCCGTGGGCGGCCGCCTCGGCTATCAGCTGCTCCATCTCGGCCAGGGTGCCGAAGGCGGGGTCGATGGCGCGGTAGTCCGCCACGTCGTAGCCGTTGTCCCGCTTGGGGGAGCGATAGAGGGGGGTGAGCCACAGCATGTCGACCCCCAGGGTGGCCAGATAACCGAGGCGCTGGCGGATGCCGTTGATGTCGCCCATGCCGTCGCCGTCGCTGTCCTGAAAGCTCATGGGGTAGATCTGGTAGATGACGCAACTATCGAGGTCGATGTCGGGTGTGTGGAGAGGTCGCGGGTTCATCAGCTGGGCCGGTAGGGGGAGGAGAGTGTCTATCTTACGCAGATGAGCGGGAAGTCAACAGGGCGGTGAAAATCTTGAAAAGGGTTCCATTAGTGGCTGATTGTCAGAAGTGAGGGGAGGGTCACAACTGGGCCATCCCGAGCCACGGGGGGTCGGGATGGCACGGTACCCAGCGGGGATGCTGTGCAAGGAAGGGGGCTATTGGGGCGCCTTGACCTGTTCGCTGCGCTGTTCCTGCTGGCGCTCTGCCTTGTCTTGCTGGCGTTCCGCTTGGGCTTCCAGCTCCTTGCCGAGGAAGTAGTTCAGGAAGGTGCGGATCACCGCGATGATGGCGAGACGGATCAGCTCCTCCTTGCTCGGCGCCACCGTGGTGGCCAGGATGTCGGCGGCCAGCTGGAACTCCAGCGCCAGAATGAGCCAGCTGCCGAAACAGAGCCGGATATGGGGAAAGCCGGGCTCGTGAGCCCGCACCCGCGCCGCCAGCCAGAGGGTCTTGCCCAGCCCTATCACCACGCAGGTGATGGAGATGATCTCCAGCAGCAGCTGGAACAGCTCGACCCCGTGCATCATGCCCTCTCGCAGGCTCGCTATCTCAAACACTCGGGTCACCTCTCTGATTCAAAAGAGGACACTATTAACACATCGCTCGGCAAAGGCCAAATCTGGCTCAGGCAAGCAGTTTGAATTCAATGACATAGAGCGGCGGCAGGGTGGGGTAGATGTCACGGATCACCTGTTTGAGCTCAGGCAGGGTCATGTTCTCCTGGCGGGCGTGCTCGTCATTCAGTTCATCGAAGGCGACAGCCTTGACCGACAGCACCTCTATGGTGCCAAAGGGCTGGTGCTCCGGGTTGGTGAACAGGGCCAGACGTTGGCCGGGTTGCCAGTTGGCCTCGCTCTCGTCGCGGATGGTGATGGTCTTGCGGCCGGCCTGGATGTCGGCGACAAAGCGGCTGAAGAAGGTGAACTCGGGGTAGTTTGAGACGGACATGTTTGAAACAGGCATGGGGACTCCGATGGTAAAGGAAGGTCAAAGTTCGAGATAGGCGCGCAGCCTGGCCAAATCGGCGATGACGGGGCCGTCGGGGCCATCGGCGACGATACCCTGTTCGATCAGCTCCTTGAGGGCACGCCGGTAGACCCGCTCCGTGGTGCCGAAGCGCGCCGCCTCGTGGGCCCGCTTGCGCGAACCCAGCATGGGGGTGCGCTGGCGCTCGCGCCACAGCTCGAAGGCGATGTTGTAGGCGATGGGGTGCAGCAGCCGGCTGGTGGTGATGTCCAGGGTATCCAGATAGTCGCTGGCGAGCGCCGCGGCGAAGAAGAGGGTCAGCTCGGGCTCGGCCAGCAGCCGCTTGGCCAGCTTGTCGGCGCAGATGACGTCGGCGTCCAGCTCGGTCTCGGCCACCACGCTCCACTGCACCGGGGTGGCGCTGAAGAACTCCATCTCGCCGAAGATCTGCTGGTGGCACTCGATTTCGCCGAGTTGAAACAGCCGCCCCGAGTGCACCGCACTGTTGAGGGAGATGCGACCCTGGGCCACCAGATAGAGGTGCTCGCACTGCTCCCCCTGGCGCATGATGGGTTCGCCCGGCAGGTAGCGGCGAGAATGGAGGGTGCAGGCCGTCAGCGCCGCGGCAAAGCGCGGTTCGAGAGCGGCAAGCTCGGCGTGAAAGCGACCGAGGGGGTAGGGTTGTTGCTGCATGGGGAAGGCCCGGCTTGACGAGGGTCATGAGGCTAGCAAGGGCGGGGGCTGGATGCCAGCGCTGGTGCCCCCGAATGTGCCGGGCGTAACGTTTTGCCGGGGCCTTTGCGGCCCCGGCAGACCCGCTCTATTGGGTCAGGGCGTGGAGGGCCGCGGCGATGGCCAGCTGCTCGCCGGTCATCATGGCGGCTTCGCTGGCTGCGTAGTCGCTCACCCCCGCTTGCACGTCCTGCTCGAAGGCCACCACGTTGCAGAGCACGGCGGCCACCCGCACCTTGCGCAGGCGCCCGACGGCGAGCAGGGAGGCGCTCTCCATGTCCGCCCCGAGCACACCGCGGGCGTGCCAGTAGCGACACACCTCCTGCTCGTCATCCCGGTAGAAGCTGTCGTGGGAGCGCACCAGCCCGTGCCAGTGAGGCTGGCCACTGGCGCCGAGATGGGCGAGCAGAGCGGCCTGCAGGCGGATGTCGGCGCAGGCGGGGTACTCGGGCGGCAGATAGGCCTGCGAGGCGCCTTCGCTGCGCACCGCCCCCTCCACCACGATAAGATCCCCCAGCGCGATCTCATGCTGCAGGGCGCCGGCGGAGCCGACCCGGATGAGGGCGCGGGCACCCGCCTGCACCAGCTCCTCCAACGCGATGACGGCGGAGGCGCCGCCGATACCGGTGCTGCACACCGTAATGGGTAGCCCCTGATAGCGGCCGTTGATCAGGCGAAATTCCCGGTGCTGGCCCAGCACGTCACACTCATCGAGCTGGCTGGCGATGCGGTCGACCCGGGCCGGGTCGCCGCACAGCACCACCCGTTCGGCGATCTGATCCGGGCGGCATTGCAGATGGGGTAGTAGGCTCATGCGATGACTTCCTGTTGCGGACGTTTGGCGCTGACCATCCACAGGCGAGTGCCGTTGGCGGCGATGAACAGCAGGATCAGGTACTCAAGGGACATGGCATAGACCCCCTGGGCAGCGTAGACGCCGATGCTGATGATGTTGATGACCACCCAGAGGATCCAGTTCTCCACGTACTTGCGGGTCATCAGGATCTGGGCCACCACGGAGAGCACCGTCATGCTGGCATCCCAGAAGGGGAAGGCATCGGGGGAGGGCTCTGGCGTGGCGAGGTTGGCGCCAAACAGGTTGAGCAGGGCGACCGAGGTGCGTGCCAGGGCGGCGAAGACCGGGTCGATATAGAGGGTCAGCAGGGCGATGGCCAGCACGCTCACGGCGGCGGTGGCGACGAGCTTGGACTTGCTGAGCCAGCGGATCTGCAGGGTATCCCCCTGGGCATTGGCCGGGCGGGTCCAGGCGTACCAGCCATAGAGGTTGGCGCAGAAGAAGAACAGCTGCAGCAGCAACAGGCCGTAGAGCTGGATCTGGAAGAAGATGATGGCGAACAGGCTGACGTTGATGAGCCCGAACAGGTAGTTGATGGTCTTCTCCTGGCTGGCGCACCAGATGCAGGCCAGCCCGAACAGGGTGCCGACGGCTTCGATCCACGACATGGCGTAGCCACCGCCCAGCGGTATGGTCACCAGGGTGTGATTGATGCTGAACCACTCGAATATGCTCATTTTCATTTCCTTGGAAAATAGGGGGGAGTGAACCGGGCCTATTCTAGGGGCGGCGTGGGGGTCTTTGCAGGACTTTTGTCCGTGCAGGGCCGAGCCACCTCAAAGAATGGACAAACCGCAAGCAACTTTAGGCCCCCGATGACACCCTGATATGCGATGATGCCCTGCCCTTTATTGACATGTCACAAAATGGGGATGAATGGGCTGTGGTCTGATGGAATCCCCCCGCTGCGGTCGGGGGGTGTTGAACGAAAGGAGCGAGCGTGAATTCCGAGCTGGTCTGGGTCCTCTGCATGCTGGTGGGCGCCATTTATCTGTTTGTGAGCAACAGGGTCCGCATGGACGTGGTTGCCTTGCTGATCATCATCTTGTTCGTGCTGAGCGGCACCCTGACCCTGCCACAGGCGCTGGCGGGGTTCAGCGATCCCAACGTCATCCTGATCGCCGCCCTGTTCGTGGTGGGGGAGGGGCTGGTGCGCACCGGCATCGCCTATCAGGTGGGGGATGCGCTGGTGAAGGTAGCCGGCAGCAGCGAGACCCGATTGCTGGTGCTGCTGATGGTGGCGGTCGCCCTGCTGGGGGCCGTGATGAGCAGCACAGGGGTGGTGGCCATCTTCATCCCTGTGGTGCTGAGCGTGGCGAACCGGATGGGGATCCCGGCCGGCCGGCTGATGATGCCGCTCGGTTTTGCCGGCCTCATCAGCGGCATGATGACCCTGGTGGCGACGCCGCCCAACATGGTGGTCAACAGCGAGCTGATGCGCCACGACATCCACGGCTTCGGCTTCTTTGGTTTCACCCCCATGGGGGTCATCATCCTGGGGATGGGGATCCTCTACATGCTGCTGATGCGCACCTCTCTGGTACGTAGCGAGGAGGAGGGCAAGCACAAGCAGAGTGGGCGCAGCACCATGCGCGATCTCATTCGTGACTATCGGCTGGCCGGGCGGGCGCGCCGGCTGGCGTTGCGGCCCGATTCCCCCCTGATCGGCCAGACCTTGGACGAGCTGCAACTGAGGGCCCGCTACGGGGCCAATGTCATCGGGGTGGAGCGCTGGCGCAAGTTCCGGCGGGTGATGGTGACCGTCTCCGGCGTCACCGAGTTCCAGGCCAAGGATGTGCTGCTCATCGACATGTCCGACCCCGATGCGGACGTGCGGGAGTTCTGCAGCGAGGCGCGGCTCGAACCCATGATCCTGCGCGGGGAGTATTTTTCCGATCAGGCGCGGGAGGTGGGCATGGCGGAGGTGTCGCTCATCCCCGAATCCCGTCTGCTCGGCAAGAGCATCCGCGAGGTGGCGTTTCGCTCCCACTACGGCCTCAACGTGGTGGGGATCCGCCGCGCCGGCGAGGCGCTTGGCGGCAAGCTGGTAGACGAGGCGCTGCAGATGGGGGATACCCTGCTGGTGGTGGGCAACTGGAGCCTGATCCGCCTGCTGCAGACCCACAGCCGCGACTTCCTCTTGCTGGGGCTGCCGGCCGAAGTGGACGAGATGGCGCCGGCCCGCAGTCAGGCCATTCACGCCCTGATCGCGCTCGGGGTCATGATAGTGCTGATGGTGACCGATCCCGTGCCCAACGTGATAGCGGCGCTGATCGCCTGCCTGCTGATGGGCAAGTTTCGCTGCATCGACATGGAGAGCGCCTACAAGTCCATCCACTGGCCGACCCTGATCCTCATCGTCGGCATGCTGCCCTTTGCGCTCGCGCTGCAAAAGACCGGCGGGGTGGATCTCATCGTCGGCGCACTGATCTCGGCGGTGGGGGAAATGGGGCCGCGGGTGATGCTGGCCAGTCTGTTCGCCCTGTGCGCCGTCATCGGGCTGTTCATCTCCAACACCGCGACGGCGGTACTGATGGCCCCGATCGCGCTCGGCACGGCCCAACAGATGGGGGTCTCGCCCTATCCGTTTGCCATGACCATCGCCATCGCCGCCTCGGCGGCCTTCATGACGCCGGTCTCCTCGCCGGTCAACACCCTGGTGCTGGGCCCAGGCAACTACAAGTTCGTGGACTTCGTGCGCATCGGCGTGCCCTTTACGGCGCTGGTGATGGTGGTGAGCGTCATCGCCATCCCCTGGTTCTTCCCGTTCTGACGACGCACATGACATGGCGGCCTGCGGGCCGCCTTTTTATTGCCCGCAGTAATCTGACATGAAAAGGACGGCATAAAACGGGAGCGGGGCATGAGCGTCGTCGCAGAGGAGAGCACAAGGCCCAGCCGCTGATACATGGGAGGGGTTGTAGAGGTGCAATGGCATGGAGAGGGGAAGAGAAAAGTGGCAAACGCCGGATACAAAAAAACCAGCCTGAGCTGGTCTGTTTGGTACTGCTTTCGATGGTGCGGAAGGAGAGACTCGAACTCTCACGCCTAGGGCGCCAGAACCTAAATCTGGTGCGTCTACCAATTTCGCCACTTCCGCAAGAGTAATGGTGGCTATGACGGGATTCGAACCTGTGACCCCCGCATTATGAGTGCGATGCTCTAACCAACTGAGCTACATAGCCGTCTTGTGCACGACTTTCGTCGAATACAAGTAAAAATGGCTGGGGTACTAGGATTCGAACCTAGGGATGGCGAGATCAAAACCCGCTGCCTTACCGCTTGGCGATACCCCAACAGTGTTCTTTGCAATCAGATGATTGCAGGAACGTTCTTCAAAATGGTGGCTATGACGGGATTCGAACCTGTGACCCCCGCATTATGAGTGCGATGCTCTAACCAACTGAGCTACATAGCCGTTTGTTGTCAACCACTGGGTGGAAGAGAACAGAATAATGGCTGGGGTACTAGGATTCGAACCTAGGGATGGCGAGATCAAAACCCGCTGCCTTACCGCTTGGCGATACCCCAACAGCAATGTCTGACAGAGACTATCAAACATCTTTTTAAGAATGGCTGGGGTACTAGGATTCGAACCTAGGGATGGCGAGATCAAAACCCGCTGCCTTACCGCTTGGCGATACCCCAACAGCAATGTCTGACAGAGTCTATCAAACATCTTTTAACAATGGCCGGGATACCAGGATTTGAACCTGGACACATTGACGAGTTCAACACCCATCACTGCTTCCCTTGACCTGTCACCGGCACCTTGATACCGATAACTGAAATAATGGCTGGGGTACTAGGATTCGAACCTAGGAATGGCGAGATCAAAACCCGCTGCCTTACCGCTTGGCGATACCCCAACTAGAGATGGTGGCTATGACGGGATTCGAACCTGTGACCCCCGCATTATGAGTGCGATGCTCTAACCAACTGAGCTACATAGCCAACCTTGCTTCCAGTGCCTCGTTGCCTCGTCACTGTGCGGGCCGAATTATGCGTATCTGGCTCTGGGGCGTCAACCCTTTTTTTGTCTGAAAAAACGAATCTGAGTGCGTTTGGCGAGTTATTGGTCGCTGTCGCGCAAAAGCCCAACAATCTGGTTTTTTTTACGACATATCCGGCAGATAGGTGCTTGGGCCAGATAAAAAAAGAGGCCAGCAAATGCTGGCCTCTCATGGGATTAGACGTTGAACAGGAAGTTCATGATATCGCCATCCTTGACGATGTAATCCTTCCCTTCGGCGCGCATCTTGCCCGCTTCCTTGGCGCCTTGCTCACCCTTGTAGGCGATAAAGTCTTCGAAGGCGATGGTTTGGGCACGAATAAAGCCTTTTTCGAAGTCGGTGTGGATCTTGCCCGCGGCCTGCGGGGCGGTGGCGCCCACCGGAATGGTCCAGGCACGCACTTCCTTCACGCCGGCGGTGAAGTAGGTCTGCAGCTTGAGCAGCTCGTAACCGGAGCGGATCACCCGGTTCAGGCCCGGCTCTTCGATGCCCAGATCCGCCATGAACTCGGCGCGATCTTCGTCATCCAGCTCGGCGATGTCCGCTTCGATGGCGCAGCAGACCACCACCACGACGGCGTTCTCGGCGGCGGCGATTTCACGCACCTGATCCAGGTAGGGGTTGTTCTCGAAGCCATCTTCCGCCACGTTGGCGATGTACATGGTGGGCTTGAGGGTCAGGAAGTTGAGGTGGCTGACGGCGGCCAGCTCGTCCTTGTCCAGCTTCATGCCGCGGATCATCTGGCCGTCTTCCAGTGCCACCTTGATCTTCTCCAGCACTTCCACTTCCAGCTTGGCATCCTTGTCGCCGCCCTTGGCGCGCTTGGACTGGCGGTTGATGGCGCGCTCGCAGGCATCCAGATCGGAGAGGGCCAGCTCGGTGTTGATCACCTCGATGTCGTCAGCCGGGGAGACCTTGCCTGCCACGTGAACGATGTTCTCGTCCTCGAAGCAGCGCACCACGTGACCGATGGCCTCGGTTTCACGGATGTTGGCCAGGAACTGGTTGCCGAGGCCCTCGCCCTTGGAGGCACCGGCCACCAGGCCGGCGATGTCCACGAATTCCATGGTGGTCGGCACAACGCGCTGCGGATTGATGATGGCCGCCAGCTGGTCGAGGCGGGGATCCGGCATCGGTACCACGCCGGTGTTCGGCTCGATGGTGCAGAACGGGAAGTTGGCGGCTTCGATGCCGGCCTTGGTCAGCGCGTTGAACAGGGTGGATTTGCCTACATTGGGCAGGCCCACGATACCGCATTTAAAACCCATGGATTGTTACCTTACGTGATGGATGCTGTGTGAGGGCCGCAGAACCTGTCCATGCTCTTACTGCGAGGCCGTGATCAAGGCTCATGTGCTGCTCGGAATCCTCACGTATGACTATACGCTCCGGTTCCTGCGCTGCGCTTCACCTTGCTGACGACCTCTCGTCACAGTGCGTGGACAGGTTCTTGGGCGACCCTGTCATATTGTGCGAGCCTGACGCGTGTCAGGCATCTCTATTCAGACTTTCTCGGCCTTGAAGCTGTGCAGGCGGTTCATGGCCTTGGTCATGTCCTGCTTGAACAGAATGTCGGTGGCGCGCAGGGATTCGTCCAGCGCGGCGTCGATCAGGCTCTGCTCGCTGCTGGGCGCCTTGGTCAGCACGAAACCGGCGACCAGCTCCTTGGCGCCCGGGTGACCTATCCCCAGCCGCAGCCGGAAGAAATTGTTGTTGTTGCCCATCTTGGCAATGATGTCCTTGAGGCCGTTGTGGCCGCCGTGCCCACCGCCCTGCTTGAATTTGGCGATGCCGGGGGGCAGGTCCAGCTCATCGTGGGCCACCAGCATGGCTTCCGGCTCGATCTGGTAGAAGCGGGCCAGCGCGGCCACCGCCTTGCCGGAGAGGTTCATGTAGGTGTTCGGGATGAGCAGGCGCACATCCTGGCCATCTACCTGGATGCGGGCGGTGTGGCCGAAGAACTTGGGCTCTTCGCGCAGGCTGACATTGTGCCAGCGTGCCAGTTGCTCCACATACCAGGCGCCCGCGTTGTGGCGAGTCTTGGCATATTCCGGGCCGGGATTGCCCAGCCCCACGATCAGTTTGATTTGGCTTGTCACGCTTGATTTCTTCACTCGCTGCTTGCAATGGGCCGACTGCCCAGGGCAATGGGACGCAATATTCTAGCCGCCGACTGGCGATCACTCAACCAAAGCTCGGCCAGTGCCGGGGAAAAGCGGGGAACCGGTGGCCAACGGCAGCAAAACGGGCCCCAGTGCGGGGCCCGTTTTGTGGCTTGCCGGCGGGGGCCGGGTTACTGCGCGGCACGCACCAGGGTGACCGTCTCTTCGTCCAGGGCGGTCAGGGTCGGGCGCTGTTCGCGTACATATTGCACGAAGGAGGCGGCGTCGGTGCCGCAATCCACGCCGCTCGCCTTGCAGTCAAGCTGATGGCCGGCGGCATAGCGGGCGCTGAGCTGATCGCCGCGCTGCTCCACCCGCTCGACCGGGAAGCCGGTCAGCTTGCCATCCTGCCAGGCGAGATCCAGCCGCTCGGCTTGCTGCGCCTGGGCGCGGGCCAGCGCCTGCCAGCCATCGTTGCCGTTGGCGCTGTAGGCATTCATCACCACCCGATAGCGCTGGCTGTCCACCAGATCCTGCCACTGGCCGTCGGCATTCTGCCACTGCAACTGGGTCAGGGCGCCGCCCTTGCCCGGGGTGGTCTCGGTGAAGGTGTAGCGCAGGTGGCCGCCGTAGGGGAACTTGCCGGCGTGGGCGCTGGCGGGCAGGGTGGCGGTGATGGTCTCGGTCAAGAGGGCGCGCACGTCGGCGCCGGTCAGGGTCAGCACCGAGAGCTGGTTCTTGAACGGCAGCAGGGTGAGCGCGGCATCCCCTTCGCGCAGCTCGCCGGCCGGCAGATCGGCGCGCACGCCGCCCACCGCCAGCAGGGCGAAGTGGACCGGACCGCCGGTCAGCGCCTGCACCGCCGGGGTATTGGCCCAGTAGTACTGCCCTTCGGCCACCAGGGGGGCGACGTCGGAGCCGTGGCTGTCGCTGCCGTTGTCGCCGGGGCGGCGGGCATTTTGCAGGGCGGCCGGGATGGTGGCGATGACGGGGCCGAACGCCTGCTCCAGAGCGGGCTTGTAGTGGCTGTCGATGATGCCGCGCAGGCGCGGGTCTTCATCCACGGTCACCAGGTTGGGCTGAGCGTCGATGAACTTGCCGGCCTGCTTGCTGCGGGTCTCATCCAGTGCCTGCTTGCGGGCGGGATCGGCGAAGAAGTCGCGGCTGGCCAGCAGCTGGTTCTGACCCTGACAGGCGATGACCCTGCCCTGGGCGTCGAAACTGACCCGGGCCAGCCCGATGGCCTGGGCATAGGAGCCGGCCTGTACCACGCAGGTCATGCCGACCCCGTCCGGGTTGGTGACAAGCGCCGCGTACTCGCCGGTGTTGCCCCAGCCGATGTTGCGAAAATCGCCGAGCAGGCTGTGGGAGTGACCGCCGACGATGGCGTCGATGCCGTTCACCTTGGCCGCCAGCGCCAGATCCCGCTGGTTGCCGATGTGGGTGAGCGCCACTATGTGGTCGATGCCGTGCTGGCGCAGCAGATCCACCGTGGCCTGGGCCGAGGTGACTTCATTGCCGAACCGCAGCTTGCCGACGTTGGGGGAGATGTTGGCCATGTCCTCCAGCACCAGCCCCATCACGGCGACCAGCTGCTTGCCCTGGGGCAGGTTGTTGATGTCGGTGACCGGGCTCTTCTGGTTGCCGTCGAAGGCGTAGATGACGAACGGCTTGAGGTTGGCGGCGTGGCGCAGATCCGGGTCGTCGCGGGTATCCAGGTTGGCGGCCAGCACCGGGAAGTTGACCCCCTTGATGAAGCGGGCCAGCTTCTGGTTGTCGAGATCGAATTCGTGGTTGCCCAGCGCCATGGCGTCGAGGCCGAACTGGCTCAGCAGCTCGGCGTTGGCCATCCCCTCGTTGAGCTTGAAGTAGCCGCTGCCCTGCCAGGCATCGCCGCCGTGCAGCAGCAGGAGCGGCTGGTTCTTGGCCAGCGCGTCGGCCTGGAAGGATTTCGCCATGGTGAGCAGGCGCGGATAGCCGCCGAAGCGGGTGTAGAGGGTGTCGGTTTCCCCCTGCTCGCCAAAGAGAGGCCCCTTCAGATCGGCGTTGACCGGGTCAAACTGGGAGTGGGTGTCGTTCATATGAGCCAGAGTCAGCACGAAAGGCTGGTTTTCATTGTTGGGCTGACAGGCGAACAGGAAGCTGCAGAAGGCGAGGAGCAGCAGCGGGCGCAAGCGATTCATGGAACAATCCTTAATCTGCGACGGGGCAGGGCAATACCGGGTGTAACTGGGACTAGAAAGACAAAAACCGCCAGCTGGCGGTTTTTGTCACAACAGGGTCTATCAATGCTCAAACATGGCAGAGATGGACTCTTCGTTGCTGATGCGGCGAATGGCTTCGGCCAGCACGGAAGAGAGCGTCAGCTGCTTGACCTTGTCGACCGCCTTCATCTCCGCGGTGAGCGGGATGGAGTCGGTGATGATCAGCTCGTCGATCACGGAGTTCTTGATGTTCTCCACGGCGGAACCGGAGAAGACCGGGTGAGTGGCGTAGGCGAATACACGCTTGGCGCCGCGCTCTTTCAGGGCTTCTGCGGCTTTGCACAGGGTGCCGCCGGTGTCGATCATGTCGTCGACGATGATGCAGTCGCGGCCGGCCACGTCACCGATCAGGTGCATGACCTGGGAGACGTTCGGGCGGGGACGACGCTTGTCGATGATGGCGATGTCGGTATCGTCCAGCAGCTTGGCGATGGCACGGGCACGTACCACGCCGCCGATGTCCGGCGACACGACCACGGGGGATTCGAGGTTCTTGGACTTCATGTCTTCCAGCAGCACCGGGCTGCCGAACACGTTGTCGACCGGGACGTCGAAGAAGCCCTGGATTTGCTCGGCATGCAGGTCAACGGTCAGCACGCGATCCACACCGACGCTGGAGAGGAAGTCGGCGACGACCTTGGCGGTGATGGGAACACGGGCGGAGCGGACGCGGCGGTCCTGACGGGCATAGCCAAAGTAGGGAATTACGGCAGTGATACGGCCAGCTGAAGCACGACGCAGAGCATCCACCATCACGATCAATTCCATCAAATTGTCGTTGGTCGGGGCACAGGTGGATTGAATGATGAAGATATCGCCACCACGTACATTCTCGTTGATCTGTACGCTGATCTCGCCGTCGCTAAAGCGACCTACGGCAGCATTGCCGAGTTTGATAAACAGGCGATCTGCGATCTTCTGGGCTAGTTCCGGCGTTGCGTTACCAGCAAACAGCTTCATGTCAGGCACGGTTTGAAACCTCGGGGTTGCATCCAGTATGTGGGGAGTCTGATTAGACCCTTATCGTTTGGGGGCAAACGATTTATCAAGTTGACGGGTCAGACCACTATAGGCTGCTTTCAGGTCAGGTGCCCACGTTACATGCGGCAAGCCGGTTGAGCGTCGTGCTGGTCGACCCCCCGTCATCCATGATGACCAGTGACCTTCCCGAAGACGACAGGGTAACGATGGGTGCTGCAACCGGCGAGGGGGAGTGTGCACTCCCGGCAAGACTGCTGCGGCAGGTGAATCGATATACCCTGTTCGATGTTCAGGAGATGGCTGGGGTACTAGGATTCGAACCTAGGAATGGCGAGATCAAAACCCGCTGCCTTACCGCTTGGCGATACCCCAATCACTGACTTGTTGCAATGTAGCGAAGAGTGGTGATATGTTCTCGCCCTTGGCGACAAATCCATCCCACTCTCTCGGCACTTTTGCCAACACTTCCCGAGCAGCCACTTCGTCTTCAAACTGAGCAAAGACGCAGGCTCCTGTGCCCGTCATTCTTGACGGCGCGTATTCTAGCAACCAGCCGAGCGCATTGGCAACCTCGGGGTGGCGCTTTTTCACCAGCAATTCGCAATCGTTTTTCCACTCCCCTTCCAGCAGATTGTGCAATGCCATTTTCGGGGTATCTCTGGGCAGGTCCGGATCCTGGAACACGGCGGCGGTCGCTACATGGCAATCGGGCTTGAGCACCAGATACCAGGCGCTCGGCAACTCGACCGGCTGCAGCCGCTCACCGACCCCCTCGGCAAAGGCGGCCTTGCCGCGCACGAACACCGGCACGTCGGCGCCCAGCTGCACGCCGAGCTCGGCCAGCTCGTCTTCGCTCAGGCCGGCCTGCCAGAGGTGGTTGAGGGCCACTAACGTGGTGGCGGCGTCCGATGAACCACCGCCGATGCCGCCGCCCATGGGTAAGACTTTTTCCAGCCGGATATGCGCGCCCTGTGGGCTCGGCAGTTTTGCCTGCAGCAGGCGGGCGGCGCGGATGATGAGGTTCTGTTCATCGGGCACGCCGGGAATGGCCGGGCTCAGGGTGAGCCTGTCGCTGGCCGGGATCACCTCGAACTCGAGCCAGTCGCCGTGGTTGAGGAAGATGAACAGGGTCTGCAGCTCGTGGTAGCCGTCCGGGCGACGGCTGTTGACGTGCAAAAAGAGATTGAGTTTGGCCGGAGCCGGCCAGCGCATGGCGCTCATGGGGGAGTCCTTGTCGATGGCCGCCATCAGCGGGTGATGGTCCACTGGTTGATCTGCAGCTTGAGGCGGCTGCCCTGGCCGGTCATGGTGAGCAGGTGCGGCAGGCGATAGCCGTCCTGATCCCGGTAGTCGCCATAGACGATCTGCCACTGACCGTCACGCACGCTGGCCAGACTGCGGTCGGGGTTGAGTTCGAACTCGGCCTCGCCCGGCAAGCCCTTGATCCACGCCGGCAGTCCGGCCACCGGAATGTTCCAGCCGGTGAGCTGATAGACGAGCGCCTCGGCATCCTGGCTCTGGTGCGGGTTGCCCTCGTTGTCGATCAGGGTGATCTCGCCCTTGCTGCGGGAGAGCTCCAGGATGTGGGTGCCGATCAGGCTGGTGAGGTTGAGGCGATAGTCGTCGCCATCCTGCTGCCAGTTGACCCGGGCGCTGCCCTTCTGCTGGGCGGTGATGATGGCCATCTTGCCAGACAGCTGCCAATGGGTCAGTTGCTCGAGCCGGGTACGCTCCTGCTGCCAGTTGACCTGATCGCGCTGGGGTTGGGTAGTGGCGCAACCGGCCAGCAACAGCAGGCAGCCAAGGGTGAAAAGACGCAACAACAAGGTCATGCTCCGGAAAAGGTGATTTGGCACAGTATACGGGGGGGCCGTATCGCTTTTAAAGACTTACCCTTTCTCGTACAATTGGCAGCCTTTACTCCCTGCGCACAGATACGATCCACGCCCACTCATGAGTTTGCTTGCCCTCGGAATCAACCACAACACCGCCAGTGTCGCCTTGCGGGAGCGGGTCGCCTTCGGCCCGGACTGCATCGATCGCGCCTTGCGTGAGCTGGTCGCCCAACCCGGTGTAAGCGAGGCGGTGATCGTCTCGACCTGCAACCGCACCGAGCTTTACTGCAGCCTGGAGCAGGGGCAGGGCGAGCAGGTGTTGCAGTGGCTGCAGCGGTTTCACGACCTGGATGCGGCCGAGGTGGTCTCCGCCATCTATCGGCATCAGGACGAGGAGGCGGTCCGCCATTTGATGCGGGTGGCCTGCGGGCTCGACTCCCTGGTGCTGGGAGAGCCGCAGATCCTGGGGCAGATCAAGCAATCCTATGCCCATGCCCAGCAATCCGAGGCGGTGAAGGGGGCGCTGGAGCGTTTGTTCCAGAAATCCTTCTCGGTGGCCAAGCGGGTGCGCACCGATACCGAGATCGGCGCCAGCGCCGTGTCGGTGGCCTTTGCCGCGGTGAGCCTGGGGCGGCGGATCTTCTCCGATCTCTCCCAGACCAAGGTGCTGCTGGTCGGCGCCGGCGAGACCATCGAACTGGTGGCCCGCCACCTGCGCGAGCAGAACGTCACCCAGATGATGGTGGCCAACCGCACCCTGCAGCGGGCCCAGCTGTTGGCCGAGGAGTTCGGCGCCCAGGTGATGACGCTCGAAGAGATCCCCGATTACCTGCACGAGGCGGACATCGTCATCAGCTCCACCGCGAGCCCCTTGCCCATCATCGGCAAGGGCATGGTGGAGCGGGCGCTCAAGGCTCGCCGCTTCAGGCCCATGTTCCTGGTGGACATCGCCGTGCCCCGCGACATCGAGGCGGAGGTGGACGAGCTCTCGGACGCCTATCTCTACACGGTGGACGACCTGCAGGGCATCATCGAGCAGAACCTCGAGACCCGCAAACGGGCCGCCGCCGAGGCTGAGCTCATCGTGCAGGAAGAGCGCGATGACTTCATGGGCTGGTATCGCAGCCTCCACTCGGTGGATCTCATCCGCGATTACCGCCACCAGTCCCAGCAGGTGGCCGATGAAGAGCTGCAGCGCGCCCTGCTGGCTCTGCAGCAGGGCGAGCCTGCCGAGCAGGCGCTCAAGGCGCTGGCCCACCGCCTCACCAACAAGTTGATCCACGCACCGACCCAGGCCCTGCGCCAGGCCGCCGCCCAGGGGGATCACCACCAGCTGGCCCAGTTGCGCCAGGTGTTGGGGTTGTCACAAGAGTCATAGTTTGGGGGCGATCACCCGGTCGTCCCGTCCTCCATCGAGAACACAAGATTTATGAACCCGTCACTGATCAGAAAGCTGGAAGGCCTCATCGAGCGCCACGAAGAAGTACAGGCCATGCTCGGCGAGCCGGACGTGGCCGCGGATCAGGATCGCTATCGCGCCCTGACCCGGGAATATGCCCAGCTGGAAGATATCGTTCACGCTTTCCAGCAATTCCGCCAGGCCGAAGAGAACCTGGACGCCACCCGCCAGATGCTGGAAGAGGAGGATGCCGACCTGCGCGAGATGGCGCAGGAGGAGCTGCCGCTGGCCAAGGCGACCTTCGAGGAGCAGCAGCAGGCGCTGCAGGTAATGCTGTTGCCGCGCGACCCCAAGGATGACAACAACTGCTATCTGGAGATCCGCGCCGGCGCCGGTGGTGACGAGGCGGCGATCTTTGCGGGCGATCTGTTTCGCATGTATTCGCGCTACGCCGAGCGCCAGGGCTGGCGCGTCTCCATCGTCAGCTGCAACGACGGCGAGCATGGCGGCTACAAGGAGGTGATCGCCAAGGTGGAGGGCGAGCACGTCTACGGCCGCCTCAAGTTTGAATCCGGTGGTCACCGGGTACAGCGGGTGCCGGAAACCGAATCCCAGGGCCGGGTGCACACCTCCGCCTGTACCGTCGCCGTGCTGCCGGAAGTGCCGGAAGCCGAGCAGATCGAGATCAACCCCTCGGATCTGAAGATCGACACCTTCCGCGCCTCCGGGGCCGGTGGCCAGCACGTCAACAAGACCGACTCCGCCATCCGCATCACCCACCTGCCCACCGGCCTGGTGGTGGAGTGTCAGGACGAGCGCTCCCAGCACAAGAACCGCGCCAAGGCGATGTCGGTACTCTCCGCCCGTCTGCAGGCGGCCGAGGATGAGCGCCACCGCGCCGCCGAGCAGAGCACCCGCCGCAACCTGGTAGGGTCGGGGGATCGCTCCGAGCGTATCCGCACCTACAACTACCCGCAGGGGCGCCTCTCCGAGCACCGCATCAACCTCACCCTCTACCGCCTCGGCGAGATCATGGAAGGGGACCTGGACTGCGTCATCAACCCGATGATCCAGGAGTACCAGGCCGATCAGCTCGCCTCCCTGGCCGAGAGCAACTGATGCAGATCCAGCAGGCTCGCGCCCACATCATGGCGACCCTGGCAGGGGGGGAATCCCCCCGCGCCGATGCCGATGCGTTGCTCTGCCATCTGCTGGAGTGCCGGCGCAGCTACCTGATGACCTGGCCGGAGCGCGAGCTAAATGCCGCCCAGCAGGCGACCCTGCAGGGCTGGCTCGAACGCCGTCTCTATGGCGAACCCATCGCCCACCTGATTGGCGAGCGGGAGTTCTGGTCGCTGCCGCTCAAGGTGAGCCCCGCCACCCTGATCCCGCGCCCCGACACCGAGGTGCTGGTCGAGCAGGCGCTGGCGCGGCTGCCAGCAGGCCCCTGCGCCGTGCTGGATCTGGGCACCGGCACCGGCGCCATCGCACTGGCGCTCAAGTCGGAGCGACCGGATGCCGATGTATGGGCGGTAGACAGAATGCCGGCAGCGGCAGCCCTGGCCCGTGCCAACAGCGCCGCCCTTGGTCTGCCCATCGAGGTGCGCGACGGCAGCTGGTTCGAACCGCTGGTCGAGCCCTCGCCAAGCCAGGCGCCGCGCTTTGCGATGATCGTCTCCAACCCGCCCTACATCGACGGGGCAGATCCGCACCTCGACGAGGGGGACGTGCGCTTCGAGCCCCGCTCCGCCCTGGTGGCGGACGAGCAGGGGCTGGCGGATATCCGGCTGATCGTGGCGGGCGCGCCGGCCCATCTGCTGCCGGGCGGCTGGCTGTTGCTGGAGCATGGCTGGCAGCAGGGGGAGGCGGTGCGTCAACTCCTGCTGCAACAGGGCTACCTTCAGGTGGAAACCGTGCGCGATTACGGCGATAACGAGCGGGTGACCCTGGGGCGGCTGGCTCAGTGATGATGACGGGCAGGCCGGGCCTGCCTCTGTTCAAGGACACGTTATGTATTTTGCTATCAAACATCTGCACCTGCTGCTGATAGGCTTGGCGGTGCTGATGTTCATGTTGCGCTTCTATTGGCTGCAGACCGGCTCGAGCCGCGCCGCCAGCGCCCGTACCCTCAAGATGAGCGGCTGGCTCAACGGCCTGGTGGTGCTCTCAGGCGTGCTGCTGTGCATGGTGCTGGATCTCAATCCGCTCAACAACGCCACCCCCTGGCTCAGCGAGAAGCTGACCGCCATCCTGGTGGTGGCTTTTCTGGCCATGATGGCACTGCGCCTGGCCCGCAGTAACGGCATCCGCTGGTTTGCGTTTCTGGGAGCCCTCGGCTGGCTCTTCTTCATCGCCAAGCTGGCCGTCTACAAGCAGGCCAGCCTGTTCGGTTAAGGATGATGACGATGATACGCGTAGACGAATGGACCGATTTCGAAGCCCATGACATCGCCGAGCTGGCGCTGTCGGTGAGCGACGAGATCCATGGCATCAGCGGCCGCGGGACGGCTGAGCTGGCCCGGCTCGACGCCTGGCTGGACGAGGCCATCGAGGAAGGGGATTGCGACCAGGTGCGCCGTCAGCTGCTACAGGGCTTCTACCAGACCTTAGGGTTTCACGGCGACTGGCAGGACTACTTCTCGGTGGCCAACTGCGATCTGTCCCAGGTCCTGGCCCGCAAGCAGGGCATTCCGGTCAGCCTTGGCATCCTCATCATCCAGCTGGGGCGCAAGCTCGGGCTGGACGTGGAGGGGATCTGCTTCCCCGGCCACTTCCTGGTGAGCTTCGCCGGCAGCGAGGGAGAGGTTTATGTAGACCCCTTCACCGGCGACGAGTTGAGCCTGCACCACATCGAGCTGCTGCTGCGCGGTGCCCTCGGCAACCTGGCCACCCTCACCTCGGATCACCTGCAACCTGCCGGTCAGTGGGAGATCATCGAGCGGCTGCTCAACGTGAGCAAGGGTGCCCTGCTGCGGGAAGACCGGATGACAGAGGCGCTGCGTTGCAGCGAACTGCTGCTGCGGATGAAGCCCGGTGACCCGCTGGAGACGCGGGATCGCGGCTTCATCTACGAGCAGCTCGACTGCCCGCGCTTTGCCGCCGACGATTTTGAATACTTTATTGAACAGTGCCCGGACGATCCGGTGGCCGACGTGCTGAAAGCCCAGCTGGCCGCCCTGGATCTGAGCCCCAAGCCCCTCCACTGAGGGGCGGGCAACGGCCCCGCTGCATGCGAGGCCTGGGAGATGCAATAGACGAGTATCGAGGCCATGCTGCCCTGGGCAGCGCGGCCGGATGTGGATTCAAGCCCTGCAAGCCCTTTTACCTAAGGAAGCCTGAGATGGAACAGAAGAATATCAAGGTCAATGGCATCGACGTCGCCAACGACAAACCGTTCGTGTTGTTCGGTGGCATGAACGTGCTGGAATCGCGCGACATGGCGATGGCCGTGTGCGAGAAGTACGTGGAAGTGACCTCCAAGCTGGGTATCCCGTTCGTATTCAAGGCGAGCTGGGACAAGGCCAACCGCTCCTCCATCCACTCCTACCGCGGTCCGGGTCTGGAAGAGGGGATGAAGATCTTCCAGGAGCTGAAAGCGACCTTCGGCATGCCGGTCATCTCCGATCTGCACGAGCCCCATCAGGCCAAACCGGTGGCCGAGGTGGTCGATGTCATCCAGCTGCCCGCTTTCCTGGCGCGCCAGACCGACCTGGTGGAGGCCATGGCCCGCACCGGCAACGTCATCAACATCAAGAAGCCGCAGTTCCTGAGCCCAAGCCAGATGAAGAACATCACCGACAAGTTCGAGGAGTGCGGTAACGATCGCCTTATCCTGTGCGAGCGCGGCGTCAACTTCGGTTATGACAACCTGGTGGTGGACATGCTGGGGCTGGGGGTGATGAAGAAGAGCACCGGCGGCTACCCGGTCATCTTCGACGTGACCCACTCCCTGCAGTGCCGTGACCCCATGGGCGCCGCCTCCGGCGGTCGTCGCGAGCAGGTGGCCGAGCTGGCTCGTGCCGGCATGGCGGTCGGTCTGGCCGGTCTGTTCATCGAATCCCACCCGGACCCCAAGGTGGCCCGTTGCGACGGCCCGAGCGCGTTGCCGCTGGAGAAGCTGGAAGGCTTCCTCAAGCAGATGAAGGCCATCGACGATCTGGTCAAGGGCTTCGAGCCGCTCGATACTTCCATCTGAACCTGGCCCACGCTGGCCCCATAAAAATGCCCCGCACTGCGGGGCATTTTTGTTTTCGCGCTGTTTTTATTTCCTGGGCCAGCATAAATCAATCGCGGAATAAATACATCCTGGTTGCCATGGTGTTAATGTTGTTAAATCCGTTGTGTGATTGATGTCTATTAATTGCTTCTTTCAACATGTGAAAGTAGCCCCTGTTGTGATGAGGGAACGGCACGAACCGGGCGAGATAATTCATATTTCGTCACGGCTTGCTGCATGCGTATTTCTGCCATGACACATCTCATTAAACTGACAGGACGTTAAGAATGCAGAAAAAAATAGTCAGCAGCCTGTATTTTCAGGTGTTGTTAGCGATCACCCTCGGAGTCATCCTGGGACATATATATCCCGACCTCGGAGCGGACATGAAACCGCTTGGGGATGGTTTCGTCAAATTAATCAAAATGATCATCGCCCCGGTTATATTCTGCACCGTGGTGACCGGCATTGCCGGCATGGAGAGCATGAAAGCGGTGGGTAAAACCGGCGCCATCGCGCTGCTCTATTTTGAAGTGGTCAGCACCATCGCCCTCATCATCGGGCTGTGCGTGGTCAACCTGCTGCAACCGGGGGCGGGCATGAACGTCGACCCCGCTACGCTGGACGCCAGCGCCATCTCTGCCTACGCCGAACAGGCCAAGGCACAGGGCATCATCCCCTTCCTGCTGGACGTGATCCCGGGCAGCGTGATCGGTGCCTTCGCCAGCGGCAACATTCTGCAGGTGCTGTTATTTGCAGTGCTGTTCGGCTTCTCTCTACACCATATCGGCGAGAAGGGAAAGGTGATATTCAATGTCATCGACAGCTTCTCCCAGGTTATTTTCGGGATCATCAACATGATCATGCGGCTGGCGCCGGTTGGGGCATTTGGTGCCATGGCATTTACCATCGGTAAATATGGTATCGGCTCGCTGGTTCAGCTCGGACAATTAATAGCCTGCTTCTACATGACCTGCCTGCTGTTTATTTTCCTGGTGCTGGGCAGTATTGCCAGAGCGAATGGTTTCAGCATCCTGCGTTTTATTTCCTATATCCGGGAAGAGCTGCTGATCGTGCTTGGTACATCCTCTTCTGAATCTGTATTGCCGCGCATGCTGGTCAAGATGGAGGCGCTCGGTTGCAAGAAGTCGGTGGTGGGACTGGTGATCCCGACCGGTTATTCCTTCAACCTGGACGGTACCTCCATCTATCTGACCATGGCGGCCATCTTCATCGCTCAGGCCACCAATACCCCGCTCGATCTGTTCCAGCAGGTCACCCTGCTGGTGGTGCTGCTCATCTCCTCGAAGGGGGCGGCCGGGGTGACCGGCAGCGGCTTCATCGTGCTGGCGGCCACCATCTCGGCGGTGGGCCACCTGCCGCTGGCCGGGCTGGCGTTGATCCTCGGCATCGATCGCTTCATGTCGGAGGCCCGCGCCCTGACCAACCTCATCGGCAACGGGGTGGCAACCCTAGTGGTGGCCCGTTACTGCGATCAGCTTGACGAGCAGCAGATGCACGAGGCGCTGAACAACCCGCCGCTGGCGGTCAAGGTGGATCAGCATTGAACCACCGATACCTGCGCCGTGCGCTGCCAGCCTGTCGAGCACGGGCAGCCAACGGGGGTGGGTGAATTCAAGCCATAAAAAAACGGCCCGTTTGGGCCGTTTTTCATGATACCGGTTGTTGCAGAGCGACTTACAGGCTCTGGGTGAAGGTGCGGGTCACCACGTCACGCTGCTGTTCCGGGGTCAGTGCGTTGAAGCGCACGGCGTAGCCGGAGACGCGGATGGTCAGCTGCGGGTACTTCTCCGGGTTGGCGATGGCGTCTTCTAGGGTCTCGCGACGCAGGACGTTGACGTTCAGGTGCTGGCCACCTTCGACTGCCGGCTCGGCCTGTACCGGCAATTCACGGTATTCGAACTGGCCCAGGTCGGAGAGGCTGACTTCCTGATCGGCGGCAAAGGCATCACCCTTGGCGCAGATGCAGCGAGCCTGTTGCTTCTCTTCGTCCAGCAGCCAGAACGAGTTCAGCAGAGCGGCGTTGGCAGACTGGGTGATTTGGATGCCCTTGATCATGGTATGACTCCTCATAGGAAAGCGGATTCAACTGTAAGGACATTACCCTGATGTATTTAAACCACCGGGATGATTTAAAGGGCCCTTGCCTTACACCTTTACTTTGTTGGGTCATATATACCACGATGGTAATATTACGAAAATTGATCTAAATCAAAAAATATGCGATCTGCGTGGATGTGAAGGGATTAAATTATTGAGATTAATCAAAAATAGGTCATTTTTCTGATTATGAAAGATATCCAAATTATGCATCTTTCATTAATTAAATCTAGTAATTTAACTACATCTTTTCATGTTCCAGCCCGCTCGAAGCTGGATTCGCCATACAGTAGGTGAAGGGGATAAGCCAATGATGGGGATATGCCAAAAAGGTGAAGGAGAGGCTTAACCAAGGCAAGAGAGGGCGATAGGGGTCGACAGGCGAGCGGGAGAGTGGCCCTGCCATCGCCAGACGAGGCCATGGGGAGTCGCGTGGGAGTTCAGTGCCGACCTCTTGCTCACCCGAAGATGGCCAGCGGCGACCGAAAGGTGAGCGCGGTGGCCACGGCTTGGCCGGGAGAAGGAATCCGCAGGGGCATCCTGGTTGCGTCTTGGGGGCTGGCCCCCTATCCTGAGCCCCTTGCTGCATTAATGGGGGCAGGGGGCGCGTGCTGGCCGATTGGCCTGCGTAAAAGCAAGGTGACCCCGGGCCTGCCGTATTCATCGAGGATGGTGGCGTGCTGCGCTGTGCCCATGTGGGTGGACAGGGCGCAGGCCATCCATCCAGCCCTGTATATCGAGGAGAGAGGCGCATCGGCCTGCACGCACGAGCGGCCGGGTCGAAATAAGCGCCTCCCCCGACAGATTCAATGAGGAGATTGGGGTGCTGACCTGGACTGATGTGATTGGCTCCGAGAAGGAGCAGGACTATTTCAAGGCAACCCTGGCGACCGTCAGGAGCGAGCGGGAGGCGGGCAAGGTGATCTACCCGCCGGCCACCGACGTGTTCAACGCCTTCAAGCTGACCGAGCTGGATCAGGTCAAGGTGGTGATCCTGGGTCAGGATCCCTATCACGGTCCGAACCAGGCCCATGGCCTCTGCTTCTCCGTCCTGCCCGGCGTGCGTACGCCTCCCTCGCTGGTGAACATCTACAAGGAGATGCAGCGGGATCTGCCGGGTTTTGTCACACCCAATCACGGTTTTCTGGAGTCCTGGGCCACCCAGGGGGTATTGCTGCTCAATACGGTGCTGACGGTGCAGGCGGGCCAGGCTCACTCCCATGCCCATCTGGGCTGGGAAACCTTCACCGACCGTGTCATCGAGCAGATCAACGCCAGCTGTCAGGGGGTGGTCTTCCTGCTGTGGGGCGCCCACGCCCAGAAGAAGGGACGTTTCATCGACCGGAGCCGCCACCACGTGCTGAGTGCCCCCCATCCCAGCCCGCTCTCGGCCTATCGCGGCTTCATCGGCTGCGGCCATTTCTCCGAGACCAACCGCTTGCTGAGCCAGCAGGGGATGAGCCCCATCAACTGGCACTCGGTCTGCGAATAACGCGGGGGCAGATAGCCGTGATTTGCTCCGTCGGGAGGGTGGGGCAGCATGCGCCACTGGCCGTTTTGTCTGCAGCTGACTTGATTGAGTGCAAAGTTGGCGCGATAAATGGCCGTATACTCGGATCAGAATCGTCTCATTTCAGCGCAAGGAGTGCCCATGTTAGCGAGTCTGCACAAGGATCATCTCAACATCGCCCGGTTGCTGGGTCTGCTCAAGCAGAAGCTGGCCGCCATTCGCAGCGAAGAAAGGGTCAGCTATTTCCTGATCCGCGATGTGGTGGATTACCTGCGGGAGGTATCGGACAAGTATCACCATCCGAAGGAAGACATCATTTATGACTACTACCTCAAGTACCGGGTAGTGGAAGGGGATGTGGCCAACCGGCTGCAACTGGAGCATGCCAAGCTGGTGGAGGCCGGTGCCGAGCTCAGGGAGATGGTGGAGATGATCCTGATGGATGCGGTCATTCCGCTCGATCAGTTCACCGCCAAGCTGGAGCAGTTCGTGGCGCTGCAGGAGGCGCACATGAACTACGAAGAGGGGGTCATCTTCCCCCATCTACGCGACTCGCTGACCGAGGATGACTGGCGTCACCTCGAGCAGGTCTGGCAGAACCGCGCCATCGGGGATCCCCTGTTCGGGCCCGAGATCAGCCAGCACTTTCAGGATCTGGCCAGGCGCCTGTCGCTGCCACTCTCTTCCTGAGGGGTAACGCTCCCTTAAAAAACAAGGCCCCGGTTAACCGGGGCCTTGTTTTTACAACTCGATCTCGTCTGAGAGACCTTCGTAGGCGATGTCGATGGATTGCAGCTCCTTCTGCAGGCGGTGCTTGTCTTTCAACGCCTCTATCTCACGCCATTTACGTTTTTTTCCCGTTGTCCCGCGGCTACGTGAACCGAGCTCAACTACATCTTCATAATCGAAGTTGAACATTTCCATGGCTCCCTCCTTGGTTATTCTCGTTTTCACCATCCGTATAACATACCGGCATTGAAAATAAAACGTTTTCGTGACGAACCCATGACAGCGGATCCTGCGCCCATAAAAAAACCGGGTGCCCTTGCGGGAACCCGGTTTTTGTCGGCAGATGGCGCAGCGATCAGAGGCGGCTGGCCAGCATGGTTTCCAGCTTGCCCTGGTCGATGGCAAACATGCGGATGCCTTCGCCCAGTTTCTCGTGAGCCATGGCGTCCTGGTTCAGTTCCCAGCGGAATTCGGCTTCGGTCATCGGGGTCGGTTTGGCCTTGCGCTCGCCGGTGTAGTCCAGTTTGCGTACCACGGCACCTTCAGCTTTGCTCAGCTCTTCCAGCAGGGCCGGGCCAATGGTCAGGCGGTCGCAGCCGGCCAGTTCCAGGATCTCGCCGGTGTTGCGGAAGCTGGCACCCATGACCACGGTCGGGTAGTCGTGCTGTTTGTAGTAGTTGTAGATGGAGGTGACGGAGACCACGCCCGGATCTTCGCTGGCGGTGTAGTCACGGCCGTTCTTGGCCTTGTACCAGTCGAGGATGCGGCCCACGAACGGGGAGATCAGGAAGGCGCCGGCTTCGGCACAGGCACGAGCCTGGGCGAAGGAGAACAGCAGGGTCAGGTTGCACTGGATACCCTCTTTCTCCAGTACCTCGGCGGCACGGATCCCCTCCCAGGTGGAGGCCAGCTTGATCAGGATGCGATCGTTGCTGATACCGGCGTCGTTGTAGAGACGGATCAGTTTGCGGGCCTTGGCGATGCTGGCCTCGGTGTCGAAGGAGAGACGGGCGTCTACTTCGGTGGAGATGCGGCCCGGGACGATCTTCAGCACTTCCAGACCGATGTTGACCGCCAACTTGTCGCCCGCGTCGATGATTTGCTGTGCCTTGTCCTGGCTCTGGGCCTTGGCCCAGGTGACGGCGTCTTCGATCAGCGGAGCGTACTCGGGGATCTCGGATGCCTTCAACACCAGAGAGGGGTTGGTGGTGGCATCGATGGGCTGGTAGCGCTTGATGGCTTCGATATCGCCGGTGTCGGCGACAACTGTGGTCAGGGCTTTCAGCTGGGTTAATTTATCGGCCATGGCAAATATCATCTCTTTATGAGGGCGCACTCTCTTGGTGAGGACGCAGGCTCGGGGGTGGCGGGCGTGAGACGACAGTTCTGAAATAAAATTACAAAATCCCGGCGACTCAGGCTCAGAAAAGCACGATGGGCGGGCCCCATCGTCATTGCCTGCCTAATTAATACGGATGTGGCGCATCCTGCAATAGGGGGGGCTGTATGCTTATCAGCCACTCCCTGGCGCCGGCGGGAAGGAGTGGATAAAAGTGTTTGATAAAAAACGACTTTTATCTGTTTTTAGTCGCTGAAATTATCCTTCGTCAAAAACAACTTTTTTGGTTGATTATCTGTTTTGTGCCCTCGATCACATAAATTGTGTGGTCAACCACTTGAAATTTTATTACGTGTAAAACGTTTGGCGAAAGCGGGCCGTTTTGGCATCCCCGATGGGTAAACGCTTGCGTAATGGTTTGCCTCCTTTTTCCCGGTTATACCTCTATGTAGATAATTGCCAAAAGGTTTTCTTATGGGTCTAATTTGTTGGCCGATTGATTGGATTCTCAGTTTTGTTGAAATTTTGCGAGTTAAATGAAGCTTTATTGCGCTAAAACGCTCGTTTTTTGTTTCCGTAGTGATCCCGATCACTATTCTGAACTCCTTCGCTATGCTAGATTCCGCCCCTTTAGTGAACCGCAAATTCAGAAATCGACAGCAAGGGGTCAGCGCAGACTGACCATGGATGTGATAACAACGAGAGAAATATGGACACCTTGATCGCAATGATTAACGACCTGATGTGGGGAGCCGTGCTCATCTACCTGCTCATCGGCGTCGGCATCTTCTTTACCTTCCGTCTGGGTTTTATCCAGGTCCGCCACTTCGGCCACATGTTTTCCGTTTTGCGCAACAGCCGCAAATCAGACAAGGCCGGTATCTCCTCCTTCCAGGCCCTCTGTACCAGCCTTGCCGCCCGCGTCGGCACCGGCAACCTGGCCGGTGTGGCGGTGGCCATCTATCTGGGTGGCCCGGGCGCCATCTTCTGGATGTGGCTGATCGCTTTCATCGGCATGGCGACCGCCTTCGTCGAAAGCACCCTGGCCCAGCTCTACAAGGTCAAGGATGAGGATGGCAACTACCGTGGCGGCCCCGCCTACTACATGGAGAAGGGGCTCGGCATGCGCTGGATGGGGGTGCTGTTCTCGCTCTGCCTGATCCTGGCGTTCGGTCTGGTGTTCAACGCGGTGCAAGCCAACTCCATCAGCCTGGCGATGAACGTGGCCTTCGGCATCCCCGACTGGGTCAGCGGTCTGGCTCTGGTGGTGCTCTCCGGCCTCATCATCTTCGGCGGCATCCGCGGCATCGCCCGCTTCGCCGAGCTGGTGGTGCCCTTCATGGCACTGGCCTACATCCTGATGGCGCTGTTCGTGGTGCTGGTCAACATTCACGAGCTGCCGGGTGTGTTCAGCCTCATCATCAAGTCCGCCCTCGGCCTTGAGCAGGCAGGCTCGGGTGCGCTGGGTTACGCCATCTCCCAGGCGATGATCAACGGCATCAAGCGCGGCCTCTTCTCCAACGAAGCGGGCATGGGCTCCGCCCCCAACGCCGCCGCAACTGCGACCCCCTATCCGCCGCACCCGGCCTCCCAGGGCTATGTGCAGATGCTGGGGGTGTTCCTCGACACCATCGTCATCTGTACCTGTACTGCCGCCATCATCCTGATGTCCGGCCAGTTTGAGCCTGGCTCAGGCATCACAGGTGTTGAGCTGACCCAGCGGGCGCTCTCTTCCCAGATCGGTGGCGGTGGCAACATCTTCATCGCGGCGGCCATCTTCTTCTTCGCCTTCACCTCCATCGTGGCGAACTACTCCTACGCCGAGACCAACCTGGTGTTCCTTGAGCACAACCACAAGGGCGGCCTGATGCTGTTCCGCCTGTTCGTGCTGGGTATGGTGATGTTCGGCTCGGTGGGCGAGCTGCCGACCGTGTGGGCCATGGCGGATGTCTCCATGGGACTGATGGCCATCGTCAACCTGGTGGCCATCCTGCTGCTCTCCGGGGTAGCCATCAAGCTGGCCAAGGATTACAACGACCAGCTAAAGCTGGGCAAGCTGCCCACCTTCGATGCCAACAAGTACCCCGAGATCCGCAGCCAGCTGGAAGAAGGTATCTGGGACAATCCGGCGCAAAACAGCAAGCAGACATAAGCCTCGCAGTCGCCGTTGTCTGATAACAAGGGGAGCCATGGGCTCCCCTTTTGTTTGGGCGCCGTTTCATCGTCGTCACCTTTGGGCATCCCAGCGCCGGCAGATCTGACGCAGTCGTCGCCGTACCTTGTGCAAGGTGTGTTGACGCTACACTGCCGTCAGCTGTTGGCATCCCAGCACCGGCAGATCTGACGTAGTCGTCGTCGCAACTGGCACAAGGTATGTTGACGCTGCCTGGCCGTCAGCCGTGTGCATCCCAGCTCCGGCAGATCTGGCGCAGTCGTCGCCGTACCTTGTGCAAGATGTGTTGACGCTACACTACCGTCACCTGTGGGTATCCCAGCGCCGACAGATTTGGCGCAGCCGGCGCCGCAACTGGCGCAGGGTGCGTTGGCGCTGCGTGGGTGACAGCGGGGCATAACGCCAGCGCCGGTAAAGCCAGGCCCCCTGTCGCAGCGGCCGCGCCAGCAAGGGTCTGAGGTCGGCGAGGCGCTCGCACCAGCTGGCCAGGCTCTCCCCCGCCTGCGGTTGCCAGCCGTGGCGGGCGGCGCGCCGGCGCAGGGACTGCCATAGCCGCAGCCTCGCCGGGGTCGGGCCACGCCAGAGCAGCAGCCCGCCCACCAGAGTCGCCACCCCCGACAGGGCGGCCAGAATAAGCCAGTGGGTATGGCCTGAGAGCGCCGGCCAGCGTTGCCCCAGCTGTTGCCACAGGTTGGCCGCATCATAGTTGAGTACCCAGCGGGTCCATTGATAATCGAGGTTGGCCCCCCACCAGCGCAGCTGGTTGAGCAGGGCCCAGTTGCGATAGCGCTGCAAAGAGAGCGGGTCAGCGGCGGCGAACTCGCCAGCCAGGGCCGCCGGCACGCCCCCCTCGATGCGCTGGGGTGCCACCGCGGCGGTGGGATCGAGCCGCTGCCAGCGGTTCTGCTCATCCAGATACTCCACCCAGGCGTGGGCATCGAACTGGTGTACCTCCAGATAGTTGCCCCTCGGATTCCACTCGCCGCCAAGGTAGCCGGTCACCAGCCGGGCCGGGATGCCGGCCGCCCGCAGCACGAAGGCGGTGGCCATGGCGTAGTGGCCGCAAAAGCCGCGCCGGCTCTCGAACAGAAAATCATCCACCCCGTCCTGCCCCAGTCGTGGCGGCTGCAGGGTGTAGTAGAAGTCGCCCTGACGAAACTCGCCCAGCAGGGCGGCGGCGAGCGCCTCCGGCGTCGGATGGCGGGCCTTGAGCATCAGGGCGTGGGCCCGAGCCTTGGGGTTGCCGGTGGCGGGCAACTGCAGGTTGAGCTGGCGGGTCGCCTGGCTGGCTGGCGGCGCCGTGGCGGCCGTGCTGACCCGGTAGCTGATGCGGCCATCCCCCCGATCGCGACGATAGAGGGTGGCGAGGGGGCTCAAGGTGACCGGGCCGCTCAGCACCTCGGGATCGGTCAGGGCCAGGGTCCAGCGGTGGCGCTGGGGCTCGGCGATCACCTGATAGCCGCCGGCAGGCAGCGGGGTGGTCGAGTTTGCCGCCGGCTGCGTCTGCACGGATTGGGACTGTTGCCAGCGGCGCACCTCATCGCTTAACAACCAGCGGCGGCCATCGAACAGCTCCTGGCGCATCAGCGGGAAGTAGCGCTCCTGGGGCAGGGGGGGCGCTGAGGCGAAGCTGATGCGAAAAGCCAGCTCGGAGGAGTTGACCAGCTCGCTGATGTCGCCGGGGGCCACCTCCTCCGAGAGGCCGGAGAGGGCGCGGTTGCTGCTTGGCATCTGCCAGAGCGGCGGTAGCCTTGGCAGCAGCAGGAACAGGGTGAGCAGCAGGGGCGCGGCCAGCAGCAGGGTGACGCCGGCGCGCAGCCACAGCCGTCGGCCGAGGGGCTGCACCGCCGCCAGCAGGGTGGTGACTGCCAGCCAGAGCGCCCCCGCCATCGCCAGGGCCCAGCCCATGCTTTGGCGCTGCACCAGCGCCAGCGCGACCAGAAAGAAGGCGAGCAACAGCACCTGCTCCACATCCCGCTCCCGCCGTACCTCGATGAGCTTGAGGCCGTAGCCGAGCCAGAGCAGGTTGATGAGGGCCGGCAGGGTGCCGAGCTGGCGCCACTGCCAGCCCAACAGCGCCACGCCCAGTATGGCCAGCAGTGCCAGCACGGCGGCGGGCGGCGGGCGCCAGCCCCGCCACAGCATCATGGCCCGCACGCCCAGGGCAAGCAGCGAGACGGCCATCACCCAGAGCTGCAGCTGGGGCCAGAGGGCCGGGATAAGCAGCAACTGCAGCAGGGCGAGCAGCGGCAGCAGGCGCCGGTTATCGAGCAGCATCGAGGTCTGTCTCCTGCATTGGCTCCCGGGCGTCGAGGCGGGCCAGTGCCAGCTGGCAGCGCTGCAAAAAGGCGGGGCCGCTGTCCGGCCCCAGCGTTCGGCCCGCCAGGGTCAGGCTGAAGGGAATGCCCCGTTTGGCATAGTCGCCACACCACCAGGCGAGCACCGCCAGCCTCGCTTCGAGATCCTGGCCGCCAACCCGGGAGAGGGAGAGGTGGGTATCATCCTGCCCCGGCTCGCAGAACTGCTTCACCAGCAGGCCGCGCCCCTGGGCGAGCTGTTTCCAGGCAACCCGGCTGAGCGGCTCCCCGCTCTGGTGGGCCCGCAGCATGTCGAAATCTCCCATCGAGGCCGGGGTGGGTTGTCCCCGGTTACCCGCCGCGTCGGTCGCGGCCTCCCCGCGCAATGGGCCGTACGCCGAGGCCGGGGCGAGCCAGCCCTCCAGTTGCAAATCCAGCAGCGACCAGCAGCGAAACAGGCCGAGGGGGTAGCGGCTCTCCACCCGCAGCCTCTCCAGCGGCAGGCGCCCGCGCCGGGTACCCAGCACCGGCAGGAGCAGGGGCTGGGGCACCGCATCCACCTGCGTCAGCCAGAGCCGCCCTTCATTGAGGGAAAACTGCAGGGCCTGCAACGGCCGTTCGCTGCGCACCGTGATGCGTATGGGCAAGGGGCTGCCCACCTCTCCCAGCACGGCAGGCCCCCCCAGCAGGGCCAGCCCCAGCAGGTTGCGGTGGGTGAGCCACATGGTGACCATGAACAGGCTGCCGAGGCCGTAGGCCAGCAGCAATACCAGGTTGTTCTGGTAGTTGGTGCCGAGCAGATAGATGGCCAGCATCACCAGTAGATAGCAGAGGCCGAGCCGGGTGGGCAGAATGAACAGACAGCGCCCCTGCAGGGTGAGCTGGCGCGCCGGCGGGATGCGCCGGGCCAGCCAGCCTTGCTGCCACCTGGCTCTGCGCTGGCGCCAGTCCATCAGGGGTGATCCGGATCGACCCGGGCCAGCAGGCGCTGGCTGAGCGGGCAGGCTTCCCCGCGCTGCACACCAAAGCTCCCCCTTAGCCTGTGCTCGGCCACGTAGGGGAAGACCGCCTGCACATCCTCCACGCTGACGAAGCGGCGGCCCGCCACCAGCGCCCAGGCCCGGCTCACCGCCAGCAGGGTCTGGGCGGCGCGGGGCGAGAGCGGCTGCGGCAGCTCGGCGTCGAAGCGGCTCTGCTGCACCAGTGCTAGCAGGTAGTCGAGGGTGGCATCGGCGAGGTGGATCTGCGCCGCCTCGGCCTGCAGGGCGGCAAGATCTGCGGCATCGAGCTGGCGTTCGAGGGGAGCGCTCTGACTGGCCCCACGCAGCAGCCGCCGCTCCGCATCCGGGGTCGGAAAGCCCAGAGAGAGGCGCACCGCGAAGCGATCGAGCTGGGATTCCGGCAAGGGGTAGGTGCCCGATTGATCCGCCGGGTTCTGGGTAGCGATGACGAAGAAGGGGGAGGGGAGTGGGTGGCTCTGCCCCTCGATGCTCACCTTGCCCTCGGCCATGGCCTCCAGCAGGGCGCTCTGCACCTTGGGGCTGGCGCGGTTGATCTCGTCCGCCAGCAACACCTGGGCAAAGACGGGGCCGGGGTGAAAGCGAAACTGCTGCTGCTGGGGGTCAAAGATCTGCAGCCCCAGCAGGTCGGCCGGCAGCAGATCGGCGGTGAACTGTACCCGCCGGCAGTCGAGCCCCAGCACCTGCGCCAGGGCGTGGGCCAGGGTGGTCTTGCCCATGCCGGGCAGATCCTCGATCAGCAGGTGGCCGCGAGCCAGCAGGGTCACCAGGGCAATCTTGAGCTGCAGCGGCTTGCCCAGGATCACCTGCTCCAGCGCCGTCAGCAGCCGGGTTATCTGTGGTTGTGTCTGCACGGGTGCCTCCCCTCGGTGTCGTTGCCCCTACAGCTTATACGCCAGCGGCATGACAAGGGGGACAAGTCATGGATAACTCATTGAATCTGGATGGTTTGGTTGGCAACTTCACATTGGCTTCACAGAACCTCATATTCCACACATGATTCGAAGATATGCTCTCACCACTGCTAGTTATTGAGTCAGCAAACCTACATATAGATTTAGGAGAAGGTTCTATGAAACAACGAAAAACCATCCTGTGGGGGGCTGTGGCCACTCTGATGTGGACCGGTCTGGCCCATGCCGAAGCCACTTCACCGGCCGATCCCCTGCGCTCCGTGGTAGATGCCAGCATCCAACCGTTGCTCAAAGAGCAACGGATCCCGGGCATGGCGGTGGCAGTGCTCAAGGATGGCAAGGCTCACTACTTCAACTACGGGGTTGCCGAGCTGGCGACGGGGAAGAAGGTCAGCGAGCAGACCCTGTTCGAGGTCGGTTCGGTCAGCAAACCTCTGACCGCAACCCTGGGGGCCTACGCCGTGATCAAGGGGGCGATGAAACTCGATGACAAGGCAAGCCGGCACGCCCCCTGGCTCAAGGACTCCGCCTTTGATGGCATCACCATGGCCGAGCTTGCCACTTACAGTGCCGGGGGCCTGCCGCTGCAATTCCCCGACGAGGTGGAGTCGCTCGAGCAGATGCAGGCTTACTATCGCCAATGGACGCCGGCCTATCAGCCGGGCAGCCATCGTCAGTACTCCAACCCCAGTATCGGCCTGTTCGGCTATCTGGCGGCGAGCAGTCTGCAGCAGCCGTTTGCCCAGTTGATGGAGCAGACCCTGCTGCCCGGACTGGGGATGCATCACTCCTATATCAATGTGCCGAAGCAGGCGATGGCGAACTACGCCTATGGTTATTCGAAAGAGGACAAGCCCATCAGGGTCAATCCCGGCATGCTGGCCGATGAGGCCTACGGCATCAAGACCAGCTCGGCGGATCTGCTCGCCTTCGTGAAGGCTAACGTCAACGGGGTGGATGACAAGGGGTTGCAGCAGGCCATCGCCTTGACCCACCAGGGGCACTACTCGGTAGGCGGGATGACCCAGGGGCTGGGCTGGGAGAGCTACCCCTATCCAGTCAGTGAGCAGACGCTGCAGGTTGGGAACTCCCGCGAGGTGAGTTTCAAGGGCAATCCTGTCAAAGGATTCAAGGCGCCGGTTACATTTGGTGAGGCGCGGCTCTACAACAAGACCGGCTCGACCAGCGGCTTTGGTGCCTATGTGGCCTTCGTGCCGGCCAAGGGGGTGGGCATCGTCATGCTGGCCAACCGCAGTTATCCCATCCAGGAGAGGGTAAAGGCGGCCCACGCCATCCTGAGCAAGCTGGCTCCCTGAGTCGGCACTGGCCGCGGGTCACGGCGCCATTTGCCGCGACCCACCTGTTCTGAAAAAACGCCGGGCTTTGCCCGGCGTTGTCATCTGGTCTGGGGGCAGCAGCAAAACAAAGACCCGTTTGAGATTAACAAAACTAATCCTGCCATATTAGAAAACTTCACTGATAGTGTAGTTACAAGTGTGATCTACGGCTTATTTGCTTCAAATATAGTTAATTATCATAAATAGTGATGATTGCTCGATGTTTTAACGTTATGCGGTGAATGCCGGGCCATCTTGACTGGAAGCGAGTCGCGGCAGGAGAGGAAGGCCCGTTCGATCCCCCATTTTTGGTTGCCCGCCGATATTCGGTCTGCCGCCAGCAAGGGGTCGATGACCCGAGCAGGGAGGTTCATGGCATGGCGAAAACCATCGCCCCCTCAACATCACCCCATCCGGGCCAGCCGGCCTGTTCCCCCTTTCGTCTGCATCGCGGCAGCAAGCTTGCGACCCCTGGCCAACCCGGCTGCGGGGCCGCTCACATGAATAAGAAAATACATACAGACAGGTAGGTTAGCATGCGTCCATCCACCCCGACCGGG
This sequence comes from Aeromonas sp. QDB20, assembly GCF_027707805.1. Lineage (NCBI taxonomy): Bacteria > Pseudomonadati > Pseudomonadota > Gammaproteobacteria > Aeromonadales > Aeromonadaceae > Aeromonas > Aeromonas sp. QDB20. The sequence continues at coordinate 53,925 of NZ_JAPCJC010000006.1, read as the reverse complement.
TTGTTGCAACAACCCAAACCCTTTTTCATGATCTTCTTCGTCGAGCTCTGGGAGCGTTTCGGCTATTACGGCGTACAGGGCCTGCTGGCGGTGTTCTTCGTCCAGCAGTTGGGCTTTTCCCAGGAGCAGTCCTTCATCACCTTCGGTGCCTTCTCGGCGCTGGTGTACGGCCTCATCTCGGTGGGCGGTTACGTGGGTGACCATATTCTGGGGACCAAGCGCACCATGGTGCTGGGGGCCATTGTACTGGTCATCGGCTACTTCATGACCGGCATGTCCATCTACAACCCCGACCTCATCTTCTATGCACTGGGCACCATCGCCGTCGGCAACTGCCTGTTCAAGGCCAACCCCGCCAGCCTGCTCGCCAAGTGCTACGAGCCCGGTGATCCCCGACTGGATGGCGCCTTCACCCTGTTCTACATGTCGATCAACGTCGGCTCGCTCATCTCCCTGTCGCTGGCTCCCGTGGTGGCCGATCACTACGGCTACACAGTGACCTACAACCTGTGCGGGGTCGGCCTGGTGATCGCCCTGCTCACCTTCTTCGCCTGCCGCCGCATGGTCAAGGGGATAGGCTCGGCCCCCGACCACCTGCCGCTCGACTACGGCAAGCTGCTGCTGGTGCTGCTGGGCTCGGTCGCCCTGGTCTTCTTCTGCGCCTGGCTGATGCACCACGTGGTGATCGCCAACATGGTGCTGATGACGGTGACCCTGGCCGTGGTGGTCTTCTTCTTTCGCGAGGCGTTCAAGCTCGACAGCGTCGGGCGCAACAAGATGTACGTGGCCTTCGTGCTGATGCTGGAGGCGGTGGTGTTCTACGTGCTCTATGCCCAGATGCCGACCTCGCTCAACTTCTTTGCCATCAACAACATGCACCATGAAATGCTGGGGGTGACCGTCAACCCGGTCAGCTTCCAGGCGCTCAACCCCTTCTGGGTGGTGTTGGGCAGCCCGGTGCTGGCGATGATCTATACACGGCTGGGCAGCCAGGGGCGGGATCTCACCATGCCGCTCAAGTTCACCCTGGGCATGCTGTTCTGCTCCCTCGGTTTTCTCACCGCGGCGGCGTCCGGCATCTGGTTTGCCGATGCGCAGGGGCTCACCTCACCCTGGTTCATGGTGCTCATCTATCTGTTCCAGAGTCTGGGGGAGCTGATGATCAGCGCCCTGGGGCTGGCCATGGTGGCGGCGCTGGTGCCGCAGCGGCTGATGGGCTTCATCCTTGGTATGTGGTTCCTGACCCAGGCGATGGCCTCCCTGCTCGGGGGCTATGTGGCGACCTTTACCGCGGTGCCGCAAGGGGTGACGGATCCGCTGCAGACCCTGCCCATCTACACGGACGTGTTTGGCAAGATTGGTCTGGTGACCCTGCTGGTGGCGGGGGTGATGGGGCTGATGGTGCCCTGGCTCAACCGCATGATGCAGGCCGGTGAGCGCCATGGCGAGGAGGAGGAACTGTCGCAGGCCAAGGCCTGAGAGGGGCAGAAGGGGTGAGGCGCACGAGCGCCTCACCCCGGCAGATCAGTCGTATTGCTCTTCCATCCAGGCTTCCAGGATGAGCTGGGCGGAGACGCCATCCACGCTCCCCTTCTCCAGCGCCCTATAGCCACCCTGTTCGAACAGGCGGGCGCGGGCATCGGTAGTGGTGAGCCGCTCGTCCTTGAACTCCACCTGCTTGCCGAAGCGGCCGTGCAGGCGGTTGCCGAACTTGCGGGCGCGCACCGTGATCTCCTGCTCGGTGCCGTCCATGTTGAGCGGCAGACCCACCACCAGCAGGTCCGGTTGCCACTCCTTGAGCAGCTTGTCTATTTCGTCCCAGTTGGGGATGCCGTCGTTGGCCTTGAGGGCGCGCAGCGGGCGGGCCGTGCCGGTGAGCTCCTGACCGATGGCGACCCCTATGCTCTTGGTGCCGTAGTCAAAGCCCATGATACTGCGTGATGACATTGGGTAATTTCCTCAGAATGCGTCGCAAATTGCACAGCAGATTGCATCAGCCGTGGCCGATGTCGCTGGACAGGTGAACGGGATTGACCCCGATGCTGGCGGCGGCGCGTTGCCAGCGCTGGTGGATGGGGGTCTTGAACACCAGATCCGGATTGGGGGGGATCACCAGCCAGGCGCCGTCCACCAGCTCCTGTTCCAGTTGCCCCGCGCTCCAGCCGGCGTAACCGAGCGCCACCAGCCAGTGCGCCGGTGCCTCCTCGGTACCCAGGGTCTCCAGTATGTCCTTGGAGGTGGTGACCATCAGTTCGTCCCCCACCTGCAGGGTGGAGTTGAAACCGGGGCGGAAGCTGTGCAGCACGAAGCCGCGATCGGCGTGAACCGGCCCCCCCTGCAGCACCGGCTGTTTGAGTTCCGGGTTGGCGGGCGGTGCCAGCTTGAGCTGATCCAGCATGGTCTCCAGCGACATGTCCACCGGAATATTGACCACCAGCCCCATGGCGCCCTCTTCGTTGTGTTCGCACAGATAGACCAGCGAGCGCTCGAAATAGGGGTCGGTGAGGCTCGGCATGGCGAGCAGGAAGTGATTTTGCAGTGTTTGCATATGGGCCAAATATTGCAAAGGTATTTGCAGTCAATTATGGCAGCTCGCTTCGTCTGGCAAAACCGCTTTTTGGGCGGCCGGCTCAGACCAGTCAATCTGTTTCAGTGGAGAGAAAGCCATGGAAGGTATTTCAATCAGGCAGAAGTTGATCCTGGGCTGTGTGGTTCCCCTGCTGGCGCTGTTGCTGCTGGTCATAGGAGCAACCCAGGCGATGTCCCGGCTGATGACCGGCATCAACGCCATGTATCAGGGGGAGGTGGTCCAGCTCAAGGAGCTCAAGCAGATCGCCGATCTCTATGCGGTCAAGGTGATCGATGCCGCCAACAAGGCCAACGTCGGGGGCTTCGAGCCGGCTCGCTCCAAGGCTGACATGAGCGCCGCCCAGCAGGAGATCGCCACCATCTGGCGCCAGTATCGCAGCCATGACATGAGTGACGAGGAGCGCAGGCGGGCGGACAAGGTGGAGGCGCTGTTTGCCGCCGCCAACCGGGAGATAGAAAAGGTGATGGGGCTGCTGGAGGGCTCGCCGGGCGAGCACAACGCGGCGCTCGCCGCCGCCATCATGCCGCTCTATCAGGTGATCGACCCGGTCAGCGACGCGGTGAGCGAGCAGGTGGCGTTCCAGCTGCAGGAGGCGGAGAAGAAGGTGATCGAGCTCAACCAGCTCAGGCAGCAGCTGACCCAGCTGTTTGTCGCGCTGTTTGTGGTGGTGGGGGGCTGCGTCCTGTTCATCGGGATCTGGGCCGGGCGCAGCGTCAGCCAGCCGCTGGCGGCCATGGGGCAGATCCTGCGCGGCATGCAGACGGATCTCGACTTGAGCCGGCTGGCTCCCGTGCTGCGCAAGGATGAGATGGGCAGTCTGGCGCACTCCCTCAACGAGGTGATCCGCCATTTCCGCGGCCTCATCGCCCAGATCAACGAGACTGCCGAGCAGCTTGCCAGGGCATCGGCCCAGCTGGCCCATATCGGGGTCGAGAGCCGCCAGCGGTTTGCCCAGCAGCAGGCGGAGACGGATCAGACCGCGACCGCCATGAACCAGATGAGCAGCACGGTGGCCGAGGTGGCCAACAGCTCCAACCAGGCGGCCGATGCGGCCCGCCATGCCGACGACAGCGCACGGCACGGCCACCAGATAGTGGAGGATGCCATTGCGCGCATGTCACACCTCTCTTCCCAGATCCAGAACACGGCGGCCATGATCACCCAGCTGGCGGATGACAGCCGGGACATCGGCAGCGTGATGGACGCCATTCGCGGCATCGCCGAGCAGACCAACCTGCTGGCCCTCAACGCCGCCATCGAGGCGGCGCGGGCAGGGGATCAGGGGCGTGGCTTTGCGGTGGTGGCCGACGAGGTGCGCACCCTGGCCCAGCGTACCCAGCGCTCCACCGAAGAGATCGGCAAGACCATCGTCAAGTTGCAGCAGGGGGCCAATCAGGCGGCCAGCAGCATGGAGCAGGGGCTGGAGCAGGTGGAGGAGTCCAACCGTACCGTGCTGGCCTGTGGTCAGGCGCTCGGCGAGATCGTCAGCTCGGTCAACGTGATCAACGAGATGAATACCCAGATTGCCACGGCGGCGGAAGAGCAGAGCAAGGTGGCCGAGGAGATCACCCGCAACGTGGTCAACATCGCCCATATCGCGACCGAGTCGACCGGGGCGGCCACCCAGCTCAACCAGAACTGCCACGAGCTGGAGCAGCTGTCGGGGGATCTCAAGGAGAAAGTGGGGCAGTTCCGCTGCTGAGGGGACTGACGCTGGATAGATGGATGGATAGAAAAGAGGCGGCCCCTGGGCCGCCTCTGTTGTTTATAGTCTGTCGTCACTGCTGGGCTGGGACGGCTTAAGCCTTGGCCAGCCGGCGCTCGATGGCATCCATCAACATGCCGGTGATGTGCACGTCGAAGGCCGCTTCAATCTCGCGGATGCAGGTGGGGCTGGTGACGTTAATCTCGGTCAGCCGATCGCCGATGATGTCGAGGCCGACGAAGATGAGCCCCTTCTCTTTCAGCGTAGGGCCCACCGCGCGGGCGATGGCCCAGTCCGCCTCGCTCAGGGGGCGCGCCTCGCCACGGCCACCAGCCGCCAGGTTGCCACGGGTCTCCCCTTGGGCCGGGATGCGGGCCAGACAGTAGGGCACCGGTTCGCCATCCACCACCAGCACCCGCTTGTCGCCATCCTTGATGGCGGGCAGATAGGTCTGCGCCATGCAGTATTGGCTGCCGTGGGCGGTGAGGGTCTCGATGATGACGCCGACGTTGGCGTCATCCTCCTTCATGCGGAAGATGGAGGCGCCGCCCATGCCGTCCAGGGGCTTGAGGATCACGTCCTTGTGCTGGGCGTGGAAGGCGCGCAGCTTGTCGGCGCGGCGGGTGACGAGCGTGGTCGGGGTGTGCTCGGCAAACCAGGCGGTGTAGAGCTTCTCGTTGGCGTCGCGCAGGCTCTGGGGCTTGTTGACGATGAGGCAACCCTCGTCCTCGGCCCGCTCCAGCATGTAGGTGGCGTAGATGAACTCGGTGTCGAAGGGGGGATCCTTGCGCATTAGGATCACGTCCAGGCTGGAGAGCGGCTGATCCACCACCTCGCCGAGGCTATACCAGTCGGCATAGTCATATTTGACGGTGAGCGGACGCATGGTACCGAAGGCGCGACCGCCCTCCATGTAGAGATCCTTCATCTCCAGATAGAACAGCTCGTAGCCGCGCTTTTGCGCCTCTTCGAGCATGGCGAAGCTGGAGTCCTTCTTGATGTTGATGGCCGAGATGGGGTCCATCACGATGCCGAGTTTAATGGTCATCCGCTGTTCCTTCTGTAGAGGAGCCCGCCTTGGCAGGCTCCGGGAGTTAGGCCAGATCGCCGAAGCGGCACTGCAGCGCAGTAATCGCGGTCAGGGCGGCGGTTTCGGTGCGCAGCACCCGCGGCCCCAGCAGCATCTCCTTGAAATCTTCCTGCACGGTACGGGCGATCTCGTCGCTCGACAAGCCCCCTTCCGGGCCGATCAGCAGGCGTACGCCGTGCTCGGGGATTGGCAGGGTGTTGATGCTGTAAGGGGCGCGCGGGTGCAGGTTGAGCTTGAGCTCCTGGGTCTCTTCCGCCAGCCAGGCGTCCAGCTCCATCGGCATGCGCACCTCGGGCACGGTATTGCGGCCGCACTGCTCGCAGGCGCTGATCACCACCTTCTGCCACTGTTCGCGTTTTTTCTCCAGCCGATCGGCCGGCAGCTTGACGCCGCAGCGCTCGGAGAAGAGCGGGGTGATGCAGGTGACGCCCAGCTCCACCGATTTCTGGATGGTGAAGTCCATCTTGTCGCCGCGGCTGATCACCTGACCCAGGTGGATGGCCAGCGGTGACTCCACCGAGCGTTGCTCGCAGCTGTCGATGGTCACCTCCACCGACTTCTTGCCCACATTGGCGATGGTGGCGGGGTACTGGTTGCCGTCGCCGTTGAACAGCTCGAGCTGCTGACCCGGCTGCATGCGCAGTACCCGGCCGATGTGGTTGGCGCCGTCTTCCGACAGGGCGAGGGTCTGGCCCACCTGCAGGGCGGCCGGTTCATAGATACGTGGAATGCGCATGGCTGATAGTCAGTCTCTTGCTTGGAAACCCTTCAATATCCTACTGCACGGCGGTGAGCAAGGCTCACGAGACAGAGGGTGAAGGGGTTCATGATAAGAGGGGGCGATCCCCCTCCCAGGTCAAATGGGGTTACTGGCACTGCTTTTCAATAAAGGGGTTGGTATTGCCCTGCAGCTTGCCGATGCGGCGGTTGCGCTCGCACTCCCAGCCGTCGGCCGGGTACTGCCTGTCCCAGGCTTCGAATAGTTTACGCTGTTGCGCCGCCAGACGCAGCCCATACTGCTGGCTCATGTAGAGGTAGGCGCGGGCAATCTGGCCCCGTACCGGCCCCTTGGGTGGCTGCACCCGGCGCTCCTTGAAATCCACCAGCATCCGGCACTGGCCGTACTGATCCGGAGTGCCGTTCCAGTCGGAGAAGCGGAAGTTGGCCCGATCGCCGTTCACTTCGCCAACGGCGGGGAAGAGGTTGTGCATGTCCCCCTCCATCTGGTTGAACTCGTCGCTCTTGCCGCAGTTCTTGCGGCCCCCCTGCTGCCAGCACTTGAGCTGGTGGCCGAACTCCCAGGCCGGTACCACGTGTTCCCACTCGATGCGGGCGGCGCGCTTGGGCTGCTTGCGCGGCTCATAGCCGCAGCTGGCGAGATCCGGGCTCATTTTCTTGCCCTGATAGTCGATGTTGCAACCGCAGTAGATGGTGGTGACAGCGGGCTGGCTCTGGTAGAGCTTGACCAGATCCTGCTTGGCTTCGCGAAAGGTCTGGGCATGCAGGGGCGCGCTGAGCAGCGGCAAACCGGCCAGCAGGGTCAGGGCGAGGGAAGAGATGAGACGCATGGGATTCCTTGCAAACGGGATGATTGACGAACGATGGCGGGCACCCTACCACAAGGGCGCGACACCGGCTGGCTTACTGCGATGAGCCAACCCGTTCCAGCGGCTGCTTACAGCGGCGGCAGTGGTAGCGAGCCTCGCCGCGTACCACCTTGTTGTGGCGGCGCACCGACAGCTGATGCTGCTGGCAGAGGCAGCGATAGGGGATGGTCGGCTGCGCCAGTACCGTGAGATCGAAGCTGTGGGTGGTTCTGGGCTCAAGGCCGAACACCTCCCGCATCACCGATTGCCACTGGCGGCCGTGGGGCAGCACCCGCGATCTGCCACGCCCTTCGCCCCACAGGGCATAAACCAGCAGGTGGGCCACCTCGTGGGGCACCACCTCGGCCAGAAACGCCTGCTGGTTGGCCTGATAGAGGGCCGGGTTGAAGCGCAGCTCCCAGGTCTGCAGCCGCGCCGACCCTGCCGCCCGACCGCGCATGTTGCAATGGACTTGCGGGCGGGGAAAGGAGCGGCCAAGGCGTGCTTCGGCCTGCACAAAACAGGCGTCGATTCGGGTGAGCAACTGCTGGTGCAGGGCGGGATCGAGGCGGGTAGCTGTGGCGGGCATCGGGTTCTCGGCAAATGGCGGACAAGCAAAAGGGGAGCCAGGCTCCCCTTTATACCACAAGCGCGACGCTTACAGGCCGGCGGCGGAACGCAGCAGTTCGGCCTTGTCGGTCTGCTCCCACGGGAACTCGTTGCGACCGAAGTGACCGTAGGCGGCGGTGGCCTGGTAGATCGGGCGCTTCAGATCCAGCATCTGGATCAGGCCGTACGGACGCAGTTCGAAGTGCTCGCGAACCAGCTTGACCAGCAGATCCTCGGCCACCTTGGCAGTGCCGAAGGTTTCGACGCTGATGGAGGTCGGCTCGGCCACGCCGATGGCGTAGGAGACCTGCACTTCACAGCGATCGGCCAGACCGGCGGCGACGATGTTCTTGGCCACGTAGCGGGCGGCGTAGGCAGCGGAGCGGTCAACCTTGGACGGATCCTTGCCGGAGAAGGCGCCACCACCGTGACGAGCCATGCCGCCGTAGGTGTCGACGATGATCTTGCGACCGGTCAGACCGCAGTCACCCATCGGGCCGCCGATAACGAAACGGCCGGTCGGGTTGATGAAGTACTTGGTGTCCTTGTTGATCCACTCGGCCGGCAGCACCGGCTTGATGATCTCTTCGCGCACTGCTTCAACCAGGTCTTTGTGGCTGATGGATTCGGCGTGCTGGGTAGAGAGCACCACGGCATCCACACCGATGATCTTGCCGGCGTCGTCGTAGGCAAAGGTCAGCTGGCTCTTGGCATCTGGACGCAGCCACGGCAGGGTGCCATTCTTGCGCACTTCGGCCTGACGCTTCACCAGCAGGTGAGAGTAGGTGATGGGGGCCGGCATCAGTACGTCGGTTTCGTTGGTGGCGTAGCCGAACATCAGGCCCTGGTCGCCCGCGCCCTGTTCCAGCGGATCGCTGCGGTCAACGCCCTGGTTGATGTCCGGGGACTGCTTGCCGATGGCGTTCAGCACGGCGCAGGAGTCGGCATCGAAGCCCATGTCGGAGTGGGTGTAGCCGATCTCGCGCACGGTGTCGCGCACGATCTGCTCGATGTCTACCCAGGCGGTGGTGGTTACTTCACCGGCCACCATGACCATGCCGGTCTTGACCAGGGTCTCGCAGGCGACGCGTGCCTTGGTGTCTTGCTTGAGGATGGCGTCCAGGACCGCATCGGAGATCTGATCCGCAATCTTGTCGGGATGGCCTTCGGAGACCGACTCGGAAGTAAACAGCTTTGCCATGATGGGATTCTCAGCTTGTCTGGGGTTATCGCCGCAGCAATAACCGGGTGATGATAGGATGATTGTAGAGGTATCTACATCTGGACGTCCATTTTAGTTAGCGACCCCCTCGATTGCCAGCACTATTTTGGTTTTGCCGCCCCCTGGCCGAACAAGATCCGTTCTTCACCCCATTTGGGGTAGATAGTGGTTACGACTCAATCGTTTGCCCCGTCAAGAAAAGCGATTGAGCTCCCAAAGCGGCTTTATTCGCCCAGATAATATTTGCACGCCGCGCCCCCTGCTGGGACAATGACGCGCCTTAATCTTGGCCATCAAATGAAGCAATCGCAGGAGATACAGATGCCTTCTCGTAAAGAGCTTGCCAATGCCATTCGCGCATTGAGTATGGATGCCGTTCAAAAAGCCAACTCCGGTCACCCGGGCGCCCCCATGGGAATGGCGGATATCGCCGAAGTATTGTGGCGCAGCCACCTGAAACATAACCCGAACAACCCCAAGTGGGCCGACCGCGACCGTTTCATCCTCTCCAACGGCCACGGCTCCATGCTGCTGTACTCCCTGCTGCACCTCTCCGGTTATGACCTCTCCATCGACGATCTGAAAAACTTCCGCCAGCTGCACTCTCGCACCCCGGGTCACCCGGAGTACGGTTATGCGCCGGGCGTCGAGACCACCACTGGTCCGCTGGGTCAGGGCATCACCAACGCCGTGGGCATGGCGATCGCCGAGAAGGCCATGGCCGAGCAGTTCAACCAGCCGGGTCACGACATCGTTGACCACTACACCTACGCCTTCATGGGCGACGGCTGCCTGATGGAAGGTATCTCCCACGAGGCTTGCTCCCTGGCCGGTACCCTGCAACTGGGCAAACTGATCGCGTTCTGGGATGACAACGGCATCTCCATCGACGGTCACGTGGAAGGCTGGTTCACCGACGACACAGTCAAGCGCTTCGAAGCCTACGGCTGGCACGTCATCCCGGCCGTTGACGGTCACAGTCCGGAAGCGATCAACGCTGCCATCGAAGCCGCCAAGGCCGAGACCGGCAAGCCGACCCTGATCTGCTGCCGCACCATCATCGGTTACGGTTCCCCGAACAAGTCCGGCTCTCACGACTGCCACGGCTCACCGCTGGGCAACGACGAGATCGCCGCCGCTCGTGCCTTCCTGAAGTGGGACCACGCACCGTTCGTTATCCCGGCCGACATCGCTGCCGAGTGGAACGGTCAGGAGAAGGGCGCCAAGCTGGAATCCGACTGGGCTGCCAAGTTCGCCGCCTATGAAGCCGCTCACCCGGCACTGGCTGCCGAGTTCAAGCGCCGCACCGCAGGCGACTTGCCGGCCAACTGGGCTGCCGACTCCGCCAAGATCATCGAAACCCTGCAAGCCAATCCGGCCAAGATCGCCACCCGTAAAGCGTCTCAAAACGCACTGGAAGCGTTCGGCAAGCTGCTGCCGGAGTTCATGGGTGGTTCTGCGGATCTCGCTCCGTCCAACCTGACCATGTGGTCCGGTTCCAAGTCCCTGACCAACGACGATGCCTCCGGCAACTACATCCACTACGGTGTACGCGAGTTCGGCATGTCCGCCATCATGAACGGTATCGCCCTGCACGGTGGTTTCATCCCCTACGGCGCCACCTTCCTGATGTTCATGGAGTACGCCCGCAACGCCCTGCGCATGGCTGCCCTGATGAAGCAGCGTTCCATCTTCGTTTACACCCACGACTCCATCGGTCTGGGTGAAGATGGTCCGACTCACCAGCCGGTCGAGCAGATCGCCTCCCTGCGTCTGACTCCGAACATGAGCACCTGGCGTCCGTGTGACCAGGTTGAATCTGCCATCGCCTGGAAACACGCCATCGAGCGTACCGACGGCCCGACTTCTCTGATCTTCTCTCGTCAGAACCTGGCCCAGATGGACCGCACCGCTCAGCAGCTGGCCGATACCGCCAAGGGTGGCTACGTGCTGAAGGATTGCGCCGGTACTCCGGAGCTGATCCTGATCGCCACCGGTTCCGAAGTGGAACTGGCCGTTGCCGCCTATGAGCAGCTGACTGCCAAGGGTCGTGCCGTGCGTGTGGTCTCTCTGCCGTCTACCGACGTATTCGACGCTCAATCCGCCGAGTACAAGGAGTCCGTGCTGCCGTCCTCCGTCACCAAGCGTGTGGCCATCGAAGCCGGCATCGCCGACTACTGGTACAAGTACGTGGGCTTTGGCGGCAAGATCATCGGCATGCGCTCCTTCGGTGAGTCTGCGCCGGCCGAGCTGCTGTTCAAGGAATTCGGCTTTACCGTGGAAAACGTGGTTGCGACCGCAGAGTCCCTGTAATCGCCCCTGTAATTCCTGAACGTTGGGCCGCGCAGGCCCAATAGCTGGAAAATCAAACGCCCTCCGTCGCAAGATGGGGGGCGTTTTTTATTGGCGAATTTGGCATGGCGAGCGTGAGCAAATCGATGTGAAGATTGGCCGGATAGATTACTTGATCCATCTCGCTTTTTCTTTGCAAGTTACTTCCAAAAATAGCGCCATACGATACCATTCCTGCCGACCATCCCCGTCATCATCAGCTCTCCATGGATATTCGGCCGTTTTCATTCAGCCAACGTGACGTAAGCTATGTGTCGCTGCCTGGTGATTGCATCAAGCGGCAAGCTTTCCGGGGCCTGGTCAATTCTGTATGTGCCGTTGTTAATTATAAAAATGTCATGTGACGTATATCTGAAATGGAGTTTTCCCATGTCTTGTTCCATTGTCATCAATCAGTCAGCAAAAAAGCTACAAGTCAATAAAGATAGTTATGATCTCGGTAAAATATCGAACGTACAGGTTCGGGTCCTTTCCTGGAAAGACAAAATACTCAATATGATTATGTTGGGGGCCATCGCTTCCAGTCTACTGTTCATATTTGTGCCAACGGATGCACAAGGTCAGGCTATTACATGGATTCTTCCTGCCATTGCATTTCTGATTGGAGCATGTCTGGCACTGGTGATTAGCACCAAGTATGAGTTCAGGTTGGAGTTCAGACATTCTGATGAGGTCGGAGTGCAGTGGTTCACAGCGGCCAAGAGCAGGGCAGAGAGCGATTTTAAATTGTTCAAGCAGTGGGAAGCTGAATTGAAACGCCATATTTGATAGCGTGTTATTGGCCCACAGGTTCGATTAGCGTAGCGTCATCGGACGTTCGCGCATCTGTGTCGATGCCATAAGAAGAATATTCCCTCGTGTTACCAAAAAAGAGACCGGCATATAGCCGGTCTCTTTTTATTTCAACAAACCTTACGCCTGCGGCGGGGTGCTTTCCGCGTTGGACATCACAGCATCAATCTGCACCAGGGCGCCGGCGGGCAGCTCGCTCACGCCAATCACGGTGCGGGCGGGCAGATAGGCCGGGAAGTATTTGGTGTAGATGGCATCCACCTCCGCCAGATCCGCGATGTTCTTCAGCTGGATATTGACCTTGACGATATCGTCCATCACGTGGCCGATGCTCTCGACGATGGTCTTGATATGGCCGAGGCACTGGGCGGTCTGCTCTTTGATGCAACCGGTCAGGATCTTGCCGGTGGCCAGATCGAGCGGCAACTGGCCGGCGATATGGTTGTAGTGGGAGAAGGCGACGGTCTGGGTGTGCAGCGGGCTTCTCGGCGCCTTGTCGGTATTGCGGGCGCTGATCACCAGATTGTGTCTGTCTTCCACCAGCTGTGGCGGGGTACCGTCACCGTGGGAGATGACCGCATCCATCTGCACCCGGGCGCCCAGCGGCAGGGCGGAGGCGACGATCACGCTGCGGGCTGGCAGATAGGCGACGGCACGGGCAATGGCGGAGTCCGGGAAGAAGGTGGTGTAGACCTCGTTGACGGCATCCAGATCGGCCAGATCGGTCAGATAGACGGTGACCTTGACGATATCGTCAAACGGCACATCGATGCTCTCCAGCACGTGCTTGATGTTGCGCAGGCACTGGCCAGCCTGCTGCTGGATACCACCGGCGACCAGCTGGCCCGACGCGGCATCGACCGGCAGCTGGGCACCGATATTGTTGTAGTGGGAGAAGGCGACGGTATGGGTCGAGAGCGGATCCTGCGGTGCCTTGTCGCTGTTGCGGGAGAGCTTCAGCAGCGGGCAGGGGGCCTGCGGGAAGGTGCCTTCGCCGTTGGAGATGAGCGCGTCCATCTGCACGGCGGCGCCGAGCGGCAGACCGGCCACCGCCAGCACTGTGCGGGTCGGCAGCAGGTGGGGGAAAAACTCGCCATAGACGGCGTTGACCGCGTCGAGATCGGCAATCTCTTTGAGAAATACCGTGATTTTGACCACGTCATCCATCACATGATCGATGCTCTCGACGATGGCCTTGATATTGGTGAGGCACTGTCTGGCCTGCGCCTTGATATCCCCTGCGACCAGAGCGCCCGTTTTCGGGTCGACCGGCAGCTGGGCGGAGATATTGTTGTAGTGGGAGAAGGCCACGCTCTGGGTGCTGGGGCTCAGATCCTGCGGTGCATTGGCGGTATTTCTGGCTGACTTGATGATGGTACCACTCATGGCGATACTCCTTTTTCAATCATTATTGGTGTAGGTACGGGTCACCCTCCCTCATCTTCTGATGGCCGCCTCGGCTCGCCAGCGAGCGGGCTCTCCTCTTTATTTCGGCAATAGCCGGCCATTCCCGCCAAATAATGACGGGTGGCAAACATCGCCTCGCATATTGAGTCAAGGTCGCCTGTGCAGGCGATCGGATAACAGAGGTATGGATTGGGTTGGTTATCTCAGACGAGAGGATTCTATGAAGGGTATTCAGGGGATGCAAACCGGGATCGCATTTCTATGAGGTGGCTCAACGCTCTGAAATATAGCCAGAATGGCATTCAATGCACGATAAATGACGGGATAAATGGCTTCATATAGTGCGTTATGGTGGTGAAGGCCGAATGGCGTGGCTTCCCGCCATCATGCTCAGCGATCGGTCCTGTGAATAAAGCGTTAATGATTGGCACTATTTCGCTGTTAATGCAAAAAACTATGCATGGCTATGCATTTCATTGCGTTGAAAGGGGCTGTCATATGCATGGAAAATATGCTAGCCGGGGGCGGTTATTGTGCCCATTCGTCGGCACCTGACATATCATTCAGTGATTTTGCATGGCTGTCTGCTTATTTGCAGGCAAAGCTCGCCGCGGGCAGCCGTTATTTGCCAGATATTGGCTGCCGTTATTTTCCAGATGGCACCCGTCAGGTTTATGCAATGAAATTGCAGCGTGGGACAAGCGCCATCAGGGGCAAATATTAGGACGGATGTTCCAGCCCAGCCGATATCGGGCGAATGATGCAACAGGGGGGGCAGGCTGGTTCAGCGGGTGTAAAGCTTGTGCCTGGAACCCGGACAAGATAGCGCTGCCGCGTTGCCCTGTTCTGGCGGAAAAACCCGGTATCGCCCCATGGTCGGCGCGACTGGGTCTGGTGTTTGAGAGGTCGGCCGCCTGGGTTGCAGGAGCCTTGTTCAGGCGGTGCCTTAGACCAGGTATGGCTCAGGTGGGATAGAGGGCACCCAGTATCGCGGGGCGGCTGGCACAGGCGTATGGGAGGGCAGGTTGCCCTCCTTGTTCAGGCGGTGCCTTGGGCTAGTCCTGGCTCAGGCGGGATAGAGGGCACCCAGCACGGCGGGGCGGCTGGCACCGGTGACGGCGGGCAGGTTACCGGGTTGGCGGTGGATAAAGCGTTGTGCCAGCCAGGCAAAGGCCGCGCCTTCCATCCAGTCGGGGGCGATCCCCAGCTCGGCCGTGTTGGCGATGCGCCAGCCGGGCAGCAGGCTGGCCAGCTCCGCCAGCAGAGGGGCGTTATGGGCGCCGCCGCCGCAGACATACAGCTCGGGTTGGCTCTGCGCATCAGCCAGTGCGGGCAGCTGGCGGGCGACGCTGTGGCAGGTGAGCGCCTGCAGGGTGCGTTGCACATCCGCCGGGGCATGGGCGTGGCCGGCCAGCTCGCCATCGAGCCAGTCGAGGGTAAACATCTCCCGCCCGGTGCTCTTGGGGTGGGGGGCGGCAAAGTAGGGGTGAGCCAGCAGCTGCTCCAGCAGTGCAGGGATAAGCTGGCCGCTGGCCGACCACTGGCCGCCGGCATCGTAGCCGGCCCCCTGGGGGTGATGGCGGCGATACCAGCCGTCGAGCAGGGTGTTGGCCGGGCCGGTATCAAAGCCATAGACGCCATCGGCCTGGCCCGGCAGTACAGAGATATTGGCGATGCCGCCGAGGTTGAGCACCACCCGCAGGGCGCCGGGGCGGGCAAAGAAGGCTTGATGGAAGGCGGGCACCAGTGGCGCCCCCTGACCGCCGAGGGCCATGTCCATGGTGCGAAAATCGGCCACCACGTCGATACCGGTCAGCGCCGCCAGCAGGGCCGCGTTGCCGATCTGCAGGGTAAAGCCGAGCTGGGGACGGTGGCGGATGGTCTGGCCGTGGCTGCCGATGGCGCGAATATCCTTGGGAGTCAGCCCCGCCTTGGCCAGCAGGGCGTGGGTGGCGGCGGCAAATTCGCGGGCGACCAGGTTGTCGGCCACCCCCATGCGATCGATCTCGTTGTCGCCCGGGGTGCTGAGTGCGTGCAGCTCGTGGGCGGTGGGCCAGGGGTGGCTGAGGGCCGCCTCGACCCGCAGTTGATCCCCCTCGATCACGACCAGCACGGCGTCAATGCCATCCATGCTGGTACCGGACATCAAGCCTATATAGCGTTCAGTCATCAGGCTTCCTTACTTGCAGGTCGGGAAAAAGTACGTGAGAGAGGGAGTGGCCTCGATCCCATGCCGTATTCTGGTACCGGACATCAAGCCTATATAGCGTTCAGTCATCAGGCTTCCTTACTTGCAGGTCGGGAAAAAGTACGTGAGAGA